>JAFAAP010000297.1 GCA_023426505.1 Pseudomonadota bacterium
GGCGAGCGCATGCGCCGTCCGCGTCTTCCAGGCATTTCTTGAAACTGTCGGCGACGCCGGGGCAGGTCGCCCTCGCGCTCGGGATCGCAGTCTTCCTGGTCCTGTTTCTCGTCATCCCCGTCGGAACGGTGATCTACGTCGCCTTCACGGAGAAGGGGACCGGCGAATTCACCCTGGTCAACTTCCTCGATTTCGCCCGAACGGACCTGTTCATCCGTTCGTTCTGGAATTCGGTCTACGTGTCCGCCATGTCGGTGGTCCTCGCATCGGTGTTCGCGCTTCCACTCGCCTACATCACGACGCGGTTCGAATTCCGCGGCGCCATGCTGATCCAGACCCTGGGCTTTCTGCCGCTGATCATACCGCCCTTCGTCGGCGCGGTCGCGATGCTGCTCCTGTTCGGCCGGAACGGGACGGTGAACCTGCTTCTCGACGAGTGGTTCGGCATCAAGATCCCGTTCATGGAGGGGCTGAACGGCGTCATCTTCGTTCAGGCCGTGCACTACTTTCCCTTCATCCTCATCAATCTCTCGGCCGCCCTGCGCAACATCGACAGGTCCATGGAGGAGGCTGCGCAGAATCTCGGCAGCTCCGGGTTCCGCTTGTTCCGCCGCATCGTCTTCCCGCTCGCCATGCCGGGTTACATCGCCGGCGCGTCGCTCGTCTTTGTCAAGGTCTTCGACGATCTCGCAACGCCGCTGCTCCTGAACGTCAAGGATATGCTGGCGCCGCAGGCGTATTTGCGCGTCACCTCCATCGGCATCGCCGACCCCATGGGGTACGTGATCTCCGTCGTGTTGATCTGCATGTCGATCCTGGCCATGTGGATCTCCGCCCGCGCCATGCGCGGCAAGGATTACGCCACGGTGCAGCGGGGCGGCGGCGGCCTGGCGAAGCGCCGGATGCGCCCGTGGGAGAGCGTGCTCGCCTATGCGACCGTCCTGCTCATCCTGCTGCTGGTGCTGGCGCCCCACATCGGCCTGTTGCTGCTTTCCTTCGCGACCATCTGGTCCTTCAGCCCGCTCCCGGACGCCTATACCCTGGCCCATTACGGGCGCGTGTTCGGGGAGAGTTTCGTGTACGTCAAGAACACCCTCGTCTATGCCTCCATCGCTGGACTGATCGACGTGGTCCTCGGCACCGCCATCGCCTATCTGGTGTTGAGAACGAAGCTGATCGGCCGGGAATGGCTGGACTGGGCTGCGACCGCCGCGCTGGCGATCCCGGGCGTCGTGCTCGGCATCGGCTACCTTCGGACCTTCTACGGGGTGCAGCTTCCCGACGGAACACCGCTCGCCGCCCTCTGGATCATGATCGTGCTGGCGTTGGCGATCCGGCGTCTGCCGTATGCCCTGCGCGCCTGCTACGCGGCCCTGCAGCAGATTTCGGTCTCGCTCGAGGAGGCGGCCGAGAATCTCGGCGCCACCAAGGTCCGCACGGTCCGGCGCGTGGTGCTGCCGCTCATGGCGGGCGGCATCCTGGCGGGCTTCGTCACGAGCTTCGCAACCGCCGCCGTGGAGCTCTCGGCGACACTGATGCTCGTCCAGTCGAACGCGGACGCGCCGCTCGCCTATGGCCTCTACGTCTTCATGCAGTCGCCCGCAGGGCGCGGTCCCGGGGCGGCGCTGGGCGTTATCGCGGTGCTGCTCGTCGCGCTGTGCACCTTCGCGTCGCATCTGATCATCGAGAAAAGCCAGAAGGCCAAAGCGGCCGGACCCTGATCGCGGCCGGACCCGAGGAAACGACACCCATGAACCAGCCTCTCTCCATTCCCGATCTCGGCGCCAACGCGGTCGATGTCGACATCCGCAACGTCGATCTGTCGTATGGTGCCAACCATGTCCTGAAGGGCATCAACCTCCACATCCGGCCCGGTGAGTTCTTCGCCTTCCTCGGCCCGTCCGGATGCGGGAAGACGACGCTGCTGCGCCTCATCGCCGGATTCAACCAGGCCGACGGCGGCGAGGTCTTGGTCGGCGGCCGCGACGTGTCGCAGCTGCCGCCTTGGAAGCGCGACGTCGGAATGGTGTTCCAGTCCTATGCCCTGTGGCCGCACATGACGGTGAAGCGCAACGTCGCGTTCGGTCTCGAGGAGCGCAGGGTCCCGCGGGCCGAGATCGACAGGCGCGTCGCGGCCGCCCTGGAACTCGTCGGACTCGCGCACCTCGCCGACCGGCGGCCGTCGCAGCTTTCGGGAGGCCAGCAGCAGCGCGTCGCGGTGGCCCGCACCATCGCCATCGCGCCGAAGGTCCTCCTCCTCGACGAGCCTCTGTCGAACCTCGACGCAAAGATGCGCGTGCAGGTGCGGCGGGAGCTGCGCGACCTGCAGCAGCGCCTTGGCCTGACGACGATCTTCGTCACGCACGACCAGGAGGAGGCGAACACGATCTGCGACCGGATCGCCGTCATGAACGACGGCGTCGTGCAGCAGGTCGGCACGCCGATGGAACTCTACGAGAAGCCCGCCAACCTGTTCGTGGCGAACTTCCTCGGCACGGCCAACATCCTGCCGGGGCGCGTGGTGCGCGAGGGAGGCGGGCGCTTTTTCGACATCGACGGCGGGGTTCGCCTGCCGATCCCGGCCAACGTGGTCGTGCCGGAAGGGGCCAAGCTCGTCTTCCGGCCGCAGCACGCCTCTCTGGGCAGGGACGGCGCAAGCGATGTCCTGTTGCCGGGCACCGTGGTGCACAGCGAGTTCCTCGGCTCCACCTTGCGCTACGGGGTGAGGATCGGCACCGCCGAGGTCTCGATCGACACGCCCTTCCATTCGGGCGAGTCGCTCCGCCAGTCCGGTTCGCCCGTGGAGATCGGCCTTTCCCTGCGCTCGGCTCTTTGGCTCGCCGCCTGAGGCGCCACGCCGCATCATCTTCCTCCAGGCGGAAGGGACGCAACGATCCTTCCGCCTTCACGACATTTCACAAAGACCGGTAGCGGCTGCATGCATCCCCTGAAAGCCATCATTTTCGACCTGGACGGAACTCTCGTCGACAGCGCGCGCGATCTTCGGGACGCGGTGAACGTCCTGCTTGCCGAAGAAGGCCTCCGGCAGCTCGACCTCGAAGAGGTCAAGTCCATGATCGGCGACGGCGCTGCCAAGCTCGTGGAGCGGGCCGTCTCGGCGACGGGCGGGGACCTGTCACGTCTCCCCGCTCTCGTTGCGCGCTTCCTGCAGATCTACGAGGCCAACGCATCCCGGCATACCGAGGCCTATCCGGGCGTCGAGGAGACGCTGGCCGGTCTGCGCAGTCTGGAGCTTCCCCTGGCGGTCGTCACCAACAAGCCCTACGCGGCGACCATCGGCATTCTGGAGGCACTCGGCCTGCGGGCGTATTTCCAGGCGGTCGTCGGGGGCGACACCCTTCCCGAGCGCAAGCCGCACCCGGCCCCGATCCTCGCGGCGCTGAAGCACCTGGGCACGGCCCCCGAGACGGCGCTCATGGTCGGCGACAACTATCACGACGTGCAGGCTGCCCGGGCGGCCGGCGTGCGTGCCTTTGCGGTCACCTACGGCTACAGCCACAAGCCTCACGCGGAACTCGGCGCGGAACGCCTGATCGATACCATGTCCGAACTGCTGCCGATCGCAGCCGACGCCGCTACCGCGTGAGACCTGAGCCATGAGACTGATCCTAGTGCGCCACGGCGAGACAGTGTGGAACGCGGAGCGCCGACTGCAGGGCCACGCGGACGCTCCCCTATCACCGCGCGGCATCGAGCAGGCGCGGCGCGCGGCGGCATTCTTCGCGGATGGTCCGGCCCCCGGCCGCGTCGTGTCCTCGGACCTGAACCGGGCGCGTCATACGGCGGAACTCCTCGGCTTTACCGGTTTCGCGACCGACGAGCGTCTGCGCGAGATGGATCTCGGCGACTGGACGGGGCGCTGGATCGAGCAGATCGAGGCATCCGATCCGGGCGTCTACCGCGACTGGCGGCTTGGGTCCTACACGCCGCCGCGCGGCGAAGGGTGGGGGCAATTCCGCCAACGCGTCGGCGCGGTGATCGAAGAGGCCGTCGACCCGTCCGACGGCGACGTGGTCGTCGTCGCCCATGAGGGCGTGGTCCGCGCCGCCTGCGACTTGCTGGTGGGCCTCGCTCCGTCCAACCTGTCGCCCATCGCGCCGGCGGCCATCACGATCTTCGACATCAATCGTTCGGCGCAATCGCGCAGCGCGCGTCTCCTGGCATTCAACATCACGCCGTCGCCGGACGACCTGAGAATGCGCGGCCTCGATCACGCCCCGGTCTAAATCCCGTCAGGACTCGTGCAGGCCCGGCTGCCGCGGCCTGAGCCAGCCGGGTCGCAGCAGGTCCAGGTTGACGAAGATCGCTCCCGCCGCGGCCATCAGCGCCAGGGCGCTCCAGGTGAATGCGTAGACGAGGTGATTGTTCGAGAAGGCGATCACCGTCAGCCCCGCAACGGGCAGGCCGCTTCCGCCGGGCTCGCGTTCCGCGTCGACGAAGTACGGCGCGACGTTGTTCAGGCCGCGGGCCGCGGCGATCGCGGCCACGTCGCGGGAGAACCAGCGGTCGGCCGCGGGGTCGTTCGCGCGCAGAAAGGCGCCGCCCGGCTCGGACATGCGCAGCAGGCCGACCACGGAAACCGGCCCGGAGCTTCGCGGCCGCCAGGAGACCGGGTCGCGCTCGGTTTCGGGAACGAAGCCGCGATTGACGAGGACCGTCGTGCCGTCATCCCGGGCGAGGGGCGCCATGACCCAGAACCCGCCGCCCAGTTCCGTCACGGCCTTGACGAGCGCGGAATCGTCCTCGATCCACCGGCCCGTCACGAGCACGCGCCGGTATTCGTCCGCGGCGGCCGACATGCCGGCCCAATGGTCAGGCCCCGGCGCAGGAGTCGGGGCCGCATGAACCCGCGCCTCCACTCGGTCGATCAGGTCGAGCTTGTACGCGCGGCGATGGATCTGCCAGACGGCGAGCGCCACAAGGCCGATCACGAGCAGGACCGCAGCGATATCGAAGGCGACCAGCGCCGCGATGCGCTTGCCCGTTAGGGCTTTTGCAGGGCCTCGTGCGGCGGCATCGGCATCATGTTCTGATCCAGGTGGTACATGACCCATATCGAGCCCACCAGCGTGATGACAACGAGAATGAGCGTGAACAGCAGGGCCAGGAAGGTCCAGCCGCCTTCCGACTTTGTGTTCATGTGCAGGAAGTAGATCATGTGCACCACGATCTGCACCGCCGCAAATGCCATGATGACGATGCCGGTCAGGCGGGTGTCGTTCAGGACGTCGCCCATCACGAGCCAGAAGGGTATGGCCGTGAGGATAACCGAAAGGACGAAGCCGGTCACGTAGCTTCTGAACGTCCCCTGTGCGCCGTGGGAATGGTGCGCCCCGTGCGCCTCGCCGTGACCATGCGATCTCCCGGCGAGTCCGGGCTCTGCGACTTGGCTCATTGCATAACCCCCATCAGGTAAACGAAGGTGAATACGCCGATCCAGACCACGTCGAGGAAGTGCCAGAACATGGAAAGGCACATGAGCCGGCGCTGGTTCTCCATGATCAGCCCGCGCTGGCGCACCTGGATCATCAGCGTCACGAGCCACACGATGCCGAACGTGACGTGCAGTCCGTGCGTGCCCACCAGCGTGAAAAAGGAGGACAGAAAGGCGCTGCGCTGAGGAGTCGCGCCCTCGCGGATCAGATGAGCGAACTCATAAAGCTCGATGCCGAGGAAGGCCGCCCCCAACAGGCCGGTGACCGCGAGCCAGGCGAGGGTTCTGTCGACCCGGTCCCTGTCCATCTCCAGCATCGCGAAGCCGTATGTGATCGAGGACAGGAGCAGGAGACCCGTATTGACGGCGACAAGCCGCAGGTCGAACAGATCGGCTCCAGACGGACCCGCCGCGTAGTTGCGGCCGAGAACGCCGTAGCAGGCGAACAGAACCGCGAAGATGAGGCTGTCCCCCATCAGGTAGATCCAGAAGCCGAACAACGTGCCGCCGTCGCCGTGGGCGTGCTCCTCCTGCTCGTAGAAGACCGGCGCCGTGGCGCCAGGCGGGGGCGTCGCTTCGTGCATCGGCTCAGGCCCTTCCTGCAAGTTGCGCCATTCTTTGGCCCTCGATCCGAACGACGTCGGCGGCCGGGATGTAGTAGTCACGGTTGTAGTTGAACGTGTGGATGACGGCGGCTGCGATGAGCGCGACGAACGACAGGGCGGCCAGCCACCAGAAGTACCAGACCAGGGCGAACCCGAGCACGGTGCTGAGCCCCGCCAGGATCACCCCTGCGCCGGTGTTCTTGGGCATGTGGATCGGCCTGAAGCCTTCGAGAGGATGGTCGTAGCCGCGCCTCTTCATGTCCCACCAGGCGTCGAGATCGTGGACGACAGGGGTGAAGGCGAAGTTGTAGGGCGGGGGAGGCGAGGAGGTCGCCCATTCGAGCGTCCTGCCGTCCCAGGGGTCGCCCGTCAGGTCGCGCAGCTTCTCGCGCCGGAGATAGCTCACGAAGAGCTGGATCAGGAACGCCAAAATCCCGGCCATAATGATGAACACGCCGACAGCAGCGACCGTCAGGAAGGGCTGCACGCTCGGGTCCTCGAAATGCTGGGTCCGACGCGTGACGCCCATCAGGCCGAGGATGTAGAGCGGCAGGAACACGGTCCAGAAGCCGATCAGCCAGCACCAGAAGGACGCCTTGCCCCAGAACGGGTCGAGCTTGTAGCCGAACGCCTTGGGGAACCAGTACTGGACGCCCGCCAGGAGTCCGAACACCACGCCGCCGATGATCACGTTGTGGAAGTGGGCGACCAGGAACAGGCTGTTGTGCACCACGAAGTCGACGGGCGGCACCGCGAGCAGCACGCCCGTCAGCCCGCCGATCACGAAGGTCGGGATGAAGCCCACCACCCAGATGAACGGCGTCTCGAACCGGATTTTCCCCCTGTACATGGTGAAGAGCCAGTTGAACACCTTCGCGCCCGTCGGGATCGAGATGATCATGCTCGCAATGGCAAAGAAGGAATTGACGGTGGGTCCCGCGCCCATGGTGAAGAAGTGGTGCAGCCAGACGAGCCAGGACACGAGGGCGATCACCATCGTGGCGTAGACCATCGACGTGTAGCCGAAGAGCCGCTTGCTGCAGAAGGTCGAGGTGACCTCCGAGAAGATGCCGAAGGCGGGCAGGATGAGAACGTAGACCTCCGGATGGCCCCAGATCCAGATGAGGTTCATGTACATCATCGCGTTGCCGCCGTAGTCGTTCGTGAAGAAGTGCGTTCCCACGTATCGGTCGAGCGAGAGGAGCGCCAAGGTGGCGGTCAGGACCGGGAAGATCGTGACGATGATGGCGTTGCTGGCAAGGGTCGTCCAGCAGAAGACGGGCAGCTTCATCATCGTCATGCCGGGCGCGCGCATCTTGACGATGGTGGCGATCAAGTTGATGCCCGACAGCGTCGTTCCGACGCCCGCGATCTGAAGGCCCCAGATGTAGTAGTCGACCCCGACACCGGGACTGTAGGCCGCCCCCGACAGCGGCGCGAAGCCCAGCCAGGTGGCCCGCGAGAACTCGCCCACGAACAGGGACATCATTGTGAGGACGGCGCCACCCGCCGTCATCCAGAAGCTGAAATTGTTCAAGAATGGAAACGCGACGTCCCGCGCGCCGATCTGCAGCGGCATGACGTAGTTCATCATGCCGGTCACGAACGGCATGGCCATGAAGAAGATCATGATCATGCCATGGGCGGAAAAGACCTGGTCGTAGTGGTGCGGAGGCAGGTAGCCCTCGTTAACCCCGACCGAAAGCGCCTTCTGGGTGATCATCATGACCGCGTCGGCGAAGCCGCGCAGCAGCATCACGATGGCGAGCACGATGTACATGATGCCGATCTTCTTGTGATCGACGCTCGTGAACCATTCCCGCCACAGATAGCCCCATTTGCCGTACCAGGTGATCGCGCCTAGAAGCGCGACGCCGCCCAGGGCCACGACCGCGAAGGTAACGAGCAGGATCGGCTCGTGGTAGGGAATGGCTTCGAGCGACAGACGCCCGAAGATGAATTGCTGGAGGTCGAGGTTCGAGAACATGCGGATGCCCGTTCCAATCAGTGCGGGTGGCCTTCAGTGGGCTGAGTGTTCAACTGGGCCGGCGCAGGCGCCCTGTCGGCACCTGGAAGCGCGTTGCCCTGTCCCTGGTCCGGCGCGGCCTGGGGCGTGTTGACGCCGCCGCGGCTCATGTTCTGGTCGCGGGGCATCATGCCCTGGGGCTGGACGGACCCCTGCGGTGGACGGCCCGAGGCCGGGAAGGTCGCTCCCGACGGCTCGTCGCCGCTCTCCAGGCGACGGTTGTCGTAATCGAGCCTCCTGCGGTTCGCCTCGCTTTCTTCGGCCGCGCCACCCGTCCTGTCGATGTGGTGCATTTCGCCGACGCACATCTGACCCGGCGCGACGCACAGGCCGACGACGGCGTCGAAAAGACCGTTGTCCACCGTCGCAAAATATTGGACTGGCACTTCTTCGCTCGGCTTCTCGAGCTTGAGGTACACTTCGCGGTCGAGGGGCGCTCCGGCCGATTTGACTTTCGCTACCCACTCGTCGAAGCCCTGCTGGTTGAGGCTTCGGAAGCCGAAGTTCATGCGGGAGAAGCCCGATCCGCTGTAATGCGCGGAAAGGCCCGTGAAGTCTCCCTCCTCGTTCATCACGCCATGGAGCTTCGTTTCCATGCCGGGCATGGCGTAGATCATGCCGGCCATGGCGGGAACGTAGAACGTATTCCAGACGGAGGATGACGTGATCCTGAAGGAGATCGGCACGTTCGCGGGCGCGGCCATCTCGTTCACGCTCGCAATGCCATATTCGGGATAGATGAACAGCCATTTCCAGTCGAGCGCGACGACCTCGACCGTCAGGTGCTTCATGTCGGGTGGCACGGGCTTGTTCGGCGCGATCCGCGAGAGCGGTCTGAAGGGATCGAGCGTGTGCGTACCGATCCAGGTCATGGCGCCCAGTGCGATGATGATGAGCAGGGGGACGGTCCAGATGACGACTTCGAGCTGGGTCGAGTGGTGAAAATCGGGGTCGTAGGTCGCGTCTGGGTTCGACGCGCGGTACCGCCATGCGAAGAGGAACGTGAGCACGATAACCGGCAGGATGACGAGCATCATCAGCGCCGTGGACGCGATGATGAGGTTGCGCTGCTGGACCGCGACGTCGCCGGCAGGGTTCATGACGACCAGATTACAGCCGGAGAGCAGCCCTGAGAGAGCGAGAAGCGCCAAGCCGCGCAGAGACTTGCGCTTCATCGACAGGCTCGGGCGGCGATACGCGTTCTGACGGATCGGGTGCATCGGATTGCGCATCGCTCAGACCTGCCGGATTTCCGAGCGGGACAGGCTGAGCGCCACGAGGGTCGTGACCGCTCCCGAGAGCAGATACAGACCGACGCAGGCGAGTCCGTAACGGGCCGACAGGAACAGGACGATCAGCGGCGCGAACCCCGCTCCGAGCAACCAGGCGAGATCGGTGGTGAGGGCCGCGCCGGTATAGCGGAAGCGGCGATTGAGCTGCGACGTCACCGCGCCGGACGACTGTCCGTAGGACAGGCCGAGCAGCGTGAACCCGGCATTGACGTAGATCGTCTGGCCGATCGCGTTCTCCTCGACGACCAGCGGCGCGATGATGCTGCCGATGGCGAAGATGGCGATGAGTCCCGCCGAGATCATGAGAAGCATACGGCGGCCGATCTGGTCGGCGATGAGGCCCGACGCGACGACTGCGCCGGCGCAGATGAAGGCGCCGGAGCACTGGATCATCAGGAACTCGCCTGCCGAACGCTGCGTGAACAGGGTGATCCAGCTGATGGGGAACACGGTGACGAGGTGAAAGAGGGCGAAGCTCGCCAGGGGGATCAGCGCGCCGACCAGGAGAGTGCGCCAATGCGTCCTGACCAGCGGAACGATCGGTGAGGGTTCGAGCCGTCCCTGTTCGAGAAGGCGGGAGAACTCCTCGGTCGCCACCAGCCGCAGGCGCGCGAAAACGGCGACGACGTTGATGGTGAACGCGCAGAAGAAGGGATAGCGCCAGCCCCATTCCAGGAAGTCGGCCTCGGACAGGTTGAGCATGAAGAACGAGAACAGGACGCTGGCGACCATAAAGCCGAGAGGAGCGCCCAGCTGCGCGACAGCGGTGTAGAAGCCCCGGCGGTCGGGGGGCGCATTCAGCGCGAGAAGCGAGGCGAGCCCGTCCCAGGCGCCGCCCTGGGCAAGGCCCTGTCCGATGCGCAGGATGCCGAGGAGATAAAGAGACCAGGCGCCGATCTGGTCATAGCGGGGCAGGAAGGAGACCGCCATGGTCGAGAAGCCGAGCAGGAACAGCGCGATGGTCAGCTTGACGCCGCGGCCGTGGCGGCGGTCGATCGCCGTGAAGATGATGGTCCCGATCGGCCGGGCGACGAAGGCCAGCGAGAACATGGCGAAGGAATAGAGCGTCGCCGTCACCGGTTCGGCAAAGGGAAAGAACACTTTGGGAAACACCACCACGGAGGCGATGGCGAAAACGAAGAAGTCGAAGTATTCGGCCGCCCGGCCGATCACGACCCCGATGGCGATCTCACTCGGTGCGACCTTGTGATCGGTGGATGCCAAGCGGGCATCGCGCTCAAGAGGCGTGGAGGAGGACTGCGAACCTTGGACCTGATCTATCGTCATCCGGGCAATCGCCTCCAGTGAGCATAGCTCAGCTTGGCCAGTCGATCTGGTTCAGGCCCTGACGGCCTGTCCTCCAGCTACTCGAACTGAGGCCTTGCTGCCGTAATCCCGGTCGAATTTAATCAAGGGTTCTAGGGCCGCCGACCTGTTCAGCAACCCGGCCGCAGTGAGTATTTTGACGTGGGATGGCGCAGCCGAAGCCCGAACGGGAGCCGTTGGAACGGCAGGCGCGGCAGCAGAGGGGGCGGAGCTCTCGTGGCGAATGAAACCTTATCCGGACCCGGACAGGACTTCCGCAAACTGCGGCTTACGCTCTCCCGTTTGTCAGCCGGCGACACAAGCGCTATGTCCCGGCGTTTCGGAAGAGCCTGACATGACAATCTCGAATGACGACGACCTCGCCTGCCTGAAAGAGATCGGGCGTATCGTCGCCAATACCCTCGAGGCGATGGGGAAGGCCCTCGAGCCGGGCATGACCACCTCCGAGCTCGACCAGATCGGGCGAAAGCTCCTGGAGACTGCCGGCGCCCGCCCGGCTCCTGAGCTGGCCTACGCCTTCCCCGGAGCGACCTGCATCAGCGTGAACGAGGAGATCGCTCACGGCATCCCGGGCGACCGCCGGATCGAGCGCGGCGATTTGGTCAACATCGACGTGTCGGCCGAGAAGAACGGCTTCTTTGCGGATACGGGAGCCTCGTTCGCCGTTCCGCCCGTCACCCGCTCGATCGAACGCCTGTGCCGGGACGGCCGCCGGGCCATGTGGACGGGCCTGCGGCAGGTCGGAGCCGGAAAGCCGATCGCCGGCATCGGTCAGGCCATCGGGACCTTTGCACGGAAAAACGGCTACAGCCTCGTCAGGAACCTTGCCAGTCACGGGGTCGGCTTGTCGCTCCATGAGGAGCCGACAGAGATCGCCACATGGCCCGATTCCTCCGAGCGTCGCATCATGAGCGACGGCCTGGTGTTCACCGTCGAGCCCTTCCTGTCGCTCGGCGCGGAGTGGGCCGAGGATGGTGACGATCCATGGACGCTCTACAGCCGCCCCGAGGCTCCGACCGTTCAGTACGAGCATACGGTTGTCGCAACCCGAAGCGGACCCCTGATCGTGACGATGGCCGGTTGAGGCCTTCAGGAGCGCAAGCCCGAGACCGGCAATCGCTGCATGCCCAGACGTCCCTCAAGGTTCGCAGATTTCACTGCTTGATGGACCAAAGTCTCGGAGAGCTGCTTCCGGAGACGTTCTAGCGCAGCGAATAAAGGTATGCGGCGATGTCACGGGCGTCGCGCTCGGTTACGCCCAGCTCGGGCATCGCAGAGAGCGGATTGATCTTCTGCGGATTGCGCACCCATTCGACCATGTGGGCCGGCGTATTCGTCAAGGCGCCGGCAATATAGAGCCGCTCGGCGATGCCCCCGAGGGACGGCCCCACCTGCGCGTCGGGCCCCCGAATTCCCGGAATGACGTGACAGGTCGCGCATGCGTATTGCTGGATCGCAACGCGGCCCCGCTCCGCTGCGCCTTCCGGCTTCCACCGGCCGCCTGAGTCGTGGGATGTCGTTTCTCCTGTGTCCGCCGCCGCCAGCTGGTCCCGCTGTGCTCGGTAGTCGGCCGGCGTCAGTGCTGTCGAGCGTTTCAGGAACGCGACGAGCGCCCAGCGCTCCCGCTCGCTCAGGCGAAACTCCCATGCGGGCATCCCGGTCAGCTTGATGCCGTTCGAGATGGCCCAGTACATCTCCGCCGCCGGCATGTCTCGGCCCATCTGGGCGAAGTTAGGTGGGGAGGGCATCATTCCGAGGCCGATCGCGCCCGGTGCGATTCCCGGGGCGCCATGACACTGGGAGCAATGCCGATCGAACAGGACGAGCCCTGAGGAGACGAGGTCCGCATCCGTCAGGTCCGGTGGGGATGTTTCTCCGGCGGCGTGGGTCTTGATCGACTGGCGCCGCGCAGTGGTCAGAACCCAATAGATGAGCCGCGTGTGCTGCTTGGTCGCGGATATGTCGTAGATTCCGGAATAGATGTAAGCCAGCGACCCGCCGATGCCGAATGCCAGGAACAGGACGGTCCAGAACAGGAGAGACGAACGCGAACGTGACATCGAGGCTTGCAACGAAGAGGCGCCCCGCTCGGGGTGAGCGGGCGTGGTCTGCACGGCCAAGGTAAATGCCCCAGGTTCTCCGATGTTCCGTCAATGGCCTGCCTTCCCGGGATCGGGGCGCTTCCCGTAGGGACGGGTACACGGGCCGATCGAGCAGCTTGCGGGATTCATCGATGGTCCGTTCATACCTGACCGTCTTCTCTGCCACCGTGAGCGACAGGATGTCCGCCTCATGCCGCTCAGGCTGACGGCAGACGCT
Organism: Pseudomonadota bacterium; assembly: GCA_023426505.1. Classification (GTDB taxonomy): domain Bacteria; phylum Pseudomonadota; class Alphaproteobacteria; order Rhizobiales; family Beijerinckiaceae; genus Microvirga. Next base: position 13,024 of record JAFAAP010000297.1, read on the forward strand.
GCCGAATGATGGCCGCATGGAAGCGTGCCCCATGGAGCAGCCCGTCATCATTGAAGTCATAAGCCGGGTTATGCAGGGGCGCTGAATCCCTGCCGTTCCCGACGAACACGAAGCAGCCGGGCACATGCTCCAGGAACCGGGCGAAATCCTCCGAGCCCGTCATTGGCTCTCGCGCGGTCGAGACGTGGTCCGGCTCGAACACGGTCCGGGCGGCCGCGAAGGCCTCTTCCACGAGGGCGGCATCGTTCAGGAGCGGCACAAACTCGCGCGTGTAGGTCACCTCGGCGGCGACGTTGTAGGTCAGGGCCGTACCCTCGGCGATGATGCGCATCTGCTTCTCGATCTCGGCGCTGACGTCCGGCTGGAAACTGCGGGCATCGCCGAGGATGCGCGCCAGCCCGGGCAGCGCGTTCCGCGTGCCGTCAGTCGTCAGCTCCGTCACCGACACGACACCGATGTCGGTCGGGCTGAGCCGGCGCGACACGATGGTCTGGAGGTTCATGACGGTCGCACAGGCGGCGACCAGCACCTCGTTTCCCCAATGCGGGCGAGCGGCATGACCGCCGACGCCTTTCAGGACGATCTCGAAGTTGTCCTCCGCCGACATGATCGGCCCCACCCGGGTCTGGAAATGCCCGACGGGAAGCCCCGGCATGTTGTGCAGGCCGTAGATCTCCTCGAACGGGAAACGCTCCATCAGCCCATCCGCCAGCATGGCGAGCGCGCCCTTGCCCCATTCCTCGGCGGGCTGGAAGACGAAGCGCACTGTGCCGTCGAAGCCGCCTTCCTCGGCAAGCAGCTTGGCGGCTCCGAGCAGCATGGCGGTGTGGCCGTCATGGCCGCAGGCGTGCATTGTGCCGGGATTCTGCGAGCGGTGGTCCAGCGTTCCCTGCTCGGTGATGCGCAGGGCGTCCATGTCGGCCCGCAGCGCGATCGCGCGGTTGCCGCTACCGCGCTTGAGCGTGCCGACGATGCCGGTGCCGCCTATGCCCTCGGCGACCTCGTCGAGACCAAACTCCCGCAGTTTGGCGGCCACGAAGGCGCTCGTGCGTTTCTCCTCGAACCCGAACTCCGGATGGGCGTGCAGGTCACGCCGCCAGGCGATCATCTCCCGTTCGAGGGCACTCGGATCGATGGTCATGTCTCTCTCCTAAAAACTCTAACTCGCCGCGAGGCGGCCGACGACGTCGAGCAGGATGTTGGATCCCGCAATGAGGTCGGCATTCCGCGTCTGCTCACGCGGATTGTGGCTAATGCCGCCGAGGCTCGGCACGAAGATCATCGCGGCGGGCGCGATCCGGGCGATCATCTGCGCATCGTGGCCCGCGCCCGAGGTCATCCGCTTCGAGGCCAGCCCGCGCCTGCCCGCGGCCTCTTCCACCAGTGCCACGATCCTCCGGTCGAAGGTGACCGGCTCGAATCGCGCCAGCCGTTCGACCGAGATCGTGACCTCCTCGGTCGCGGCGAGCTCCTCCAGATAGGCGGCGAGCGCCGCCTCCTCGGCCTGGAGGCGCCCTTCGTCGGGATCGCGCAGGTCGATCGTGAAGGTGGCGCGGGAGGGAATGACGTTGATTGCGTTCGGCTCGAAGCTCATGCAGCCCACCGTCGCGACGGTGGGTGTGTTCGCGTTCCGGGCCCGATCGCGCAGGAAGGTGACCACGCAGGCCGCGGCGTGGCCCGCATCCCGGCGCATCGACATGGGCGTCGTGCCGGCATGGTTGGCCTCGCCCTCGATGGCGACGCGCTGCCAGGAGATGCCCTGAAGGTTCTCCACCGCACCGATGGGCACGCCCTCGCGTTCCAGCACGGGGCCCTGCTCGATGTGCAGCTCCACATAAGCGTGCGGCTGCAGGAAGCCCGGCTCTTCGGCCCCGGCATAGCCGATGCGCTCGAGCTCGGCTCCAAGGACGGTGCCATCGGTGCCGAGCGTCGCCAGCGCCTCCTCGACGGGGAGCCTTCCCGCGTAGACGAGCGACCCCATCATGTCGGGCGCGTAGCGCACGCCTTCCTCGTTGGTGAAGGCGGCGACCGCGATGGGCCGTGCGGGAACGAAGCCGGCAGCCTTCAGGGTTTCGATCACCGCCAAACCGGAGAGCACACCGTAGCAGCCGTCATAGATGCCGGCGTCGATGACGGTATCGATATGCGAGCCGAGCAGGATGGAGGCCTCGTTGGCGTTGTCGGCCGTTCTCCAAATTCCGAAGATGTTGCCGATACGGTCAATCGCGACCTCCAGGCCTGCGGCCCGGATCCAGGCCACGAGGGCGTCGCGTCCCGCCTTGTCGGCGTCGGAGCCGGCGAGCCGGACAAGCCTCCCGTCGCCATCCCGGCCGATCTTCCCGAGGTCGTGGAGGCGGTCGAGCAGGCGGCCGGCGTCGATGGAAAGGGTGGTCATGCGTCCAGTCCTGCGCGACGGGTCGCGACTTCAGCGGGGGGTACGCCGACCAGCTCAGCGTAACGCACGGGGTCGGTGGCGCCCTCCGTGTTGAAGAGAAGAATGCGGGAGGCGGCATCGAGCCCGAGGGCCGCCTTCAGGTAGGGATCGGAAGCGGCCTTGCTCAAAGCCGCGAAGCCGACACCGCCGCTCTCGCCGGCGACGATGGCCGGATCGCCTCCGACGGGGCGGGCGAGGCGCCTCATCGCCGCGACCGCATCCTCCTCGTCGACGGTCATGAAGGCATCGGCGACGCGGGACAGCACCCGCCAGGCGACGAGCGACGGCTCGTAGCATTCCAGCATCGCCATCACGGTCGGCTCGCCGTGGGCGATCCTGACCGGGCGCCCCGCGCGCGCGGTCTCGAAGACGCATGCGGCCCGCGCGGGGTCGACCACGACGAAGACCGGCCGTCGGTCGCCGAGGACGAGCGCGAGATGCCCCGCGACCGCCGCCGCGACGCCGCCGACGCCGGCCTGCACGAACACGTGGGTCGGCGGTTCGGGGAGCTGGCGCAGGGCTTCGCGCACCATCGCGGTATATCCTTGCATGACCAGTCCCGGAATGCGTTCGTAGCCCGGCCAAGAGGTGTCGGAGACCACGGTCCAGTCGTTCTCGGCCGCGACACGTGCGGCCTCGGCGACCGAGTCGTCATAGGTGCCCTCGACCCGGATCATCCGCGCGCCGAAGCGGGCGATGGCCGCCACGCGCTCGTCGCTGACGCCGGAATGCACGAAGATGGCCGCCCTGGCGCCGACGAGCTGCGCTCCCTGAGCCACCGAACGCCCGTGATTGCCGTCCGTGGCGCAGGCGACCGTCATGCCGGCCGCGACGGCGCGAACCTCGGGCGTGTGCAGGTCGGCGACGTCGACGGGCCGTCCCAGCCGGCGGGCGGCGTCCTCCAGCACGAGCCGGATGACCGCGTAGGAGCCGCCCAGGGCCTTGAAGCTGCCCAGCCCCAGTCGGAAGCCCTCGTCCTTGACGTGAATCGCGCCCACGTCGAGGTCGGCGGCCAGAGACGGCAGGATGTGCAGGGGCGTCGGGGCATGGTTGTCGCGGTAGGCCAGGTAGCGCTCGACCTCTTCGGCCGCAGCCACGCCCAGCGTCTCGGCATCGACCTGATCGAGGGGCTTGCGGTAGTCGGGGTGCTGGTTGGGCAGGATCATCGCCGTCCTTCACTGTAAACCGGCGAGAAGATATTGCATCGGTTGCGAGAAAGGCGCTCTATCTGGACCCTCCGAATGAAAGTTTTTTCGTATAGGTGAGGCTCCGGGTGTCCAAGCCTTCGTCTCCGCATCCCCTCGACGGCTTCGATCTCGCGATCCTGAGCATCCTGCAGCGGGACAACGCGACTCCGCAGCGGGTGATCGGCGAGGCCGTCAACCTGTCGGCCCCGGCCGTGCAGCGCCGCATCCGGCGGATGGAGGAGGCGGGCGTCATCCGTGCCAACGTTTCGATCGTCGATCCGGCCCGGGTGGGGCAATCCATCACGATCTTTGTCGAGGTCGAGGTGATCAGCGAGACGGCGGAGCTGATCGACGCCGCCAAGAGGGAGTTCGCCTCGGTTCCCGAGGTGCAGCAGTGCTACTACGTCACCGGAGAGGCCGATTTCGTTCTGGTGATCGTGGTGCCGACGATGGGCGACTACGAGGCGCTCACGCGCCGCCTGTTCTTCGGCAACAACAACGTGAAGCGGTTCCGCACCTTCGTCGCCATGGATCGCGTGAAGGTCGGACTGGAGGTTCCTCTGCCGGAATGACATTGCGCTCACGCGAGCCGGTCCGCCCCGCGCCCGCGCATGTAGGCCTGGGGGCTGCATCCCATCTCGGTCCGGAACGCGTAGACGAAAGCCGATGTCGAGCCGTAGCCGAGCTCCATCGCCGTCCGGGTCACGTCGAGACCGCCGCCCATGAGCTCGATGGACTTGAACAGCCGCAGGCGCCGTCGCCACGAGCGCAGGCTCATGCCCACCTCCGCCTCGAAGCGGCGGGCGAGCGTCCGTTCCGACATCCCGAGCTCCCGGCCCCATGCCTCCGGCCCGCGCGGGTCCGCGGGATCCCCGTAGAGCGCCTCGCACAAGGCCGTCAGAGAGGATGCTCCGCGGGGCCAGGGGAGCGCGCCCGGAAGAGGCTGCGCCCGCCGGAGCTGGTCGAGGATGAGATCCGTCACGCGGCCGGCATGGCCGTCGCGATCCTCCTCGCCCTCGATCGCGGCGGCCTCGACGATGAGAGCCTTCAGCAGCGGCGCGACCCCGAACACGGTCGGACTCTCCGCCAGACCGGGCCCAGCCTCGTGGGCGATCCAGAGGCTGCGGAACTCGGCCCCGAGCAGGGAGCCGACCCGGTGCATCAGGCCCGTCGGCAGCCACACGGCCTGCTCCGGAGAGATCACGAAGGAGTGCCCCTCCACCACGACCGTCAGTACGCCGGAGATGGCGTACACCATCTGGTTCCAGCGGTGGGCATGCTCCGGGAAGGAGTGCCGCGCGGGGATCGTCTGCGCCCGCACGGTGATGGGCCGTGGCGGCCCCAAGCCGGCTGGCGACTGGATCGTCTCCCATGTCATGTCCGGATCTCCAGTTTGGCTGTTAATCTACATGATATGGCAGATTGTCCAAATACGGACAGGAGGCTGTCCCGTATAACGGCCGGATCGAACGCCGATGCCCGCTCGATCCCCGAATGAGGAACCTGCCATGCCCTGCCTCGACAGCCGCGGCCTGCCGCTCTCGACCACGTCCGACCTTGCGGCCGAACGCTACCGGCGCGGAGTCGACCTGGTTCTCTCGGCTTGGCCCGACGCCGCGGAGGTCCTCGAGGAGGCCATCGCGGCCGATCCGGACTTCGCTCTCGCTCATGCGGCCCGCGCCCGCCTGCACGCCATCCGGTCCGAGGCGGCGAAGGCCCAGGCGCGGATCGCGGCGGCGGGGGAGATCGTCGCCCGACGCGGGACTGAGCGCGAGCGCAGCCATGTGGAGATCCTGCGGCTCGCCATCAACGGCCACTCGGCCCAGGCGCTGGAGCGGGCGCTCGCCCATGCCGACACCTGGCCGCGCGACGTGCTGATCCTGTCGCTGCCTCTCGGCGCCTTCGGGCTCTTCGCCTTCTCCGGTATGGCGGATCACGATCAGGCGCGCGTCGATCTCTGCGAGCGCCATGCCCGGCACTTCGACGCAGACGACTGGTGGTTCCTGACCTACCGCGGCTGGGCCCATGCTGAGAACGGCAACGTTTCGCATGGCCGCGCGCTGACACAGCGCGGCTTCGACCTGCGGAGAAACAACGCCAACGCGGCGCACGCGCTCTCTCACGCCATGTACGAGGGTGGCGCGCACGAAGACGCGGAGCGGCTGATCGCCGACTGGCTGCCTAACTACGAGCGCTCGGGCACCCTGCATGGCCACATCGCCTGGCACGCGGCGCTGGGCGCGCTGGAGCGAAGCGACCCGGAGCGGGCGCTGGCGATCTACGCGGATTACATCCAGCCCTCGGTCACGGCCGGGATGCCGGTCAACGTGGTCAGCGACACCGCCTCCTTCCTCTGGCGGCTGAAGGCCTACGGCCACGAAGTGCCGGCGGAGCTGTGGGAAGATGCGGCGGCGTACTCCAGAGGTTACTTCCAGAAGGCCGGCTTCGCCTTCGCTGACGTGCACATGGCCCTGATTGCCGCAGCGATGGGCGACCGGGTCGCGGTCGAAGAGCGCGTGGCGGCGCTGACGGGCCTGATCGAGGCGGGCGCCCTGGCAGCCGGGCCGGTGGTGCCGGCGATCTGCCGCGCCGCGCTGTCCTTCGCGGAAGAGGACTACGCAGGCTGCGCCCGCATCCTGGAGCCGGTCGCGGCCGAGGTCGTGCGCATCGGCGGCAGCGGGGCTCAGCGCGAGATGATGGAGGACATGCTGCTCCTCGCTTTGATGCGCAGCGGCGAGGCCGCGAAGGCCGGCGAGCTTCTCGACCGTCGTCTCCACCGCCGCCCGTCGTCGCGCGACGCACGCTGGCACGGCCTGCTCGCGGCCTGAGGACCATCATGTCACAGATGAACGCCAATGCCGTAACCGGAGTCGCACCCGCGGTCCGCTCCGGGGATGCCGATGTCTGGAGGCTTGCGATCGCGCAGGCGCTCGCCGGCGCCAACTCGGCGGTCGTGTACGCCACCGGCGCCATCGTCGGCAGCACGCTTGCCCCAAGTCCAGCGCTGGCGACGCTGCCGATCTCGATCTTCGTCGTGGGCATGGCGGCCTGCACCCTGCCGGCCGGCGCTATCGCTCGGCGTCACGGCCGCCGCGCCGCATTCCTGACCGGGACGGGATGCGGCGTGCTGACTGGGCTGCTGGCCGCGCTGGCAGTGGTGCTGAGCTCATTCTGGCTCTTCTGCGCCGCGACCTTCTTCGGCGGGGCCTATGCGGCCGTGGTTCTCTCGTTCCGGTTCGCCGCCGCCGATTGCGTTCCGCCGGAGCGGCGCCCGCGGGCCCTGTCCGCCGTCATGGCGGGCGGGGTGTTCGCCGGGGTGATCGGTCCCCAGCTCGTCACCTACACCATGGACCTGTGGCAGCCGTACCTGTTCGCCGCGACCTTCCTGGCGCAAGCCGCTGTCGCGGCCGTGTCGGCCCTCGTCCTGCTCGGCGTCCGGGTGCCGATGCCGACAGCCGCGGAGCTCTCCGGCGGCCGTGCCCTTGGGGCCATCGTGCGCCAGCCCCGCTTCATCACGGCCGTGATCTGCGGGGTCGTCTCCTACACGCTCATGAACTTCCTCATGACGGCCGCTCCCTTGGCGATGCGCCTGTGCGGCCTGTCGCAGGAATCGTCCAATCTCGGCCTGCAATGGCACATCATCGCCATGTACGGCCCCGGCTTCTTCACCGGGCGCCTGATCACGCGCTTCGGCGCGCCCCGCGTTGTGGCGGCCGGACTGGCCCTGACCGCGGCTTCCGCCGCCATCGGTTTGACGGGCGTGGACGTGGCGCATTTCTGGCTCACCCTGATCCTGCTCGGCCTTGGCTGGAACTTCGGCTTCATCGGCGCCTCGGCGCTCGTGCTCGAGTGCCACCGTCCGGAGGAACGGACGCGGGTGCAGTCGCTCAACGACTTCCTGGTGTTCGGAACGATGGCGGTGGGCTCGTTCTCGTCGGGCAGCCTCCTGACGGCCTATGGCTGGGACACGGTTCTGTGGGTGTCGTTCGTTCCCCTCGCGATAGCGGTGGCGGCCCTCGCGGCGGCAGGGTCGCCCCGCGCCGGCCGCACGGTGGGATGAGACGCGCAGCGCGACCGCGCTCCGTCACTTGGGCCCACGCCTCGGCTATGGGACAGGAGCCTGCGTCGTGCCGATGCGGCGAGCGAACGCGTCGGCCAGCGGGCTGGCGGTCAGGCCATGAGCCAGGATGCTGAGGATCACCGTCCAGGCGACCGTTGCCATAAGAGTCTCGCTGCCCGGCAGCTTCGCATCGAGCACGATGATGGCGAACACGATGCTCGCAAGACCTCGGGGCCCGAACCAGCCGAGGAAGAGCTTGCCGTCGGCCCGCAGATCGGCGCCGGCCAAGGCCAGCCACACCGGGATCATCCGGATCAACGTCAGGCTCAGAACCGCATAGGCCACGACCTCCCAGGTCAACCGACCGAGAGCCGGACCGATGACCGCTGCACCGAAGAGCACCCACGTCAGAAGGCCGAAAAGATCGCCGGAGCCTTCGGCCGACAGAAGGAGTTCATGCTTCTGCTCCTGGTGCCGGGCCATCGCGCCGGCCGCGATTCCTCCGACGAAACACGCGATGAACCCGCTCCCGCCCAGCGCCTGGGCGGCCGCGAAGGTGGTGAACGCCAGCGCGACCGCGGGAAGCTGGCGCCAGGTCGTGGACAACCAGCCTCGAGTGGCGGAATACCGAAGCGCCCAGACGCCGGCGACCGCAAGCCCTGCGCCCACGACGAGTCCGATCCCGATCTCCTCCACGAAGTGGTGGAGCGCGAGCGTCCATGATCCCGCACCGCTGACCGGTTCGGCGGCAAGGGCCAGCAGGACCAGGAGAAGCGGCACGCAGATGCCGTCGTTCAGCCCGCTCTCCACGTTCAGGCCCTCGCGGATGGGCGCGGGAACGGAGGGATTGACGACGACCGCCTTGCCGAGGGCGGCGTCGGTGGGCGCCAGCATGGTCGCAAGCAGCGCGCACTCGATCGTTCCGAGCGACGGAAAGAGCAGGCTGGCTGCGGCGGCGCCCAGCAGGATCGTCAGGGGCAGGCCGATCAGCAGAAGGCGCTCCGGAATCGTGTAGTTGAGCCTGAGAACCCTGAGGTCGGCGTTGGCCGCATCCGTGAACAGGACCAATGCCAGCGTGAACTCGGCCAGGGTCCGAAGGCTCTGCGCGTGAACGTCCAGCGTGAGCCAGTTCAGCCCCTCCGGGCCGATGGCGAGCCCGAAGACCGTGAACACCAGAGCTCCCGCAACTGGCGTGTGTTCGAGCCGCCCTGCGAAGAGGGCATACATGAACGCGAAGGCGAAGAGGATGGCGATGTCCTGATACATGGCTGGACCGTCCACTCAGCCCTCGTGCCCACGGCGTGACCGTTCCTTGGTTTTGTCTTCATGGAACCCGACAAGATCATGGCCGGTCAGGATTTGCTTGACCGATGAGGACAATGTCTGAATCTTTTGCGACACCGCCTCACGTCTCGAGCCGACCTCCTGAGGAGTTCGCGCCAGCTTGCGAAAAGTCAAAGCGGTCCTCGAGGAACCCGGTAGCAGTTCAAGCAGGAACTTCGTGGGTGGGGTCACATCCCCTCGTCCCAAATTGTCAACGGACTGACCCAATCGGTCAAGCAACGGGCCCGGCGCGATCCAAACTGCACAGAACCCTTAGGCCGCGATTGCGCGCATGCTCGATGGCGTTCCGGCAGCCGCCACGGTGGCTGCCCGGCGGACAGAAGATCGAAAGATCAGAGGTGGTCATGACGGTTGCAGCATCAGCTCAGAGCCTTTCTCAGCCGGCGCGCCGGCACGACAAGTACGACCGGCTCGTGGCAGCGGCCCAGTCTCTGCCGAAGCTGAAGGTCGCCGTGGCGCATCCGTGCGATGCGGCGTCCCTGGGCGCGGTCTTCGAGGCGGTCGAGCTCGGCCTGATCGAGCCGATCCTCATCGGGCCGCAGGCCAGGATCGCCGCCGCTGCCGAGGCGTTGGGCAAGCCGATCTCCGCGATGCGCATCGTCGATGCACCGCACAGCCATGCGGCTGCCGAGAAGGCCGTCGAACTCGTCAGGGCGGGCGACGCGGAGGCGCTGATGAAGGGGAGCCTGCATACGGACGAGCTCATGGGCGCAGTGGTGCGCCGCGAGGGCGGCCTGCGCACGGCGCGCCGGATCAGCCACTGCTTCGTCATGGACGTGCCCGGCCACGAGACCGCGCTCATCATCACCGACGCGGCCGTCAACATCGCACCGACGCTGGAGGACAAGATCCACATCGTCCAGAACGCCATCGATCTCGCGCGGGCGATGCGGGTCGATCCGGTGCGGGTCGCGATCCTCTCGGCCATGGAGACGGTCAATCCGAAGGTGCCCTCGACCATCGAAGCCGCGGCCCTGTGCAAGATGGCCGACCGCGGGCAGATCACGGGCGGGATCGTCGATGGTCCCCTGGCGCTCGACAATGCCATCGACCTCGGCGCGGCGAAGATCAAGAAGATCCAGTCGCCCGTCGCAGGGCAGGCCAACGTGCTCGTCGTGCCGGATCTGGAAGCCGGAAACATGCTCGCCAAGAGCCTGACCTTCCTGGCCGATGCCGATGCCGCCGGCATCGTGCTCGGGGCCCGCGTGCCGATCATCCTCACCAGCCGGGCCGACTCGACCGTCACGCGGCTGGCATCCTGCGCCGTGGCCTCGCTCGTGGCGGAGGCGCAGCGCCGGCAACTCACCGTCCCGGAGGTCTGAGCCATGATCCCCGTCCTCATCGTCCTCAACGCGGGGTCGTCGAGTCTCAAGTTCCAGGTCTATGACATGTTTGACGGCGCGGAGCCGCGGCTCGTCTGGAAAGGCCTCTATGAGGGTCTGGGAGGCTCCGCGCATTCCATCGTCAAGGATGCCGACGGGATACTCTTGGACGAGATGACCTGGAGCTCCGGCGACAGGATCAGTCACGAGGAGGCGCTGATGCACCTCGTATCGTGGTTGAGCCAGTTCCGGGAGGAACGCAAGCCCATCGCCATCGGGCACCGGGTCGTGCATGGCGGCGAGGCCTTCTCCAGCCCGGTGCTGGTCGACGACGCCGTCATTCAGAGGCTCGAGGCGCTGGTGCCGCTAGCACCCTTGCACCAGCCCCACAACCTGGAGCCGATCCGCATCGTGCGCCGCCGCCTGCCAGGGATGCCGCAGGTCGCCTGCTTCGACACCGCCTTCCACCAGACGCAGTCCGACATTGCCACCCTGTTTGCCCTGCCGCGCGAGATGCGCGAGCGCGGCGTGCGGCGCTACGGCTTCCACGGTCTCTCCTACGACTACATCTCGTCCGTGCTCAAGGACTACGATCCACGCCTCGCAGAGGGGCGGGTGATCGTCGCCCATCTCGGCAACGGCGCGAGCCTGTGCGCCCTCAACGGCGGCGTCAGCACAGCGACGACCATGGGCTTCTCGGCCCTCGACGGACTGCCGATGGGTACCCGCTGCGGTGCCGTCGATGCGGGGGTGATCTTCTTCATGCTGCGGGAGATGAAGCTCAGCCCGGAAGAGGCCGAGAGCGTGCTGTACAAGAAGTCTGGGTTGCTTGGGGTGTCCGGCATCTCGAACGACATGCGGGTGTTGCGCTCCAAGGCGGCGAGCGAACCAAACGCCAGGCGCGCCATCGATCTCTTCGTCTACCGCATCACGCGCGAGATCGGCTCGCTCGTGGCCGCGCTCGGCGGGCTCGACGGGCTCGTCTTCACGGCGGGTATTGGTGAAAACGACGTGGCGACCCGAGGCGAGGTGATCGCCGGGCTCGGTTGGGCCGGGCTCACGCTCGACGATGCCGCCAACCGCGCCGGCGGGGCGCGGATCTCCTCCGGACCCGGACCCACCGCGTGGGTCATCCCCACCAACGAAGAACTCGTGATCGCCCGGCAGTCGTGCGGCGCGCTCGGCGCGGCGCAGGCCAAACTCGCATCCTGAACAGAGAGGTTGTTGTCATGGAAACGCTGAAGACCAGGCCTGACGAGAAGGCCCAGCAGGAGCTTGCGGACGAGACGTTCATGTCCGCAGCCGACCTGCGGAACTACATGACCGAGATGCAGATGGCGAAGGCCATGAAGTCGGTCGATGGCATGGACCGGGCCGAGAAGGCGCGCCAGGACCTGATCAAGCGGATGGCCGAGCCCATCGACCTGACGCCGGAGCGCCTGAAGGAAATATTGCAGCCGCTGAAGTCGAAGCTGAAGGCTGCGGCGGAGCGGGGCCAGACCGAGCTGATGGTCATGCGCTTTCCCAATGCGCTGTGCACGGACAAGGGGCGCGCGATCAACAACTCCGATCCGTCCTGGCCCGAAACCCTCACCGGACGCCCGCGGCAGGCCTACGAGCTGTGGCGCGATCAGCTGAAGAACGCGGGCTTCAGGCTCAGCGCGCTGATCATCGAGTGGCCGGGTGGTTTGCCGGGCGACGTCGGCTTCTTCCTCAAGTGGGGCGACACCAAGAAGTGAGCGTCTTCTGAGAAGTGAGCGTCTTCTGAATTCGATGGGACGAGAACGATGCGAGAAGCCGACTCCAGGACTGAAGAGCGCGACGACGGCGAGCAGCCCTTTCTGACGGACATCACCCGTGCACGCACGAAGGTCGCCGAGGTTTATCAGGAGCGCTGCACCAAGGCGGTGCAGCGCTACCTCGATGCGGTGAGAACCGCGGGTGAGCCGCTGAGGGATGGATCGATCCGGTCGGCGTCGCCCCTCGACTTCTGGCGCGACGCCAGCGCCTACTGGCTCGACTTCACGCAGCGCTCCGTCCTGTACTGGGACACGCTGCGCCAGCGAGGCAACAACTGGGTCGAGCACGAAAAGGCCGGCAAGCCGCCATTGCTGGATTTCGCTTGGGAAATGGTCGCGGACGCCCGCACCTTCGAGCGGCCCGTCAACTACGCGCTCGTGCGCATCATCCCCCCGAACGGCATCAAGACGGATCCTGAGAGCCGGCCCTTCGTCATCATCGACCCGCGCGCCGGTCACGGGCCGGGCATCGGCGGCTTCAAGCAGGATTCGCAGGTCGGCGTGGCGCTCAAGGCGGGGCACCCAGTCTATTTCGTGATCTTCTTCCCCGAGCCGATGCCCGGGCAGACCCTCGCCGACGTCTCCCGCGCCGAGGCCGAGTTCCTGCGGATCGTCGGCGAGCGCCATCCCAAGACCCGCAAGCCCGTCCTGTTCGGAAACTGCCAGGGTGGCTGGGCCTCCATGCTGGTCGGCGCCGTCGAACCGGATCTCGTCGGCCCCATCGTCATCAACGGGGCGCCCATGTCCTATTGGGCCGGCAACGACGGCGAGAACCCGATGCGCTACGCCGGCGGGATTCTCGGAGGCCTTTGGCCTGCGCTCCTCGCCAGCGATCTGGGCGCCGGAACTTTCGACGGGGCCAACCTCGTCGAGAACTTCGAGTACCTCAACCCGGCCAACACCTATTTCGACAAGTACTATACGCTCTTCTCCAAGATCGACACGGAGCCCGAACGCTTCCTCGAATTCGAGCGCTGGTGGGGCGGGTTCTTCCTGATGAACCGGCAGGAGATCAAGTGGATCGTCGAGAACCTATTCGTCGGCAACAATCTGGCGGCCGGCGATGCCGAATGGTCAGAGGGCCGCGCCTTCGACCTGCGATCGATCAAGTCGCCGATCATCCTGTTCGCATCGCTCGGCGACAACATCACGCCGCCGCAGCAGGCCTTCAACTGGGTGGCCGATCTCTATCCGACCACTGAAGCCCTGAAGGCGAACGGACAGGTGATCGTCGGCCTGATGCACGAGAGCGTCGGCCATCTCGGGATCTTCGTCTCCGGGTCGGTCGCCAAGCGGGAATACACGAACATCGTCGACCTGATCGAATACATCGAGCATCAGCCGCCGGGCCTCTACAGAATGCAGGTGGAGGAGCAGCAGGCGGACGGCAAGGTGCGCTATGATGTGGCGCTGACCGAGATGCGCGTCGAGGATCTGCAGGTCCTGCAGAAATACAGCCGCAAGGACGAGATGCCGTTCGAGGCGGTCGAGAAGACCTCGGAGGCGCTCGCCTCCGCCTACGAGACCTTCGTGCATCCGTTCGTGGCGCCCATGGTCACGCCGGCCGCAGCCGGACTCGTCAGGGCGTTCAACCCCCAGCGGGTGCAACGCTGGGCCGTGTCGGACCTCAACCCGTTCCTCTGGCCGCTCAAGGGCATGGCCGACATGGCCAAGGCAAACCGCGCACCGCGCGACAATGGCGGCCCGATGGTGGCGATGGAGCGCTGGGCCGCCGCCATGACGTCGGCCTCGTGGGATCTCTACCGCGACCTGCGCGATGCGGCGGTGGAGAACACCTTCTTCCGCACCTACGGCCCGGCCGGCATCGGTATGGCCGCAGGGGAGAAGCAGACCGTCGCGGATGAGGCGGTCGACGTACGCAAGGCCCCTCTGGTGAAGGAGGCGCTGGCGCACATCGAGGAGGGAGGCCCCACGCAAGCCATGGTCCGCGCTGCGCTCCTGCTGATGAAGGCCGGCACCGGGCGGCGCCGGCTCTCGACCATGAAGCGGGCGCGCGAGCTTGTCGGCCAGGAGATCGGCCTCCTGGATATGCCGGCGGAGGCGGCCCGGGAGATCATCCACGAGCAGTCCTACATCGTCGACTTCGAACCGGTGAAGGCGCTTACGGCACTTCCCAAGCTCCTGCGGACCCCCGCGGATAGGCGTCGGCTGCTCAATATGCTCGACCATGTTGAGGGCCGGATCGAGGCCAACGAGAAGCAGGTGATCCTGCTCGGCGAGATCAGGCGTCTCCTCGCCGAAGACGAGACCGCAGGCAAGACGAAGGTCGAGCCGATCACCGTGACACTGGTGGAGGATCAGGCGAAGGGCCGCCCCGTGGCGGCGGCCAAGACCGCCAAGCATGGTTCCACCCGTCGCTCCAGTGACACCCGACGCACGAGGGCAAGCTCATGAACGACCAACCCACCGACTTGGCCAAAGCCGCCATCCAATCGAAAATCCTGCACGGCAAGCGGGCGCTCGTCGTCGGGATCGCCAACGAGCATTCGATTGCCTATGGATGCGCCCGGGTTTTTCGCGAGCTCGGAGCCGACCTCGCCGTCACCTACCTCAACGAGAAGGCGAGGTCCTACGTCGAGCCGCTCGCGAAGGAACTCGGGGCTTCGATCTTCGCGCCCTGCGACGTGGCTCAGAGCGGCCAGCTCGAAGCCGTCTTCGAACGGATCCGCGAGAGCTGGGGCAGCCTCGACATCGCGCTTCATTCCATCGCCTTCGCCCCGAAGGAAGACCTGCAGGGAAGGCTCGTCGACAGTTCGGACGAGGGCTTCAAGGTCGCGATGGACATCTCGTGCCATTCGTTCATCCGCATGGCGCGGCTCGCCGAGCCGCTGATGCCCGAAGGCGGGACGCTCTTGGCGATGAGCTACCACGGCGCCAACAAGGTGGTGCCGAACTACAACCTGATGGGGCCCGTGAAGGCGGCGTTGGAAAGCGCCGTCCGCTATCTCGCCTACGAGCTCGGCGACAAGCACATCCGGGTGCATGCCGTTTCGCCTGGCCCCTTGAAGACCCGGGCGGCTTCCGGCCTGAAGGACTTCGACGTGCTTCTCACCGAGGCCATCGAGCGGGCGCCCATCGGCGAGCTGGTCGACATCGACGACGTCGGCCTCACGGCCGCCTACCTGACGACGCCGTTCGCCCGGCGGCTCACCGGGACGACCACTTACGTCGACGGCGGGCTGAGCATCATGGCGTGAGGAGATTTCACGGGAGAGCGTCTTCGGAGGGGAAAGAGCCGTGCGTTCGGTGGATCCACGCGACGCGATGAACAGCCGGGAACGGACGGCCTCTCCCGAGGCATCGTACGTCGAGAAGGCGCTCGGGCTCGTGCTGCTTCTGATGCTGGCCGTCGGCTGCATCTACATCCTGACGCCGTTCCTCAAGGCCATTCTCCTCGCCGTCACGCTGTGCGTGTCCACCTGGTCCCTGTTTCGGAGGGCCGAAAAGCGGCTGGGCGGGCGTCCGACCGTGGCAGCCCTGCTCATGACCCTGATGACCGCCGGTCTGCTCGTGCTCCCGCTGCTGGCATTGGGCACGAATCTGGCGGACGACGTCGCCCGGCTCGCCGCGGCCGTCCGGTCCGCCATCGATCAGGGACTGCCGCCGCCCGGGTGGCTCGGACGCGTGCCCCTGGTCGGCCACGAGGCGGAGCGGGTCTGGCTCGAGGCGTCGCAACAGGGACAAGGGCTCGGGCCGGCGCTGGCGCCCTATGTGGGGCCGGTGCGGGAATGGGCGCTCCGCCAGGGCGGGACGCTCCTGTCCGGGACGCTTCAGGTCGCCTTCGCCATCGTGCTGGCGTTCTTCCTCTACCGCGACGGCGCCTATGTGGAGCGCCGGCTCGAATGGGCCATGTCGCGCCTGGGCGGCTGGCGGGCCCGGCACGTGCTCAAGGCGGCGGGCGCCGCCATCAAGAGCGTGGTCAACGGGGTTCTCGGCACCGCGCTCATCCAGGGCATCCTGCTCGGCTTCAGCTTCTGGCTCGCCGGCGTTCCGGGCGCCATCGTGCTCGGCGCCGTGGGCGTCGTCCTGACCCTGGTGCCCATGGGCCTCCTGCTGCTCTGGCTGCCGGCGGCCCTGTGGCTGATGTCCGACGGCCACACCGCATGGGGCGTGTTCGTGATGGCGTGGAACGGGCTCTTCGTCGGCAGCCTCGACAACGTCCTGCGTCCGTACCTGATCAGTCGCGGCATCCGGATGCCGATGGTGCTGATCTTCCTGGGCGTGCTCGGCGGCCTCCTGACCTTCGGGATCATCGGCGTCTTCCTCGGCCCGGGCCTGCTCGCGGTCGCCCACCCCCTGTTCCAGGACTGGGGCCGCACCGACGAAATTTCGCGATGAGGAGGGCAGGATGAGAACCATCGGATTGCAGGATGCCGTCGCGATGATCCCGGCAGGGGCGACCCTGATGGTCGGCGGCTTCATGGGGGTCGGGACCCCGGAGCCGGTGGTGGATGAGATCGTGCGCCAGAAGAGGGGCGATCTGACGGTGATCGCCAACGACACGGCGGCGCCGGGCATCGGCATCGGCAAGCTGATCACGGCCAAACTCCTGCGGCGGGTGATCGTGAGCCACATCGGCCTCAATCCGGAAACGCAGCAGCAGATGCTCGCCGGAGACCTGCAGGTGGACCTCGTCCCGCAGGGCACGCTCGCCGAGCGCATCCGCGCCGGCGGCTTCGGGCTCGGCGGCATTCTGACGGCCACAGGTGTGGGGACGGTCGTCGAGGAAGGCAAGCAGAAGATCGCCGTGAATGGCCGCGACTACCTGCTGGAGCCCGCCTTGCGGGCCGACTTCGCGCTCGTGCACGCCTTCATCGCGGATTACCTGGGCAATCTCCAGTACGCCCTTACGGCGCGAAACTTCAACCCGCTGATGGCCATGGCGGCGGATACGGTCGTCGTTCAGGCGGAGAACATCGTGCCCGTCGGGGTGATTTCGCCGGACCACGTGATGACACCGGCTCCGGTCGTCGACTACCTCATTGCGAAAGGCTGACACCATGGATGCGCCATCCCTCATCGCCAAACGCATCGCACAGGAACTGCGGGACGGAATGCTGGTCAATCTCGGCATCGGCATTCCGACGCTCGTCGCCAACTTCGTTCCCAAGGGCATCCACGTCTTCTTCCAGTCGGAGAACGGCCTCATCGGCACCGGCCCGGTGCCGGAGCCCGGCATGGCGCTCCCGTGGCTGACCGACGCGGGCGGAAAACCCGTGACGGCCCTGCCCGGAGCGTCCACGTTCGACAGCGCCATGTCCTTCGGCCTGATCCGTGGCGGGCATCTCGACATCACGGTGCTGGGCGGCCTTCAGGTCGACCGGCACGGCCGCCTCGCGAACTGGATGGTGCCGGGCAAGATGGTGCCCGGCATGGGCGGCGCCATGGACCTCGTGGCCGGCGCCAGACGCGTCATCGTCGCCATGCAGCACACCGCCAAGGGCCTCCCGAAAATCGTCCGCGAATGCTCGTTGCCGCTGACCTCGGACCGGCCGGTCCATCTCGTCGTCACCGAACTTGCGGTGATCGGCTTTCCGCACGGCCGCGCCACTCTTCTGGAGACGCAGGATGGCGTCACCGTCGAGGAGGTCGTCGCCGCGACGGAGGCCGAGCTCGCGATTTCCCCTGAATTGTCGAGGCCGGCCAGCCCGATGGCCGCGCCCGGAGCCGTCGCCATGCCGTCCATGGGAGAGGCCATATGACCGCAGCGCTCAACCCTGCCGCCCCCCATCATCTGCCGATCTTCGTCACCGCGCCCGGCGGGACCGATGTCCTCATGGTGGTCGTGGCGGTGTTTCTGGTCCTCGCCGTGCTGGCCATCGGCCTCCTGTTCCTGCGCCTGCACACGCTGCCGGAGCGGATCGCCCACAAGGGCCACAAGCTCCAGTTCGAGATCGTCGCGGTTCTGGGCCTGCTGGCCCTGTTCACCCACATGCACATCTTCTGGGTGGCCGGGCTGCTGCTCGCGCTGATCGACATTCCCGACTTCGGAGGCACCCTCAACAGGATGGCCGGATCCCTCGAGAAGATCGCCGGGATTCCGCCGGGGCAGGGCGCTAGCGAGGTGCCGGACGAGAGCGTTCCCGCCGCCGCGAAGGATGACGGCGCAGTCGAAGTGCCGACGACCGTCACGCCGTATCGCATGCCGAAGGAGCAGTCTCATGCTTGAGCTTCTTCTCTGCTCCCTGCTGACGATCCTGCCGGACTACCTCTACCGCCGCTATGGCCAGGGCAAGCGGCTCGGTAAGGAAATCACGATCTATTCGGTGTGGTTCGAGCTGAGGTGGGGCATCGTCACCTGCCTGATGCTCACCATCGGGCTGATCACGGTCGTGTTCTACAACCACCCTGCGACCACGAACGCCACGGCGTTCTTCCGCACCATCCCGATCCTGCCCGAGATCAACGGGCGCGTCGCCGAGGTCCACATCGACGGCGTGAGCGGTTCGGTGAAGGAAGGGGACCCGATCTTCCGGCTCGACAGCGCGAAGCAGGAGGCGGCTGTGGAGACCGCCCGGCGCAAGATTGCCGAGTCCGAAGCCGCCATGGTGGTGGCGCGGGCCGACATCCAAGCCGCCGAAGGCAAGATCGTGGAGGCGCGGAGCGCCTACCAGCAGGCGGTGGACGAACTGGAGACCAAGCAGGAGATCTACCGGCGCAATCCGGGCGCCGTCGCCACGCGGGACATCGAGAAGCTCCAGGTCGCCGTCGAGGGCCGCCAGGGCACCATCGATGCCGCCACTGCCGCCAAGGCGCAGGCCGAGGCGCAGCTTGCCACCCTGCTCCCGGCCCAGAAGGCCAGTGCAGAGGCCGAGCTGGCCCAGGCCGAAGTGGACCTGTCGAAGACCGTCGTCCGCGCCGGCGTGAATGGGCGCGTCGAGCAGTTCACGTTGCGGGTGGGAGACGTGGTCAACCCGCTGATGCGTCCGGCCGGAGTCCTGATCCCGGAAGGCGCGGGGCGGGGCCGCCTGCAGGCTGGATTCGGGCAGGTCGAGTCCCAGGCGCTGACGGTCGGGATGGTGGCCGAGGCCACCTGCGCCTCGAAGCCCTGGACTATCATCCCGATGGTGGTCACCGGGGTGCAGGACTACATCGCCGCCGGCCAGGTCCGCAGCGGCGAGCAGCTGATGGACCCTCAGCAGGTGACGCGTCCGGGAACCGTTCTGGCCTTTCTCGAGCCGCTCTACGAGGGCGGGTTCGACGGCGTGACTCCCGGCAGCAGCTGCATCGTCAATGCGTATTCCAGCCATCACGAGGAGATCATCGCCCCCGGGACAAGCACGATGCGGGGAATAGTTCTCCACGCCGTGGACGCCGTCGGGCTCGTGCATGCCATGATCCTGCGCATCCAGACATTGCTCTACCCGATCCAGACCCTCGTGCTCGGCGGGCACTGACGACACCACCAGGGAGGAAAGCCGTGGCGACCATCCTGTTCGAGTTGATCACGCCGGAGCGGGTTCTGTTCTCCGGCGAGGTGCGGGCGGTGATGCTGCCGGCGACCGAAGGCGACATGACCGTCATGCCGGGCCATGAGGCCACCATGGTGATGCTCAATCCCGGCGTGATCGCGGTCACCGACACGCAGGGGCATGGCCATCGCGCCTTCGTGCGGGGCGGGTTCGTCGAGATCACGGGCAGCAGCGTGTCGGTCCTGGCCGAGCGGGCCCTGCCGCCGGAGGAGCTCACGCGCGACCGCCTCGACGAGGAGATCCTGCGCCTGGAGACCACTCGTGAGGCCACCGGGGACGACCGGGCGCGCCGGGAGGCGGACTTCGCCATCAGCCGCCTGGAGCAGGTAAAGACGACCCTTTCATTCTGACGAGGAAGTCCGCTCAAGGAGGATGAGCCATGACCACCATGCCGAAAAGCGCGGGAACATCGGACACCCTGCGGAGCGGCGCCGGACTTGCTTCGCCCGATGGCAGCGGCCGGGCCCTGGCGACCGCGGCGCAGGCCTGGTTCTCCGCGACCACCGAATGCCAACGCGAGATGATCGGTTTCGTCTCCATGCGGCTTGAAAAGGATGGCGAGGCCATCCGTGAGATGGCGGCCTGCAAGAACGCCGCGGACGTGGCGGCGATCCAGTCCCGCTGGCTCACGGAAACCCTGCGCGACTACAATGCCGAGATGGGCAAGCTCATGGCCATCTGCACCAAGTCTGTCAACGGCGGAGCCACGGAGCGCTGACGGCCTTCGGACCTCGTCCGGCACCGGCACGCAATCGATCCAGGCCGCGGAGACGAATGACCAAGCTCGCACTCCGCGACGGCCATCGGAGGATCCCGCATGACCAACTCCGCTGATTTGGAGAAGACGATCATCCGCAACAGGCTTCTCGGCAGGTGGGCTGCGGGGAAACTCGGGATCACGGGCCGGGACGCCGAGGCCTATTCGGATGCGCTCGCGAGCGCTGCGGCCGATCCCGGGCGCAGCGACGTGTTCAGCACGATTCGCAAGGACTTCGACGCGGCAGGCGTGGCCCAATCGGACGAGCAGATCCGACACGCCATGACCGAGTTCACGCTCAAAGCCGGGAACCTGATGCCGACCAAGCAGGGAGATTCCCTCGATGGCGCGGCGGTGACTCTCGCCCGCAACCTCATGTCGCGATGAGATCGGCCGTACCTTGATGGGCTGCGGCCTCCAGGCCACGGCCGTGCTGGGCCCTGCGGAATCGATGTCCCTGACGTTACAGAATTGCGAAATCAATACAAGTCGCACTGTGACGTAAAGGAAATTAGTTCCCTTTTCCATCGGTCATCCTTGCCCTATGAGATAATCAACCTACCGCAGGATCGTATTCGGGGCGGCCGCGCTCCTTCTCGCATCGGGGGCATCATTGACCAGCGAATCGTCTTTCCAGGCCCTTGCCGCCGCCATCCCGGACCAGGATTTCGAATCCGCTCCCTTGATGGAACCCGGTTCTGTCCGCTTCACCTACGGCGGGCTGACCTACGCTCAAATGCCTGGCGTGAGCCCCGCCACCCACGTCACCGATCTATCCTATTGGGACATGGGGATGACCGGTAAGTACGCGGTCTTCAATTCCGAGCAGACCATGGGCGTGAACTCGTTCACGATCTCGTCCGCGGACGGTTCCAACTTCCGGATCGCTTCCTTCGATCTGTCCACAAACGTGCTCGGAGCGAAGGTTTCGCTATCCGGCGCGACGTGGTTTCGCCTCGAGGGAGTGCGGGACAATTCGGTCGTGGCGACGGCCCATATCGCCGATGCCCGCTACAACCAAGCGGACGGTGGCCTCACCTACACTGCGCGTCCGATCCCCGGTGGACTCCTCGCGGGCGGTAAGCTCACTTTCGATCCCTCGGCCGGCTGGGACAACATCGATTCCATCCGGATCATCGGGATGAACGGCCAGTTCGCCACCGTCGCGGTGGACAACCTGGACATCGAAGCCGCACCGCCTCCGCCTGTGGTGACCAACGTGTCCGCCTCGACGGGCAACGGAACCTACAAGATCGGGGACGTCATCACGATCACCGTGACGTACGACTCCGCCGTGGCCGTCACGGGAACGCCGACGCTCACCCTCGAGACGGGGAGCGCCGACCGTGTCGCGACCTACCTGTCGGGATCAGGCGGCAACACCCTGACGTTCACCTACACGGTCCGGGCAGGCGACAGCTCGCAGGATCTCGATTACCGATCTATCAATGCGCTGAGCCTCGCCGGAGGCCGTATCAGGGACGCCTACGGGAACGACGCTTCCCTGGCGCTTCCTTCGCCCGGCACCGCCGGGTCGCTGGGCGCCAACAAGGCCATCGTAATCGACGGCGTGGCGCCCGTCATCGAGCGCGTGACCATCGCCGACGGGAACTTCGCCGTCGGGGAGCAGGTCACGGTCACGATCACGGTCGCGGCCGATGCGGACGCCTGCGCCCTCGTGACCGGCAGCGTCGGCGGTTATGCTTTGTCCGGCCTCACCAAAGTCAACGACACCACCTACACGGCGGTCTTCACCGTCACCGAGGGCGGCCAGAGCTTCGCCCCGGGACAGGGCATCCCGGTCACTATCGCCGTCAGAGACAGCGCAGGCAACCAGAGTTCCGGCTACACGGCCACGGTCACGCAGGGCAACGGCTCAATCGACACCGTCAAGCCGACTTTGTCCTCCGCTGCCGTCGACGGCGACCGGATCGTCATCATCTATGGCGAGGCGCTGGATTCACAGGGCGGAGCCAACGCCCTGATCGGCGGCTTCGGCGTCAAGGTCGACGGCCGGCCCGTCGGCATCGCCGGCCGCGCCTTCGGGACCGACGGGAAGAGCGTGGTCATCACCCTCGCGTCGCCGGTCACCAAGGGACAATCCGTCTCGGTCAGCTACACGGATCCGACTGCAGGCGACGACGCGGATGCGATCCAGGACGTGGCCGGCAACGACGCCGCCTCCTTCACGGATGCGCCCGTGCGCAACCTGACCGCGGGCATCGTGATCGATGGGGTCGAGGTCGTCCGCTCCGAGGTCGTCAACCCGGACGGCAGCCGGACCCACGTCATCCAGACGGGCATCGTGCAGCCGGGCCGCGTGGACGAGACCGGGGGATCGGCCTATGCGGACATCCCGCTGTCGGGCGACGACAGGGTGCAAGCCCTCATGGCCCTCCTCAGCGAGGGGGGTGGCCTGGACGCACGGATCACGCGGGCCGAACTGGCAGCCGTGATCATGCGCGCCTTGAACATGGAAGTGGGCCCCGTGAGCAGCCCGACCTTCTCGGACGTCACCGCCGAATGGGCATCGTCCTACGTCACGGCGGCGGTCCAAGCGGGCATTGTGAACAACGTCGTGGGCATCGACCTCTACGGCCTGCCCTCGCGCGACACCGTCCTCACCGGGGCGTCGGAGTACAGCAACCTGCTGGTCCTGAACGCCGCGAACGACGGCGTCCATCGCAAGGTGGAGATCAACGACATCGGCTTCATCGTCCTCAAAGGGGACGCCGAGATCTACGGCGGCAACGGCGCCCAGTTCATCTCCACGGACGGCGCCAGCCAGCGCATCGTGATGGGGGCCGACGACGACACGATCCACGGCGGCGCGGGCGACGACTACGTCGGCTCGCTCGGCGGCGACGACTGGCTCTACGGCGACGAGGGCAACGACACGGTCTCGGGCGGCATCGGAGACGATCGCCTGTTCGGCGGCGCAGGCGACGACCGGATCCTCGGCGATGCCGGCCACGACCGGCTCTACGGCGACGAGGGCGCCGACCGCCTCGACGGCGGGACGGGCCATGACCGGCTCGATGGAGGGACCGGCGACGACCTTCTGTACGGGGGATCCGGCAACGACACGCTCGCGGGCGGCACCGGCGCCGACAACCTGTGGGGTGGCGCGGGCAAAGACCGTCTCGACGGCGGCGACGGCAACGATGTGCTGAAAGGCGAGAGCGGCAACGACCGGATCGTGGGCGGGCTCGGCCGCGACAAGATGTGGGGCGGTGCCGGCGCGGACGTGTTCGACTTCAACGCCGTCCAGGAGAGCCGCGTCGGGTCGCAGCGCGACATCGTCCAGGACTTCGAGACCGGGCGCGACAGGATCGACCTGCGGGACATCGACGCCGACGCGCTGCTCAAGGGCGACCAGACGTTCACCTGGGCCGGCGCGGACGTGTTCTTCCCATTCTGGCTCGGCGCGGAGAAGGGCTTCCCGTTCCCGTTCTGGCGCGCCTTCGAGTCCATCTACCTGAAAGCCGACTTCACCGGCAGGGCAGGGCAGCTGCGCTACGACAAAGGCATCCTGATGGGCGACACGAACGGCGACCGCAAGGCCGACTTCGAGATCAAGATCGTCGGCCATTTCTCCAGCTGGGACGTGCTCCTGTAGCAGCCTACCGACAAGGAGTGGAAGGGAAGCCCTCCGCTTCGCTGCGTCCGGGATGCCGAGGCCGGCGACGAGATCGGGCCACACCGGCCATCACGCGAAGTGAAAACGCGAAACCGGGTGGACCTGACCGATTTAGGGCACCGCTGGCACCGCGCAGGGAGGGCCCGAGCTTGCCAATCGCCCCGCTTGACGGCAATGTCCAGCTCAGCAGGACCTTTAGCAGGCGCATGCCGGACTATTTTCTCGTCTGGCAGCAGGACAAGGGAAACGGCCAATCATGATCATGAATGGTGGGAACGCCGATGTCGGCGAGACAGAAGACGTGGCTTTGCGCGGGCGTCGGGCGGGGATTCTCAGCCGCCGGTCGTTTCTGGCCGGCTCGGCCGCCGGGATCGGCGCGCTGGGGCTGGCCGGCTGCGTGACGTCCGACGGCATGAGCGTCGCCGAGGCGTCGAAGGTCTACGGGCCGGTGCCCGACGAGAAGTTCCCGATCCCGGCCATCGACGTCACCAAGGTCGATCCGAAATACTACCGCCGGACGGTTCGCTACGAGACCAAGGAGGCGCCCGGGACGATTATTGTCGATCCCGGCAACTACTACGTCTACCGCGTCGAGGAAGGCGGAACCGCCACCCGCTACGGCGCCAATGTCGGCCGCGACGGGTTCCGGTGGAGCGGGGATGCTTACGTCGGACGCAAGGGCGAATGGGCGACCTGGACCCCGCCCAAGGAGATGATCAAGCGTCAGCCCGAGGCGGCCAAATACGCCCGCGGCATGCCGGGAGGCCTCGACAATCCGCTCGGCGCCCGCACGCTCTATCTCTATCAGAACGGCGCCTACACGCTCTACACGATCTACGCCAGCCTCGACGCCGAATCGATCGGCAACGGCATCACGAGCGGCTGCGTCGGCCTCCTCACGCAGGACATGCTGCACCTGTACGACCGGACGCCAGTCAAGACGAAGGTGGTCGTCCTGCCGGCATAGGCAGCGGGGGCGGCCCCGCGTCATCTCGGGCGCTGCTGCGCTGCCATGGAACGGCGGCGCGGAACGTCCATCGGGACGAACGCATCCGGTCGGAGGAGGGCGGCCTGCTAACCATTTCGGAAGAGCTTGAGCCGAGAATTGCCGGCGTGACGGCTTCCAGACGAAAGGAACACGCTGTGGCGAAGAACACGATCTGCCTCTGGTACGACAAGGACGCCGAGGCGGCCGCCCGCTTCTATGCCGAGACTTTCCCCGACAGCGCCGTCCATGCCGTGCACCGGGCCCCCGGCGACTACCCGTCCGGCAAGGCGGGCGACGTGCTGACGGTCGAGTTCACGGTCGCGGGCGTGGCCTGTCTCGGCCTCAACGGCGGGCCTGCCTTCAAGCACAACGAGGCCTTCTCGTTCCAGATCGCCACCGACGATCAGGCCGAGACCGACCGCTACTGGGATGCCATCGTCGGCAACGGCGGCCAGGAGAGTGCGTGCGGCTGGTGCAAGGACAAATGGGGCATATCCTGGCAGATCACGCCGCGCGTGCTGACCGAGGCGCTGGCGGCAGGCGGCGACGAGGCCAAGCGGGCATTCGCCGCGATGATGGACATGAGGAAGATCGACGTTGCCGCGATCGAGGCGGCACGGCGCGGCTGAGGCCGGCCGCCTCCTGACGTCACCCTGCCAGCAGAACGATGCCGCCCGCCGCCAGGGCGAGGCTCCAGAGAACATCCATGTTGATCCAGCCCCGCCGGAGGAAGACGAGGCCGCGGTCGTAGACGATCACGCTGATCGTTCCGATCACCGCCAGCATGGCTCCCGTGTGGACGGCGAGCGCCGCAAGCGAAACCGGGAGCGAGGTCGTGGCGGCGAGTCCGCCGCCCGTGCCCGGAGACACGCACAGCGACAGGAGCGGCGTTATCAGCATGAAGCCGGCCCCGTGCACGCCGGCCATCATGAAGGACCAGAGGGCCAAGCCTGCCAGGCCGGTCTGCATCCCGATGCGGATCGGCGTGCGATGGCCGGACAGGGCATGCACGGCCGCCCAGAGCAGCAGGACGACTCCGGCCCCGCGCCCGAGGAGGGATCCGTCCAGGATCGTCCCGAAGAGCAGAACCGCCAGCAGGACCGCTCCCACCGCCGCGGCATGGCCGAGGGCGATCGGCGCCAGGGCGAGAACCACGAGGCCCCGGCTCCGCCGATGAAGGCCGAGCGCGACCGCAAACAGCCAGCCCATGGCGGGGTTCAGGCCGTGGAAGGCGCCGAGCCCCGCAAGAGCCACCCAGGGCCAGAGTGCGGACGAGATCGAAGTCATTTCGGGTCACGTGCCATGTCGCGCCTGGCCCACGGCACCCCTCATGGATAGCAATAGGAATCGGATGAACAATCGCCGCCTTCGAGCCGGACCTGGTGCGGCCGGTGCCCCTTCGGCCACTCGATGAAGAAGTCCTCATCGAACGCGAGGCCGCCGTTCGGGTCCGCGTCGAGCTTCACCATCCAGCCCTTGAAGCCGCGGTGATAGAACTGCTGGTCGATCGCGCCGTAGAGCGAGTTGGTGAAGTACACCCGTCGCCCGTCCCGGCTGATCTCGACCATCTGCGGTCCGCCCGTCAGATGCCCGTTCCTCGCCTTCGGGTGGGAGGCCCGCGACACGATCCCGCCGATCCGCACCTTGCCGGTGAGCCTGGGGTTCAACGGGTCGGAGACATCGTATTGCTGCAGATCGCCCGTGCCCCAGCAGGAGACGTAGAGAAACCGGTCGTCCAGGGAAAGATCGATATCCGTCACGAGCGGCGGCACCGCCCCGAAGCCCTTCAGCATCTCGGGCAGATCGTCCGGGCTCGCGGGCTCGGCCGGGATGGTGATGACCTTCTTGACGGCCCAGTTCTCGCCTTCGCGATACCAGGTCCAGATGGAGGACGAGAGGTCCTTGAGGCTTATCACGCAGTTCACGAACCCGTAGGCCTTCGTCGGATCGTGCGCGGGCCTCAGCTCGAACACGAGCTGATGCTCCTCGCCGAAGTCGATCTCCTGCAGATGCCTGCGCTTCAGGAGATCCCAGAAGTGGAGGCGCCGGCCGTATTTCGAGCCGAGCAGGACCTCCGGCACGAGTCCATTCTCGAAGGTGTCGGGCGTGCCCCATTCGCTGGTCACCAGCGTGTCGTAGCCGAGATGCCACCAGCCGTCATAGGCGAGCTGCTGCGGACCCCGTTCCACCTCCCAGCGCCCGAGCGGCTCGAAGGTCTCATGGTCCATGATGAAGATGCCGCCCGGCGCCTTGCCCTCCGCGTTGCCGAGCGCCGTGACGTAGATGCCCTCCGGCCCGCAATGGACCGTGTGCGGCCGGGAATAGCCGGTCCGTTCGGCGATCACCTCCGGCTCGATCACCTTGACGATCGTGGGATGGCGCGGATCGGGCTTGGTGTCGAGGATGTGGATCCGCGACGAGCGCAGTCCGGGCACCACGAGGTAGCGCCGCTCGACATGCGGGTGGGGCATGTTGGGGCAGAGGCAGGACGAGCACGCATTCCAGCCGAAATGATGCAGCTCGTCGCCCGCATTCGGCATCGCCACGGACCCGACTATCTGGGCATAGGACGAGGAGGCCGGGTCGAGGTCGACGACCGCGATGGCGTCGGGTTGCTGCCGGTCAGGATCGAGCGTGGCCACATAGGCCAAGGTCTCGGGCGGGGCCTTTCCGGCCAGGCGGGGAGAAGGGTAGAAACTCGGATCTGGCTGCCAACGCGTCACGACACCCTCCCGTGATCGCCCCCGGGTCGATGGCAAGTGCCATTATGCTTGTGCTGACCTTTGCATCATACCGCATCTTCCCGGGCGTGTCGCCCGAACCGTCATGTCTGATCCGCCGATTGCGCGCTTCTGAAAATGGCACCGGGCGGAAACAGGGCGAATCCCTGTTTCTCGACGGTGCGCAGGCACTGATGCCGTCGCGGTTAGGGGCAGGGCATAAGCCAAAGGGGCCTAAACGGCCCGATCAACTCCAAATAACCATCCCGGTGTGGATTCCCAAGCGGAAGATTGTCTATTACTAGGTGATTAAAGCTAACTGTCAGGCCCGCGCCAGAGCGCGGTTTATGCAAAAAAGACAGGGCGGGTTGAATGAGCGGCACAGGGCATGAGCCCGGCTGCTATCCCCGTTCGGCCCCGGCGAAAGCCGATCCCTAAAAAAGTCCATAAACCGTTATGCTCAAAAGGGGGCATGCGTGAACACTCTGACGCTCGTCATCAATGACGCTTCGCCCGGCCGTGGCAATCCTCGGCTCGACACTCGGAATGCTGACGCACCCGGCGATCCGATGAGCGTCGGTACCTCTTAGCTGTCCATTTTTAGCCGCCGCATCGGCGGGCGATAGCTGTTCACAAAATTTGCAAGAACCACAGCCGCAACACCGTTGGCGGCGAATGCGGACTGCTGCGTCCGTATTGGAGGAAGGCCTATGGCTCTCGATATCATTACTTCCGATCTCGTCATCGATGAATCCCTCGGCACCGGGAGCGATGCCGCGAAAACAGATGACGATTTTTCCGGCGCCGTACCGGCCGCCCTTGCTGCCCTTGGCACGCCCCTCGAGGTTGCCTTTCAGGCGAACTTCCTGACAGTCACCTCAGCCGCGAACGAGGCCGTTACGGGAGTCAAGCTCGCGGCCCCCGGAGGCGGCGACATTCCTGTCGACGGCATTCTCACCACGCTCGAAACGATCGATGGCGAGCTCATCACCCTGTTCCAGGGCCCAGGTGGCGTCGTGGAGGGCCGGACGGCGGACGGCGACCTCGCCATTGCGATCCAGCTCGTCAACAACAAGGACTTGTATGTCGCGCAGTACATCGCACTGAAACATCCGGACACGACGAGCCCTGACGACCAGCTCGACCTTGCAGGGTTCATCTCCGCGTCGGTGACGTCGGTGCAGACCAATACCTTCACCGGGCAGAATGCCCCGAACGGGGCGGGTCAGTATTATCTTCTCAGCCCCGCAATCGGGGGATCGTCGCAGCTTCTCGTCACCGGATTTGCGCCGAACAAGGACGGCGTGATCGTGAACGCCACCCCGAACGTCAGCGATCAAGGGTTCGGCATCAACAACCAGAGCATCAACCCGAAAGAAATCTTGCAGGTCGATTTCGTCACGGGCGGAACTCCCGGCATCGGGTCGGGCTCACAGATTGCCTACGGCAGCCACATCGACGGCATCACCACGGCGGGCTTCACGGTCAATCAGATCACGCCAAGCGCTCCCGATAAGCGAGTGGATTTCACGATCCAGGCATTGGACGTCACAGGCAACGAGCAGGGATCCGACTACTTCGACGGCAGCCCGACCACGGCTCGCACCATCGACAGCCTGACGATCAACCAGAACGGTGCGATCTTCGTCTTTACCACGAACACCACGCAGGGCGGAATCACCGTCTCCGGCCTTGGGACCACAACGGTCACCGTCCTCAATGTCGACAACGTGGCGGTGGTGGATTTCACCACGGGAGCGCAGTTCGATCGCATGCTGATCAAGGGCATCGATGCCAACGAAGGCATGGATGTCACCGAGGTCCACTTCAAGAAGACGATCGCCAACGCTCACAACGAGGACGTGGGCGCGGCGATCAACTTCGACGACGACGGCCCGAAGATCGACCTGACCGGAAAGGTCGCCAAGCTGATCGTCGACGAGAGCGAGATCGCCAACATCGGTTCCGCTCCGGATGCCGACGGCGCCAAGGCGGTTCAGGACTTCGCGGATGCCTTCACGGCAAGCTACGGCGCAGACGGCTCCGGCGGCCTCACGTACAAGCTGGAGGTCACCGACGGAGCGGATTCGGGCCTTGTGGACACGGCATCCGGCAAGGCCGTGCTCCTGTACAAGGACGCCACCGGCGGCATCGTCGGCAAGACGTCCGGAGGCGATGTGGTGTTCACCCTCACGCTGTCCGGCAGTTCGGTGACCCTGGAGCAGCTTCGCGCCGTCCGGCACACGGACACGACCGACCATGACGATCAGGTGACCTTGTTGGAATCGGATCTGGTCCGGCTCGTCGCGACGGCCAAGGACTCCGAGGGGGACGAGGCCACCACGGCCCTCGGAATTGGCCGGCATCTCTTCTTCGAGGATGACGGCCCGAGCATCGTCGTGACAAGCGGGAAGGTGCAGCTCGAGACGGACGAAAGCTATCTCGCGACGGGGTCGGCCGGTGCCGACCTCACCCAGACCAAGGTCACGGCGAGCTATGCGGTCCTGTTCCAAGCCGCCTATGGCAGCGACGGCGCCGGCAAGGTGACGGGCTTCACGCTCGGCATCAAGGAAGGCGTGACCGATAGCGGGCTCACCGCCTGCATCAACGGCGCGGACGAGAAGATCCTGCTGTCGAAGGACGGGGACGGCAACATCATCGGCACTTCGGAAACCTCGAACACGGCAGTGTTCAAGATCTCCGTGGACGGGGACGGCAACGTGACCCTGGAGCAGTTCGCGGCGATCCATCACGGCAATCCGGGCACGACGACCGATGACGCTGTCTCGCTCGCCGACGACCTGATCACTCTCTCGGCGCAGGCCTCGGATAAGGAAGGCGACCTCGGCGACGCGGCCACGGCCAATATCGGCGGCACCTTCGTGTTCCACGACGATGTGTCGACCATCGGTGCCGACGACGCCGCGACGGTTTCCTTCACGGCCGGTCAGAGCGTCAAAGGATCCACCGGAGGGGTGGCCGGAGCGGACACCGCGAAGGTGGCGCTGACCAGCTATGCGGATCTCGCCGGTTTCTTCGCGGAGAAGGTCGGCAATACCGTCACGTACTACAAGGGAACGGACAAGACCGGGGAGAAGTGGTTCCAGTTCACGGTCGACAACGACGGCAACTACACCTTCGACGTGCTCAAGACGGGCCTGTCCGAGGGTGAAGGCGTGGACTTCGCCCGTATCAAGGGCGGCAAGCCAGTCGAGACGCTGACCGTTTCCACGAAGTTCGACCACGCGCAGATCACCTTCGACGGCCGTATCTTCACGCCGGGCACGAACGTGAAGTTCTTCGACCAGTTCGTGAACTCGACCACCAAGAACGTGGACGACATCAACAGCGACAACCTCGGCTTCGGGATCATGGGGGCGAATGCCAACCAGGCCTCGCAGATCAACAACAACGAGGCCTTCGTTGCGAAGATCGGTGAGAACGCGGACTTCTTCCAGTTCGATATCCAGGGTGTCGGCAACAACGCGAACGGCGTCCATATCGACTACGCGCTCATCAAGGACAACAACAACAACGGCGTCTACGATGACGGCGACACACTCGTACAAAACGTCACGGACAAGCGCTACGACGTGAAGAGCGGATCGGCGACGACCACGGTCAAGCTCGACCCGGCGCAGGACTTCGACCTCGTCTACATGCGGTTCCACTTCGAGGCGGACGATCTCCAGAACGGAGTGAACCTCAACAAGACGCAGCTGAAGCAGGCCGTGGACAATGCCGGCATCCGGTTGCAGAACTTCGCGGTCAAGACCATCGACACCATCCCTGAATACGACTTCGACTTCGGGATGACGCGCACCGACCACGACGGCGACGCGACCAGGGTGATGCACACGAAGATCCACGTCGATCCCGACGTGCTGCCATCCGTGACTCCGGTCAACGCGGATTTCATCCTCTAGTCGTCAGACCAAGCCGGCTCGGGCGGGTCCATCCTGCCCGAGCCCGGGCCGCCCCTTTTCCATCTTCTCCCCAGCGACCTCCGCAGGAAATGCGCTCCGGTCCCGGCATGCGGCCGAACCCGGCCGAGGATCTTGCCCAACGGGGACCACCGGACGCTCCCGCAGGGTACGGCGACGCCGTCCGTCCCCGGCGGACCTTGGCGCCTGGGCTGCGCCGGGCCTCTCGAACGTCACCTTGATGATGTCCCGCGTCGACGAACCTTCCGCGCCTAAGACTTTGAGCTGAAAGGGCCGGCAGGGAACCCTCGGTCGAATTGCACATTAGCCCGCTGTGCTTTCGCAGCCGCCGCAAGCGGAACACCGGTCTCCCGTTCTTCGAATCCGCTGTGGGGTCGTGCATTGATTGGAAAGAGCAGCCATGTCTGACCTCGTCGTGAAAAGTCCCATGCAGTACCTGGACAAGGCCACCATGGCCCTGCGGGACATGGGCATCGTGCCGCCCGCGGCCATGGATGCCCCCATCAACGGCCTCCTGGAGAAGATCTCGGATCTCGACCAGGACCGGATCGCGATCATCGCCCGCACCCTCGGCCAGACCAACGTCTTCAACGAGGTCGTGCGCGAGCAGACGCAGGCGATGGAGATCGGCGAGCGCTACCGCCAGATCACCGAATCCTTCAACTCCATCCGCGACGACACGAAGAAGATGGTCGATCAGCTCGAGGACCAGAAGATCGATCTTCTGGAGCGCGTCACCAACGTTTGGATGAAGATCTCCCGCGGCGACGTCGCGGACCGCTTCGACAAGATCAAGGAGGTCTATCTCGACGTGACCCGGTCGACCCGGGACCAGATCCAGCGCGAGCAGATCATCCTCGACGCCTATCGCGATTTCCGCGGCGCCCTCAAGCACGCCGAGGTGATGGCCCTCGAGGTGCTCCGGACCGCGGAGCAGAAGCTCGAAGGCGCCAAGGCGGAATTGCAGAGGGCGTCCGACGCGGTCATCAACTTCAAGGGCGCGGAGATGTCAGAGCGCGCCCGCCTCGAACTGACGCGCGACGAGCATCTCCGCCGCACCCAGGACGAGGAGAAGCGCTACCAGATCGCGAAGGATCTCTCGGACAACCTGACGGTCAGCTACAACACCTCCGAGGTCATCATGGCCCGGCTGATGCAGATGACGAACGCCAAGGAGCGCGTCTATGCGCAGGCGGTCTCGTTCTTCTCCACCAATGATTCCGTGTTCACGGCCCTGAAGGCGTCGTTCACCGGCATGTTCGGCCTCAACGAGGCCACCCAGACCCTGAACGAGATGAAGGAGGGCGTCTCCCGGAGCCTGGAGGTGCTGGCCGAGATCGGAGACCAGGTCGGCGAGGCCGCCGTGAAGGCGGGCTACGGCCCGACGATCCGGGCCGATGCGGTGAGGAAGCTCGTGGACTCGGTCATCTCCTTCCAGGAACATTCCCTGGAGATCATCGGCGAGATGCGTCGGCTCTCGACGCAGAATTCGGCCGAGATCCGCGACGCGGTCGAGGACGGCAAGCGGCGGATCGCCCGCCTCGTCGCAGAGGGACAGGCGTTGCCGGCCAATGGCTGAAACGCTCGCCGCGCCAGCCGGGCAAGCAGCCGGAAGCGCTCCCCAGAGCCTCGACGAGCTGATGCTTGCCATGGACGTGGTGGACACGCTCCGCCATCAGGAGAGCCTCGTCAGCCGTGAACTTAGCGCGGAGCAGCGGGACGCCCAGCTCCTCGAGCGGCTGCGGCAGATCTATCGCGGGCAGGGCATCGAGGTGCCCGAGCGCATTCTCGTTGAAGGCGTGCAGGCGCTCAAGGAGCAGCGCTTCACCTACGAGCCGCCCGGGCCCAGCTTCGCCCGCACCGTCGCCACCGCATGGGTCAACCGCGGACGCTTCGGGCGTCGCCTTCTCACCCTGCTGCTGCTGCTCGCATTCGGATGGGGCGCCTACCATTTCGGCGTGGCGGAGCCGGCCCGGCAGCGCGCCGCGCAGGAACAGGCCCAGGCCGAAAGGAACCGGGTCGAGCTCGCCGAGAGGCTGCCGGCGGCTCTCGAGCAGGGGCACGAGGACGTCCTGCGCGAGGCGCAGGCGCCGAAGGCGCGGGAGCAGGCCGACCGGATCCTGGCGGACGGAAAGGCCGCCGTCGCCCGGGGCGACGCGGACGCAGCCCGGCAGGCGCTCAACGACCTGGAGGTCCTGCGGGCGGATCTGCGCCGCGAATACGTCCTGCGCATCGTGTCCCGTCCGGGCGAGCCCAGCGGCGTCTGGCGCGTCCCGCAGCGCAACCCGGCCGGGCGGAACTATTACCTGATCGTGGAAGCGGTTTCTCCGGACGGGCGCGTCTTGAGCCTGCCGGTCACCAGCGAGGAGGACGGCCGGACCGTGACCACGTCGAAGTGGGGGGTGCGCGTGAGCGAGGCCACGGCCATGCAGGTGCAGCGGGACAAGAACGACGATGGCATCGTGCAGCGCAACCGCCTGGGCGAGAAGCGCCGGGGCCAGCTCGACGTGGACTATCTGATGCCGGTCTCGGGCGGCGCGATCACACAATGGTAGGGCGATGATATCGGGACGGCAGGCGCTCGCGCAGATCGAGCAGACGATCGAGAAGGCCCGCCAGCAGGAGGCGAAGTGCCAGCGGGCCTATGCGACCGCGACCGAGGAGGTCGGCCGCCTGCGGATCCAGCGCACGGAGGCGTTCCGCGAGCTGGCGCGGCTGAAGCTCGACGCCATCACGCAGGAGAAGGTCGTCGGCCACCTGGATGCCGCCGAACGGCAGGCCGTCAGCCTGCTCGACAGCCGCCAGGAGGCGCTGCGGCAGCTCACGGAACGGCGCCGGCAGGCGGAGGAGCGCGTGAGCCAGGCAGAAGTTCGGCGGCAATCCGCGACGGATGCCCTGGAGAAGGCCGTGGCCGACGTGGACGCGGTCCGCAAGGCGGTCGAGGCCAGGGTCAGCACGAGCCCGGAATGGCTCTCGGCGCGGGCGCGGGTCGAGGAGGTCACGGGCCAGGCCCAGCAGGCGGAGAAGAAGGCCGTGCAGGCGGAGGCCGACCGGGACGAGAAGCGCCGTCCCTACGAGGCCGACCCGCTGTTCATGTATCTGTGGAACCGGAAGTTCGGCACCGCCGGTTACCGGGTCAATCCGTTCAGCCGCACCATGGATCGCCTGGTGGCGCGGGTGGTCGGCTACGACAGGGCGCGGGCCAACTACGCCCTGCTCAACGAGATCCCCGAACGGCTGCGCGAGCATGCCCGTCGCATCCTCGAAGACCTGAGGCAGGAGAGGGACCGTCTCCGGGCGATGGAGCGCCAGGCGCTCGTCGATGCCGGCATCGAGGCGGCCGAGGCCGGGGCGGCCAAGGCGCAGGCGACGCTGGCGGATGCCGAGCGCAGGCTCGCCGAAGCGCGCGAGGCCCTGACGGAGCTGGACCGCTCCTACGACGCTTCCGTGCTGGAAGGGGATGCCCCTTACCGGGAGGCCGTCGAGCTTCTGGCCGCAGCCGACGAACGGGAGGATCTCAATCACCTCTACCAGGAGGCCTTGGCGACGCCGACGCCGCGCGACGAGGAGATCGTCCGGCGCATCCAGGCCGTCGACGTGATGATCACCCGTGCGCTGCGCCAGGCGGTGGACGCCCATCGGCAGCTCAAGGAGACCGCCCAAAGGCGCGCCGTGATCGAGCATGAATGGGAGGAGCTCCGGAATGAGGGCTACGACACGCCGTACGGAACCTTCGGCAACGAAGCGGCCCTGGGCAACGTGCTGGGCGGCGTCCTGACGGGCGCAATCGGCGGCGCGATCCTGGGACAGGTCCTGCGCGGCGGCTTCCACCACGGGCCGAGCCCATGGGATTCGGGCTTCGGCGGGGGACTGCCGATCCCGCCGCCCGACGGGTTCGGAACCGGCGGGTCCTTCGGCGGCGGCGACTTCAGGACGGGCGGGTCGTTCTGACCGGACCGGCAGGCAAAAAGAAGCGCCCTTGCCGGGGCAAGAGGGCGCCAGTCGAGCAGGAACCTGCGGCCAGGGCTAACATAAGTTAGCGACATAAACTAACTTTCGTGAAATGATGTTCCCATCATTGGCAACCGAACCTAGGCGCTGATGGCTGAGAGAGACGTGCGCTCCCGCCTGCAACAGGAGCGCCGCCATGCACGCCCCCTGCCAATCCCCCATCACGCCCGAAGACCATCCGCTCGTCCGCAAGCTGGAGAGCATCATCGGCCTGTCGGAGGGCGAGAAGCAGGCGCTCATGAGCCTGCCGCTCCAGATCATGACGCTCAAGGGCGATCAGGACATCGTGCGGGAG
>JAFAAP010000305.1 GCA_023426505.1 Pseudomonadota bacterium
ACAACGTCAGGGGCTTTGTTGCGTTTAGAGCCTGCCACAACACACAACAGGGAAGGGGGCTCAAAACCCGCCCCTACACACCTGCGATACTCTGACGGCTCGTGAACTGATCGAGCTGGTCAAGCGCAGAACGGCATTCCTTCAGCATTTTCTAAGGCTGCATCCAAATCGACTGGACAAACGCATCGACGTGCTTTCCCCTGACGCTCCCAATCGAAGGAGCGAGCGGTGAGTGTTCCGTCAAATGATCTCCAGCAATACGTCCGTCTCGCGCCCGTCATTCCGGTCGTCACGATCGAGGATGCCCGGATCAGCATTGACCTCGCGCATGCGCTGTTGCGATCCGGGTTTCCTGTGATCGAGATTACCCTCCGGACCGCGGCAGCGCTCGACGCCATTAATGCCATCACGAAAGCGGTTCCAGGAGTCGTCGTTGCAGCCGGGACGGTCCTGCACCGCAGCCAGATCCGTGAGGTGGTGGACGCCGGCGCGAAGTTCATCGTAACTCCCGGGACGCCCTTGCAACTGGCAGAAGCGCTTAGGGAAGCCGACATTCCCGCGATGCCGGGTTGCTCCACCGTTTCCGAGGCCATGGCGCTCGCTCAGCTCGGGTTCAGCACCCTGAAGTTCTTTCCCGCCGCTGCCGCCGGGGGAGCTGCCTGGCTGAAATCCGTCCACGGCCCGCTCCCGCACCTGTCATTCTGTCCGACCGGAGGCATCGATCTGAAGACGGCGCCGAGCTACCTCGCTCTGCCCAACGTACCTTGTGTCGGCGGCACGTGGCTAACGCCTCCGGATGCTCTGAAGCGTGGCGATTTCGCCGCCATCGAGCGTCTCGCCTCCGAGGCGTCTTCCCTGCGCAAAAGCGGGGCCTGAACCATTACGCGTTGCCTCCGTTGTGTGTGTAGCTCAGCTTGCTCATGTCACGGAGGCTTCCATGGTCGATTACAAGAAACTGCTCGATACGGTCGTCGGAGCCCTGAGCAATCCACAGCAGGGGCAGGGGAGGCTGGCCGGCCTCGGCAGGCAGGTGGAGCAGGTCGCCGGACAATCGCCCGATCAATTGCTGCAGAAAACAAAGGATATGGCCGCCCAGCACCCGACCCTGGCACAGGCCGCTGTCGTCGGACTCGCCGGCCTCATGCTGACGAGGGGCCGGAAGGGAGGACTTGCCGGCAGCCTCGCGAAGCTGGGCGGATTGGCCGTGATTGGCGGGCTGGCCTACAAAGCCTATCAGACGCAATCCAAGCCGACTCAAGCCAAGAATCAGCCAACTGCGCCCGACGCGCTGCCCGCTTCCAGCTCGGCTCCTGAAGCGCGGACGGACGCCCCGACTCTCGATCTGCCGGAGACCTCACGGTTCCATCCCGTCTCTCAGACGGAGGATGATGCTCTGCTCTTCCTCCGCACCATGGTGGCGGCCGCCGCTGCCGACGGCCGTATCGACGAGACCGAGCGGGCGCGGATCATCAAAGGACTCACCGAAGCCGGCATCGATCCGCAGGCGAGCCGCTGGCTCGACGACGAGATGGCGTCGCCTGCCGATGTGGAGGAAATCGCCGCCGGCGTGAACGATCCGGAAAAGGCCGCACAGGTCTATGCTGCCGCACGCATCGCCATCGATCCGGACACGATGCAGGAGCGCGAGTTCATGAACCAGCTCGCTCTCGCCCTCGACCTGGATGATTCCCTCAGGGCCCAGATCGAAGACACTGCTGCGAGCCTTCGCTGACGGGTCGCGCCTGGACCCAAGCCCTAGTTTGCCGTGTTCAGCAGTCGGAGAGCCGGTCCCTCATAGAGGAGAAACGCGACCGAGCGGGCGAATGCTCTGATACTTGACGGTCGTGAGCCGGCCGCCGTTCTCATCGTAGCGTTTTGCGAGAATGAAGCCGAGTTCGGGAGAGTAGAGATCCGTGTGCTCTCCCAGGAGCCGGCCCTCCGCGTTCAAGGTGCGGTTGCGGACCACGAGCACGTCGTATGAGCAGGATCCCAGCTCCAGGCGCTCCTGCCCCGACACTGTGATCTCAATGGAGCGAAGGGCTCCGACCCGGTCGGGCTCGGCCGACGCATAGGTCAGAGCCCGCTTGACCTTGGCTTCGAGGGGAAAGACCGACCGGATATCGGAGACCGGAATGTTGATGCTGCGGGCCGTGTCGTCGAATCGGCTGACCGGGAAGAACCCGCGGTAGTAGATGACGTCCTGCTGCTTTCCGCCCGAATAGATGTTCCGGACATGCACGAAATGATCCGACGCGGGCCGCACCTCCGCCCGCGCGCCGTGGCGCTCAAGAACGAAGCCGAGCTTGGCAGTGCGGGCATTCGGGCAGTCATCCGCCCGAGCAGGGACGATGCCGGTTGCGAGAATGAGAAGGAAGGCTGGAGCTCGGATCATCCTGAAGGCTTCGAAACAAAGTTTCGATCCATGAGAGCGCGTTCGGCTCCATAGCGCAACTGCACGATCGGGGAGGATGGAACCTGCATCCGCAGGGCTGATCTCCGTGCATGCAGCGTGGTCGAGATAGGAGACCTGCGAATGCGACGACCGGTTGATTTCCGCGACGGCAAGGGGTCAAATCACACCACATGCCTCAATCGGCAGTGAAAAGGACCCAAGAATGGCTGACAGGCCTCACCGTATCACGCCCGAACAGCTCCGCTCCCGCCTGTGGTTCGACAACCCCGACAACCCGGGGATGACCGCGCTCTATCTCGAGCGATACCTGAATTTCGGTCTCACCGCCAAGGAACTCCAGGGCAAGAAGCCGATCATCGGCATCGCCCAGACCGGATCGGATCTCTCCCCCTGCAACCGTCACCACCTGGAACTCGCCAAGCGCGTGCGTGACGGCATCACGGCCGCAGGCGGCGTCGCCTTCGAGTTCCCATGCCATCCGATCCAGGAGACGGGCAAACGTCCGACCGCCTGCCTCGATCGCAATCTGGCTTACCTGTCCCTGGTCGAAGTGCTCTACGGCTATCCCCTCGACGGCGTCGTGCTGCTGACGGGATGCGACAAGACCATGCCGGCCTGCCTCATGGCGGCCGCGACGGTCAACATTCCGGCGATCTCGCTCAATGTCGGGCCCATGCTCAACGGCTGGCACCATGGCGAACGGACGGGCTCGGGCACGGTCGTCTGGAAGGCGCGGGAGCGCCATGCCGCCGGCGACATCGACTACCAGCAGTTCATGGACATCGTCGGCTCCTCGGCCCCGTCGGTCGGGCACTGCAACACCATGGGGACGGCCTCCACGATGAACGCCCTCGCCGAGGCGCTCGGCATGTCGCTGCCCGGTTCGGCGGCGATTCCGGCTCCTTATCGCGAGCGCGGACAGATGGCCTACGAGACCGGCAAGCGCATCGTTGACATGGTGTGGGAGGACCTGAAGCCCTCCGACATCATGACCCGAGAGGCATTCGAGAACGCCATCGTGGCGAACGCCGCCATCGGCGGATCGACCAACGCGCCGATCCACATCAACGCCATCGCCAAGCATATCGGCGTTCCGCTCGACTGCGACGACTGGGAGCGGATCGGCTTCGAGATCCCGCTGCTCGTGAACGTGCAGCCAGCGGGCGAGTATCTCGGCGAGGAGTACTTCCGCGCCGGCGGCCTGCCGGCGGTGCTTGCCGAGCTGATCGGCGCCGGGAAGATCCACGAAGACGCGCTCACGTGCACGGGCACGACGATCGGTGAGAACTCCAGGGGCAAGTTCACCTGGGATCACGAAGTGATCCGGTCCTACGACAACCCGCTGAAGGAAAAGGCCGGTTTCCTCAACCTCAAGGGCAACCTGTTCGACTCCGCGATCATGAAGACGAGCGTGATCAGCCCTGAGTTCAGGGATCGCTATCTGTCGAACCCCGACGACCCGAATGCCTTCGAGGGCCGCGTCGTCGTGTTCGATGGTCCGGAGGATTATCACCACCGCATCGACGATCCGTCTCTCGACATCGACGAGCATACGCTTCTGATCATGCGCGGCACCGGACCGATCGGCTATCCGGGTGCCGCGGAAGTGGTGAACATGCAACCGCCGGCCGCGCTCATCAAAAAGGGTGTGCTGTCGCTTCCCTGTATCGGCGACGGACGCCAGTCCGGTACGTCCGCGACGCCGTCGATCCTCAATGCGTCGCCTGAAGCCGCCGCTGGTGGCGGGCTCGCCCTTCTCCAGACGGGCGATCGGATCCGCATCGACCTCAACAAGCGCCGTGCGGACATTCTGATTGCCGATGACGAACTGC
The DNA here is from genome assembly GCA_023426505.1 of Pseudomonadota bacterium. Taxonomy (GTDB): domain Bacteria; phylum Pseudomonadota; class Alphaproteobacteria; order Rhizobiales; family Beijerinckiaceae; genus Microvirga. The sequence continues at coordinate 4,246 of JAFAAP010000305.1, forward strand.
AAAAGCGGCGCGAGGATCTCAACGCCCGGGGCGGCTACGCCTATCCGGCGAGCCAGACGCCGTGGCAGGAAATCCAGCGCTCCATGGTCGACCAGCTGTCGGAAGGCATGACGCTCAAGCCTGCTGTGAAGTACCAGAAGGTCGCCCAGACCTTCGGCGTGCCGCGCGACAACCACTAGGGCATCGTGCAGCAAGCCTCTGTATAGAGCGGGACCTGGCCCGAGGGAGAATCACCCCCTGGGGCCAGCCTCCGACCCAATCTCGAACCGACATTCTCATTCGCGCGAGGAACATCATGGTCGACCGGCTTCGAGGGAAGACGGCTCTCGTCACTGCGGCAGGGCAAGGCATCGGACGGGCCATCGCGGAGGCGTTCCTGCGCGAGGGAGCAACCGTGTGGGCAACCGACTTGAACGTCGAAAAGCTCGACGGGCTGGACAATGCCAGATGCCGTCGACTCGATGTGCTCTCGGGCGCCGACGTGGAGGCCCTTGTCGAGGAGACGGGACCTCTCGACATTCTGGTGAATGCCGCAGGTTTCGTGCATCACGGCACGATCCTCGACTGCTCCGATCGGGACTGGGATTTCTCGTTCGACCTGAACGTGAAATCCATGCATCGGACCATCAAGGCTGCCCTGCCGGGCATGTTGAGCAAGGGCAATGGAGCGATCGTCAATATCGCGTCCGGGGCTTCGTCGGTCCGCGGGATTCCGAACCGCTATGTCTATGGCGCCACCAAGGCGGCGGTGATTGGGCTCACCAAGGCGGTGGCGGCGGACTTCATCAAGCAGGGCGTCCGGGCGAACGCGATCTGCCCCGGCACGATTCAGTCGCCGTCGCTGGACGAACGGATTCGATCGCAGGCGGAGAGTTCAGGGCAAAGCCTTGAGGCCGTCCGCAAGGCTTTCATCGACCGTCAGCCGATGGGGCGCCTCGGAACGGCGGAGGAGGTCGCGGAACTGGCTGTCTATCTGGCGTCCGACGAGTCCAGCTACACGACCGGCCAGATTCATCTGGTCGACGGGGGCTTCGCTCTGTGAGTGAAGAAGCGGAGCCGTCCTTCTGTCGGGGCGGTCTCCGCAAGGCCTATCTGATGCGAGGCGGGCATCAAGTCCCTGCATATGCGAACCGATGGCAGGTAGGCCTGTCCCAGACGGAGAGCGAAAGGGATACGCTGTCGAATTCCTGAATTTTGCCTAGGGCTGGAGGGAGGGTGGCCCGATGGGCTCGTTCTGCCCTGCCGATCCATAGGACCACCCTCTCATTGCGCCAGTCTAGGCGCAATACCTTGCTGAAATCGGCCGCGGCTCTCTTATATCTGCCAAGGTGGAAGAATAAGACTCCACGTGCAAAATAGAGCTTTGAGCTTCTGTTTTTTCCATAAAGTTGCACATTATGACGCAAAAGATTGAATATTTTTTGGTTATTAAAATAGCCTATGAATTTCGAGAGAGAGATATTTTCCAACTCTATATTATGAGTAGAACTCATTGTGCTCTCCCGAGTTGAAATATCGCAGTAATTGCGAAGATTTATCTTCGACTTTGCTCAATAGATCTCGTGTAAGTAATAATTGGCACTTTGCTTCCCGAACGGAAATCGGGAAACCGAACGCCTTGTCGGAAAAGCGCAAGAAATGTAGTCTTCCCCTTATAGAATAAGGACTCTAGGGGGATTGGTGTCGATCGCATCGTGGTCTTCAGCTCACAGCAACGACGCAGCACAGCCGATTGAGGATACTCTTCACGACTTAAATACGAACCTTAAGTTACAATTATGCCAGGCCGAACAATTTTCAGGTGTGCTTGAGAATACGTCAACCGACCATGAGATGCGCTCTTCTCAGATCGGGCATGAGGGCATCTCGCCTGTTGCGGATGTGAGCATCAATCAAGCCTATGACCGCAAGAACAGTTTCGCGGCTCGTCACAAGCGCACCTCTGGCAGTCGCTTCCGCCAGGTCCTGCAGGATAGATCGAAGAAGCCGGAATCGGCCCTGTGGACGAAAGCCCCAAATCAGAGAGCATTGATGCGGCTTCACAAATGCATCTGTCTTTTGGAGTGCAGGTGATGGAGGGTGCGGAACACTCGGAAGACCGCAGCGCCTCCACCTCCTCCGGCGGTTTGATCGCTGATTATTCCTTTGAGACCTCCCGCCTCGACGAGTTTGAAGACGTCCTGACTAAGCTCCTCACGAAGCATGTCCTGACGCCAACCGAACGAGAAGCGCGACTCCATGGCGGGTTCGGCTTCAGCGGATGGAGTGACCTCAGTCATGTGAACATGCACTTCGGCTGCAACCTGTCGGCTGACCTCGCTTCGGAGGCGACTGACGACCGGATCGGCTTCACGATTGCGACGAAAGGCTCCAGTGAGCTGCTCCTGAGGGGGGAGAGGTTTCCCGTGGCGGGATCGAACGGGGTCACTTTCACCTCAGGCCCGGCACGGACGCTCGTCTTCGGGGACGGATACGAGGGCGAAGGCATCATGATGAACCGCTATCGGATCGCCGAGTACTGCGCAAAGCTCCTCGGGCGGGAGATCGAGGGGCAGGTGGATTTCGACACTCAGTTCGATCTCGACAGCGTTTCAGGGCGGAGCTGGCTCCGGCTCTATCACTATGCCTCCGCCGAGCTCACCGATCCGATGTCGTTGGCCAGACGATTGCCTGCGGCCAGACAGCAATTGGAGCAGATGGTGATCACCGGCTTCCTGCTCTCTCACCGAAACAATTTTTCCGACGCGCTGCTGCGACCTCAATCATCCGCCGCTCCTCGATACGTGAAGCGCGCAGAGGCCTATATCGAGGCCTATTTCGCTGAGCCATTGTCCCTGGCCGATATCGCAGCCTATGCCGGCGTGAGCGCCCGAAGCCTTCAGAACGGTTTCCAGAACTTCCGCCACATGACGCCGATGGCGTTCCTGCGCAAGGTGCGCCTCCAGCACGTGCATCAGGCGCTGCTGAAGGCCGATCCGGCCTTTGCGACGGTGACGGACCTCGCGATCGGCTGCGGGTTCGGGCACATGGGCGAGTTCGCTGCTCTCTACAAGCGCACCTACGGCGTCAGCCCGCGCGAGACGCTGCAGAAGAAGCTGAGGGCCTGAGCTACCGTCAACCTGCCGACGCTGGCTGCTCCGCGGCGGACCACGGCGTCTCGGGCACGGGCGTCAGCGGACCCTTGTCTGCGAACCACGAGATCAGGTTGTCGACCACGAGCTGGCCCATCGCCTTGCGCGTATGGACCGATGCGGAGCCGATGTGCGGCAGGAGCACCACGTTGTCCATGTCGATCAGTTCCTGCGGCACGCGCGGCTCGTCCTCGAACACGTCGAGGCCGGCGGCCAGGATCGTGCCGGAGCGCAAGGCCTCAATCAGCGCCTGCTCGTCCACCACCGTCCCGCGCGCGACGTTGATTAGAACGCCGTTCGACCCCAGCGCCTTCAGGACCTCAGCGTTGATCATGTGCCGCGTCTCGGCGCCCCCGGGCGTGATGACGATCAGGACGTCGCAGGCCTCCGCCAGACTCGGCAGGCTGGCGTGATAGGGATAGGCGACGCCCTCCTGCCGGTTCCGTCCATAATAGGCGATCTCGATGTCGAAGCCTTCGAGGCGGCGCGCGATGGCCTTGCCGATGCGCCCGAGGCCGACGATGCCAACCTTCCGGTCCCGCAGGGTCGTCGAGAGCGGGAAGGGCGCCTTGAGCCATTCGCCGGCGCGCAGATAGCGGTCCGCCTGCGGGATCCGCCGCAGGGTTGCGAGGAGAAGGCCGATGGTCAGGTCTGCCACCTCGTCGTTCAGCACATCGGGCGTATTGGTGACGATGATGCCGCGACGGGCAGCCTCGGCGGCATCCACGTTGTCGTAGCCGACGCCGAGGCTCGCGATGATCTCGAGATTGGGAAAGCGGCCGATGAAGGCGGCATCCGTGCGGCCGGCGACCGCGCTCGCGGCAAGCCCGCGAATCCTGGGGGCGACCTCGTTCAGATAGGCGTCCTTGTCCGTCTGCTCCCAGAGGCGATGCAGGATGAAGTCCCGGTCGAGCGCCTCGATCACGCTCGGCATCATCGGGCCGGCCATCAGAATTTCGGTCTTCGTCATCATGTCATCCTGTCGTGGTGTCTAGCCGAGATGGCAGCGGGAGGCGGCGCCCTTGCGCAGAGCCTGATCGATCGCCTTCGCTTCTTGCTGAAGAGCAGTTTTCACGGGCTGCGGCAGGTCGAGCCAGTGGCAGCCGCGCAGGGCCGCTTCAAGCCCGTAGAGCACGTTGAGGTTGACCTGGCTTGGGAACATGAACTTCAGCCGGCGATAGGCCTCGACCGCCCCGAGCATGCGCAGGTCGTCGACGGTTTCGATGCCCGCCTCGTCGAGCCAGCCCTGCGTGACCGGTCCGATTCCCGGAAGGGTGCTGATGGGGGCGTCGTTCATGCGGGTCGATCCAATTCCTGGTGCCTGACCCGCTCACGATAGAGCAAGTAGAGGCCGGACGCGATGACGATGCCGGCGCCTGCGAACGTCCACGGATCGGGCCAGTCTCCGAACAGGATATAGCCCAGGGCCAGCATCCAGATGATCTGGCTGTAGATGAAGGGCGACAGGATCGCGGCCGGCGCGCGCGCATGGGCGAGGATCAGGAGCCAATGGCCGAATCCGCCGAACGCCCCGGTCATCGCCAGCAGAAACCAGGTGAGGGGCGTCGGAGGAGCGGTCCAGAACCAGGGCAGGAGCGGGGTCATCAGCACGATGCCGGCAACCCCTGAATAGAATGTGGTCGTCGCGGTCGAGTCGGTCGAGGCGAGCATCCGCGTGGTGATGCCGTAGAAGGCGTAGGCCACGGATCCGGCGACCGAGAGCAGAATGGCCGGATGCATGGCCCCGAGACCCGGGCGCGTGATCACCAGGATGCCGATGAACCCGACCCCGATCGCGGCGAGGCGCTTCGCCCCCACATGCTCGCCGAGGATCGGCCCGGCCAGCAGCGCTACGAGGAGAGGCGTCGAGAAGATGATCGACATTGTCTCGACGAGCTGGAGAAACTGCAGGGCCACGAAGTTGCAGAAGGTCGACAGGAGGAGCAGGACGGACCGGATGAGCTGGAGCGGCAGGCGTTTGGTGTGGAGCAGGCGCGGCTGCGTCCAGGGATTGATCGCGATCGTGGTCAGGACGAAGGCCGACATATAGCGGGCCCACACGGTCACCAGAGGATCGACCGAGCGGTTCAGCCATTTCGCGGTCGCATCGAGGCACGAGAAGCACAGCAGCGCAGCGCACATCAGGGCGATGCCGATCAGGCGCTGTCGGGGAGGGGAGTTCCAGGAGGGGAGGGCGCTCGGCGCAGTCTTGACCATGCGGCCGATGCTAAAGGCATCGCTTGGCGGCGGCGAATGTTCCTGGCGCACGGCCCGCCTGCGCGTCAGGCAATGCTGGCAGGGTCAGGCGGAGGCGGCGAGGGGCGGCTGCTCCTCGGGCGGCCCGAACTCGTCGAGCTCGTCGTCGCCCTCGAAGCCGGTCTGGTCGGCGCCCGTGATGCCCGCGAGGTTTTTGGCCGCCTTGCGCAGGAGCTTCCTCAGGCGCTTGCGGTCCTTGTTGTCGAAGCCTTCGAGAAGCTCGGCCTCGACCTCGTCCCAGAGGGCGTTGATGGCGGCGGCCTTGCGCTTGCCGTCCCGGGTCAGCTTCACGCGCACGATGCGGGCATCGCCAGGTTCGGTGTGGCGCTCGACCAGCTTCAGGGCCGAGAGACGCGAAACGGTCTTCGAGGCCGTAGGCGGGCGCACGCGCAGGATCGCCGCCAATTCGCCCATGGTCATGGGACCGGAATTGGCAAGCGCCTGAAGCACCTGCTCCTGGCCGGCGAAGAGCCCGAGCTCGGAGAGCTTGTCGCCGGTGCGGCTTCGATGGAGGCGGGAGGCCTGCACCAGAGCCCAGCCGACGCTTTTCACGGCAGGATGCTTGACCTCGTTATCCATCCGCTTCCCCCGATGCTCGCAGCTGCGGTGCCGACACTCTGACCAGGAACTCGTGACAGTTCGATGACAGAGTGACACAAAACGAACGGAGCCGTCTCATGACTCCGAAGAAAGAGCGCTTTCGTGCCACCGCCGCAGGGCGAGATGGCTCAGCGCGGAGAGCAGAAGGAACAGCGCCACGCCCATCAGGGCAAGGAGCACGAGGGCCGCGAAGAGGCGCGGGATGTTCAGGCGGTACTGGCTTTCGATGATTCGATAGGCCAGGCCCGATCCGGCCCCCGCGGAGCCGGCAGCCATCTCGGCCACCACGGCTCCGATGAGCGAGAGTCCTCCTGCGATTCGCAGGCCTGCGAGAAATGGCGGCAGGGCTGCCGGGCGGCGCAGGATCCAGAGGGCCTTCAGGCGCGCCCGCAGACGGTCCCAGGCGGTTCGGGACGAGGTCGTCCCATAGAGGTCGAACAGTTCGAGAAGGTTGCGGTCCACGGACTGCAATCCCAGCATCGTGTTCGACAGAACGGGGAAGAAGGCGACGAGCCAGGCGCAGGCCAGCACGGCGGCATCCTGTGGCATGTAGATGAGCAGCAGCGGCGCGATGGCGATGACCGGCGTGACCTGCAGCACGACCGCGAAGGGATAGAGCGAATATTCCACGATCCGCGACAGGCTCAGCAGCACGGCGAGCGCCACGCCTCCGACGACCGCGAGGGCGAGGCCGAGGATCGTGGTCTTGAGGGTCGTGAGCAGGGATCCCCACAGGAGCGGCCAGTCGGCCACCATCGTGCGGGCGATGAGGCTCGGAGCCGGAAGGATGTAGGGCGGAACGGCGGCTGCGCGGACGTAGGCCTCCCAGGCGCCGATGCCGGCGAGGAACACCAGGGTCGGAAGAAGGAGCCGCAAGGGGCTGATGCGGCGCAGGCGCATTCCGTCGGAGCGCTTCGCGCGGCTCGTCCGGTTCATGCGGCGTCTCCGGTGGCTGAAGCGGCCAGTGCCTTGGAAATGGTGCCGCAGAGCTCCGCATAGCCGACACTCGTGCGGAAATCCGCGTCACGCGGTGCCGACGCCGCTCCGGGAATCTCCGCGATCACCCGTCCCGGGCGCGGGCCCATGACCAGAATGCGCGTCGACAGATAGGCGCTCTCGTAGATCGAGTGGGTCACGAACACGATTGTGCAGCCGAGATCCCGCTTCAGGCGCAGGAGATCGTCGTTCAGGCGGAAGCGGGTGATCTCGTCGAGAGCCCCGAAGGGTTCGTCCATCAGCAGCAGGCGTGGCCTGAGGCTGAGCGCCCGTGCGATCGACACGCGCATCTTCATGCCGCCTGACAGCTCGCGCGGATAGGCCTCGGCGAACTCGTCGAGGCCGACGAGCGCGAGGCTCTCGAGAATGCGCCTCGTCGCATCTCTTCGGGACACGCCGCGCAGCCGCAGCGGCAGCCAGACGTTGTCGGCCACGTTCGCCCAGGGCATCAGGGTCGGCTCCTGGAACACGAACCCGATCTCGCTCCGATGATCCGTTGCCGCGGCGCCGGCCCATTCCACGCTGCCCGAGGTCGGATTCGCGATACCGGCGATGAGCCGGAGCGCCGTCGACTTGCCGCAGCCGGAAGGGCCCACGAGCGAGAGGAACTCGCCGGCGCGGATCTCGAAGGCGAGTTCGCGCAACGCGGTCACGCCGTTGGCGAAGACCTTGGTGACGCCCTGGAGGCGAAGGAGGGTGGCGGGAGGCTCCTGCATGGGACGCGGCAGCGGCCGCTTCTCCTAGCGCTTCAGATCGAGCCCGACGCCCTTGTTCACGAACCGGAGCGTATAGGCGCGTCTGTAGTCGAGGTCGGCCTTGAACAGGCCGGCCTTCACCATCTTGTCGAAAAAGTCCTTCATGCGGGCATCCGTCATGGCGCCGATGCCGAGTTTGGCCGTGTCGCCGGAATCGACGATGCCGTATTCCTTCAGCTTGGCGGCCGAATAGGCCAGGAGCTCGTCCGTCATCTCCGGGTTGTCGCGCTTGATCAGCGCCTTGGCCTTCGTGTTGTCGCCGTAGAGATAATTGTACCAGCCGATGGTCGACGCATCGACGAAGCGCTGCACGAGATCGGGGTTCTTCTCCACCGTCTCGCGGCGTGTCTCCACCGTGGTCGAATAGGTGCTGAAGCCGTGGTCCGCGAGTAGGAACACGTTGGGCTTGAAGCCTGCGGCCTTCTCGATCGTCAGGGGCTCGGAGGTGACGTAGCCCTGCTGCACGGCCTTCTTGTCGGCGATGAAGGGAGCCGGATTGAACCCGAAGGGCTTCACCTGCTCGTCCTTGAAGCCGAACTCCACCTTCATCCACTGATAGAAGGTGGCGAAGCCATCCTTCGAGAGAAGGATGTCGTTCGATTTCCTGAGATCCTGGAACGTATCGAGACCTTGGCCCGGATGGCTCAAGAGGATCTGCGGATCCTTCTGGAAATGCGCCGCCACGACAACGGTCGGGATGTCCTTCTCGACCGCCGAGAAGGCCTGGATCATGCTGCCACCCATGTAGAAGTCGAGCTTGCCGACGGTCATGAGCATGCGGTTGTTGGCCCGAGGGCCACCGGGCACGATGGTGACCTTGAGGCCATACTTCTCGTATGTGCCGTCCGCGACCGCCTGGTAATAGCCCCCGTGCTCGCCCTGGGCGATCCAGTTCGTCCCGAAGGTCACCTCCGTCAGAGGCTGCTGGGCCTGGACGCTTCCTGCCCCCACCCCGAAGCCGATCACCAGGGCTCCCGCCAAGCGTGCATACAGCGTCATCCGCAGCCATCCTTCATCCGGCACCGCCGTCAATCGGCGATGCCAGCTTCTGCGCGCTCCGACAGAGCTTGGCAAGCTCCGGAGCGTAAGGCCCGCTCCGGCGACGTCAGTCGATCGACCAGGGATAGGTCCAGGTTTCCGTCAGGGTCCGGTTGCCTGCCTTGAGGAAGGCGCGCAGGTCCGTGGACTGGCCCGGCTCGAGCTTCACGTCGATGGCGGCCCGGAAGCCCTTCGTGTGGTCGTTGGGAACGATGAAGGTGTGGGTGATCGTTCCGGCGGAGGTGGAGGGCACGATCTGCACCAGTCCCGGATCGCTCAGGTAATAGGGCAGGTTGCCGCCGGCAAAATCGATGATGAAGCGGCGGTGAGTCGGGTCGCTCGGCGCGTTAGAGCCGCTGGCGCGGGGAGGGGCCTGGAACGTGTTCACGGCCTTGCCGCCGGGGTGCATCCCGCCGACTGCGGCGACCGCGCGCAGGCGGTAGGCGATGTTGACCTCCTGGCCCGGCTCATAGGGGCGGCTCGGCTTCCAATAGGCCACGATGTTGTCGTGGGTCTCGTCGGGGGTGGGGATTTCGACGAGCTCGACGCGGCCTTCGCCCCACTGGCCGATGGGCTCGACCCAGTAGCCGGGGCGCTTGTGGTAATAGGCTTCGAGATCCTGGTAGTTCTCGAACACCCGGTCGCGCTGCATCAGGCCGAACCCGCGCGGGTTGTTGTCCTGGAAGGACGAGATCGTCTTGCGGGTGGGGTTGCGCAGCGGGCGCCAGATCCACTCCCCCGAGCCGGACTGGATCAGCAGGCCGTCCGAGTCGTGCAGCTCCATGCGGAAATCGTCGGTCTGGTGCCGGTCGTTTTAACCCACGAAGTACATGGACGTGAGAGGCGCAAGGCCCACATTCGCCATCGTCTGCCGGGGGAATAGGGTGGCGGTGACCTCGATGGTCGTCTCGCGAGACGGATAGATCTCGAACCGATAGGCGCCCGCCACGGACGGGCTGTCGAGAAGGGCATAGACCGTTGCCCTCTCGGAATCGGGCTTGGGCATGTCGATCCAGAATTCCCGGAAATGCGGGAATTCCTCCGCCTCTCCGCCTTCCACGTTGACCGCGAGCCCTCGCGCCGACAGGCCGTATTTCTGGTCCGCCCCGAGGAAGCGGAAGTAGCTCGCTCCCAGGAAGGCGATCACCTCGTCGAACACCTTCGGGTCGTTGAGGGGGTAATGCAGACGGAAGCCCGCAAAGCCCAGGTTGACCGGCAGTGGGCGCTCGATCCGGTTCCGGCCGTAGTCGAACAGCTCCCGCTGGTAGGGAATCGGGGTCGGAACCCCGTCCCGCAGGACGTTCACGGTCACCGGGCGCTGGTATAGGAAGCCGAGATGGAACAGCTGCATCCGCCACGGGCTGCCGCCGCTCGCCAGCAGCGCTCGGTCCGGCCGGAAGCGGATGTCCCGGTAATCGTCGAAGCTGAGCCGGTTGAGGGGTTCGGGCAGAGGGCCCGACGGCGATTCGTAAGGAGCGGCCGCCAGGTCGCGCGCGCGTCGCACCACGTCCCCGAGGCGGAACGGAGTGGGGGCCGGAGCTCCGTTCTGCTGCGCCCAGGCGGGCATCGCGGCAGTGGCCAGGAGGCTTTGCAGGAGGGTTCTGCGGGACAGAGTCGTCATGGGGGCGAAAACTGTTCTTTCCTGGGAGAAATCGGGCCGGAGCGAGGCTTGGCAGAAAAGGCCGGAGCCTGTCTCCTTGGGCTCGCACCACTTAATGGAAGCTGAACGCTGAAGGCAGGGGAAAAGACGGGTTTTCCCTGCTCAAAAAATCCTGAAAAGCATCACAAAAGGTCTTGTGGTCCGGAGCCATTAAGCCTATTTGAGTTTTGCCCAATTTCGCACGTGCCTGTGGTCGCGTGCCGGTTGGTGGGCATCCGGACAAGAGGCCGGACAGCCGCCCGAGAGCGCCCTAGCTCTCGATACCCCTAACCGGCAGCCGGAGGCGAAAACCGGCGCACCTCGTTCTCAACGGGGGACGCGACTTAAAGCAACGACGAACGGGCTTTTTTGGTCTCGTTGGCCCTCCAAAGGTCAACACCGAAGAGGCTTGTTTATCATTGCCAGGCGTGCGGATGGAGTATCCCCATCCAATCCAAGGCAGCATCGTCGGGTGAAGAGCCCATCGCCGCTACTCGTGTCTCCATCGCACGAAGCGGGATGTGAATCTTCCCTCGCTGACGCCGGGCGGCAGGACTTCCTGACCGTCTGAACTTCAATCCGGAGGCTGGACAAGACCTCCATTGAACCTTTGGTGGGGAGAGCGCCATGACTGAGCGCATTCGTGAATTCCTGCGCAACCGACGTGAGGATGGCCCCTGCGTGGTCGTCGATCTGGACGTGGTGCGCGACAACTACTCCAAGTTCGCCCGTGCGCTTCCCGACACGCGTGTCTTCTACGCCGTGAAGGCCAATCCTGCGCCCGAGGTGCTGAAGGTCCTGGCCGAGATGGGCTCGTGCTTCGACACGGCGTCCGTGGTCGAGATCGAGCTCGCGCTCGCGGCCGGCGCCACGCCGGACCGGATCTCCTTCGGCAACACGATCAAGAAGGAGCGCGACGTCGCCCGCGGCCTCGAGCTCGGCGTGCGCCTCTTCGCGGTCGACTGCGAGGCGGAGGTCGAGAAGATCGTGCGCGCGGCGGCTCAGGTCGGCGTGCCGGCCCGGGACGTGAAGGTGTTCTGCCGCATCCTCTGCGACGGCGCCGGCGCCGAATGGCCGCTCTCGCGCAAGTTCGGCTGCGTGCCGGAGATGGCGGTCGACGTGCTGGAGCATGCGTACCGGAACGGGCTCGAGGCCTACGGCGTCTCGTTCCATGTCGGCTCGCAGCAGCGCAACACGGAAGCGTGGGATCAGGCCCTCGGCTCTGCCTCCACGATTTTCCGGGAATGCGCCGATCGCGGCATCCACCTGTCGATGGTCAACCTCGGCGGCGGGTTCCCGACGAAGTACCTGAAGACGGTCCCCATGGTCGAAGCCTACGGCGAGTCGATCTTCCGGGCGCTGTCGAAGCACTTCGGCAACCGTCTGCCCGAGACGATCATCGAGCCGGGCCGCGGCATGGTCGGCAATGCCGGCATCATCGAGGCGGAGGTCGTCCTGATCTCGAAGAAGAGCCAGGACGAGGACGAGGTGCGCTGGGTCTACCTCGACATCGGCAAGTTCGGCGGCCTCGCCGAGACGATGGACGAGTCGATCCGCTACCCGATCCGCAGCGAGCGCGACGGCGACCGCAAGGTTCCCTGCGTGCTGGCCGGCCCGACCTGCGACTCGGCGGACGTTCTCTACGAGAAGGAGCCCTATCCGCTCCCCATCTCGCTGGAGATCGGCGACAAGGTGCTGATCGAAGGCACGGGCGCCTACACGACCCCCTACTCGGCGGTCGCGTTCAACGGCTTCCCGCCGCTGAAGTCCTACGTGATCTAACTCACGTCCCGCCTGCCTCAGGGTCTGAGGCAGGCACCAACCCAAAAGTTGTCCCGGACGGCCTGCTTATCCGTAAGCAGGTGCGAGGGCTGTCGCTCACCCCAAGCCCTGGGAGGCCACGGCCATGATCACGATCCGCGAAGAATCCTTCCGCGATGTGGAAGCGCGCGAGGCGCTTCTCGATTCCTGCTTCGGACCCGAGCGGTTCCAGAAGACCTGCGAGCGCCTGCGCGAAGGCCGCCTGCCGGCCGAGGGCCTGTCCCTCGTGGTCGAGCAGGACGGCGACATCATCGGCACGGTCCGTCTCTGGCACGTTTCGGCGGGCCCGAACCGGCCGGCGCTGATGCTGGGGCCGATCGCCGTCGACCCGTCGCGCCAGGGGCTCGGCGTGGGCGGGAAGCTCATGCGCGAGGCGCTCAGGCGCGCTGCCGACCGCGGCCATAAGGCCGTGCTCCTGGTGGGCGATGCGCCCTATTACGAGCGCTTCGGCTTCACGACCGCGACGACCAAGGCCCTCTGGATGCCCGGCCCCTACGAGCGCGGACGGTTCCTGGCGCTGGAACTCGAAGCCGGCGCCCTCGACGGCGCCCGCGGCCTCGTGTCGGCCACCGGCATCATGGAGCAGAAGCCCGATCTCGCGATGCTGGTCGCTGCGGCGGCCCAGGGAGGCGCCGTAAGTCTCGGCCGCGCTTTCTAAATCCCTTTCAACGATTGACGCGCGCCGCACCAGAAGGAATGGTGCGGCGCGCGTTCGTTTGCCACCGATCAACCCCAACCCCGGCAGCTTGCCGATGAAGGAGAACCATCGATGACCAACTGGCCCGTCTACGGCCGCATCTCCGGCCCGATCGTGATGATCGGCTTCGGATCGATCGGCAAAGGCATGCTGCCCCTGATCGAGCGCCATTTCGAGTTCGACAGGAGCCGTTTCGTGGTCGTCGATCCGAGCGATGCCGACCGGCACATGCTCGACGAGCGTGGCATCAAGTTCGTCCATCAGGGTCTGACCAAGGATAATTACCGTCAGGTGCTCGAGCCTCTGCTGACGCAGGGCGGGGGCCAGGGCTTCTGCGTGAACGTGTCGGTGGACACCTCCTCGCGCGACATCATGGAGCTCTGCCGCGAAGTCGGCGCTCTCTACATCGACACGGTGGCCGAGCCCTGGGCCGGCTTCTATTTCGACAAGAGCGCCGGACCGGCGGACCGCACCAACTATGCGCTGCGCGAAATCATTCTCGACGCCAGGCGGCGGAATCCGGGCGGCACGACCGCCGTGTCCTGCTGCGGCGCCAATCCCGGCATGGTGTCCTGGTTCGTGAAGCAGGCCCTGCTCAACCTCGCCCAGGACCTGAAGATCGCGCACGAGGAGCCCAAATCCCGTGAGGACTGGGCCCGCCTGATGCAGAAGGTGGGCGTCAAGGGGATCCACATCGCGGAGCGCGACACGCAGCGCGCCAATTCCGAGAAGCCGATGGGCGTGTTCGTCAACACCTGGTCGGTCGAAGGCTTCGTGTCGGAGGGGCTGCAGCCGGCGGAACTCGGCTGGGGCACGCATGAGACGTGGATGCCCGAGAATGCCGGGACCCACGACAAGGGCTGCCAGGCTGCGATCTACCTGCTCCAGCCCGGTGCCGACACGCGCGTGCGCTCCTGGACTCCGACCGCCCAGGCGCAACACGCCTTCCTGGTGACGCACAACGAGTCGATCTCGATCGCGGATTTCTTCACCGTGCGCGAGGGCGACAAGGTCGTCTACCGCCCGACCTGCCACTACGCCTATCATCCGTGCAACGAGGCCGTGCTGTCCCTGCACGAGATGTTCGGCAAGGCCGGCAAGGCGCAGGAGAAGTTCCACATCCTCACCGAGGACGAGATCGTCGACGGCATCGACGAGCTGGGCGTGCTCCTCTACGGCCACGGCAAGAACGCCTACTGGTATGGCTCGCAGCTCTCCATCGAGGAGACACGCAGGCTCGCGCCGTATCAGAACGCCACCGGCCTGCAGGTGACCTCCGCCGTGCTCGCCGGCATGGTCTGGGCCCTGGAGAACCCGAACGAGGGAATCGTCGAGGCGGACGACATCGATTTCCGCCGCTGCCTCGAGGTGCAGATGCCCTATCTCGGCCCGGTGGTCGGCGTCTACACGGACTGGACGCCGCTCGAGGGTCGCCCGGGCTTCTTCCCGGAGGATATCGATACCTCCGACCCGTGGCAGTTCCGGAACGTTCTGGTACGGTAAGATCGTTCATTATAGCCCGGGCGCCTCGCTGCGCCCGGGTCCGGCGACCGAGGAAGTCAGGCATGCCCCATTTCGAGGAATTCTACGCCGACAAGCTCCGGGGCTCGCTGGGGGTCAGGGATGCGGAATCGGTCCTCGACCTGCGCAACGCCTCCCGCGAACAGGCGGCGGCCTCGATCCAGGACATGCTGGAGCGAAGCCGTTTCGCGCAGAGCAAGACGGTCGCGATCCGGCTCGCGCCTCCGCCCGAGGGCGGCGGAGAAACCCTCTTCCAACCGGTCGGCAAGGCGCTCCTCGAAGCGAAGAAGCGCGGCTGGATCGACCGCCTGCAGACCCTTCCGGCGCAGGATGGCCTCGGCTTCTACATCGCGCTGGCCGGCAAGCCTGCCTCGAAGGACTGATCAGGCATCAGGCCTGCGCTTCCCTGCGCGGCCGCGGCCGCCGGACGAGGCTGCGGAGGAACCCCGTCAGCAGCAGGAGCCCGCCCCAGACCGCGACGAACCCGGCAGCTCCCGAGACGATACCTTCCGACGTGACGGGCACGGCGGGCTCGAAATCGCGATAGGCCGCCCGCATCACATCCTCATCCCCGTCCCGGACCATCAGGGCGACCCTCCCGAAGGGGCCGGCGTCCAGCATGGCCTGCCGATGTGCCTGAAGGCGGTCCAGGCGCTCCACATTGGCCTGCATCGCGGCGCCCTGGCGGCTGGCGAGATCGTCGGCATTGCCCCGCAGACGCGCGATGGCGCCCTCGCGATTTTCCCCATTGGCCTGCGCATCCGCATCGAAGCGGCCGACGATCTGGCGGAGCTCGTCGATCGCGCCTCCGAGGCGCTGGCGGTACTGCTGGGAGTATTCCGGCCCCTGGGAGGCGACGACACCGCCCAGAAGGCCGAGCCCGAAGGCAACGATTCGCATGATCCGGGGCAAGTGGCACCTCCTCAGGAATCAAGAACGTCGCCGATATCCTGTTCCATTATTTCGTCGAGGGGCTTCGGGACCTTGTAGGCGCGGGTCTTCGCTCCCGGCTCCATGACGAGGATGACGGTCTCTGTGCCCGGACAGGCCGGATCGGCGCAGACGATCTCGTTGACCGCGAAGCTCGTATCCGGTCCGGCCCGAAGGGCGTTGCGGGCAAGCTCCTTGACGCGCTCGATCGCCGCCCGGTCGGCCTTCTGCCGACCAAAAGCATTGCGGAGGAAGCCGAGACCCGCCATGCGGCTCAGGTGGGCAGCGTAAGGATGCCGGCCTTGCCGTCCTCGCACCCGAAGGCGAGGCGCTTGCCGGCCTTGTCCCAGGCCATGGCCGTGATGCCGCTGTCGGGAATCGTCGGGCGCACCAGCAGCTCGGAAGCGTCGGCCATGCGGATGAGGAGGATGCAGCCGTCCTCGTAGCCGACCGCCAGAACGTAGGTGTTGGTGTGGAACGCCACCCGGCTGACCTTGGCGGGTCGCACGCCGCATTCCCGCGGCTGCTTGCCCATGGGGCCTTCCTTCGATTCGAAGGGCCAGACGATCGCGGCCTCGGCACCCGAGGTGGCGAGCCATTTGCCGTCATGGGACCAGGAGAAGGACCGCGTCTTCGATGGATAGCCGCTCATGCGCATATTCCCCTTGTCGGGGATCAGGCGCCAGCCGTGGAGCGAGTTCTCCTGCATGGAGGTGACCACGAAACGAGCGTCGGGCGACCATGTGACGTCGAGATGCGAGCCCTTCCAGTCCAGCACCTCGGGCTTGGCTTCGACGTTGGGAAACCACAGGGTCGCACCGTTGTAGTGGGAGATGGCCAGGCGGTACCCCTTGGGCGCGAAGGCAAGGCCGCGGGCGGTCGAGGGAACCTCGAGCGACTTCTCCTTGCCCCGGTCGTCACGGGCGATCACGCGCTTGCCGGCCCCAAAGGCGAAGGCCCCGCTCGGGCTCAGGGCGAGGGAGTCGATCCAGGCGCCCTTGGTCTCTGCCAGCGTCTGGGTCGAGCCGTCCGGCCCCGTCACCGCCACGCGGCCATCGTCGCCGCCGGTGACGAAGCGCTCGCCGTCGCTCGCGCCAACCAGAATGCCGGCATCGGGATGGGCTTCGACACGATGGGTCTCGCCGTCCCTCGCCAGCAGCGCGCCGCCGTCGGCGAGGCCGAAGGCGGTGGTGCCCTTCAGCCACCCGAGGGCGGTCACGTGCGCGCCCGCATCGATCGTCGTGACGCTCTGGGTCAGAGACGGAGCAGTTCCAGCAGTCATTCAGGCAATCCCTTCGAACGGCCCAATAGCACAGGATCGCGGGTTCGGCGCAAGGATAGGCGCACTCACGCCGCGGTCGCCAGAAAACCTTCCCGGATCGCCTTCTCGTTCAAGTCCCGGCCGATGAAGACAACCTTGGAGCTGCGCTTCTCGCCCGGCTTCCAGTCGCCCTGCACGTCGCCGTCGAGGATCATGTGCACGCCCTGGAACACGAAGCGCTTCGGCTCGTTCGGGAAGGCCACGATGCCCTTGCAGCGCAGGATGTTCGGCCCCTCGACCTGGGTCAGGTTCGAGATCCACGGCATGAACTTGTTCGGATCGACCTCGCCGTCGATCGCCACCGAGACGGACTGCATGTCCTCGTCGTGGTGGTGATGATGGCCCTCCTCGAGGAAGTCGGGTTCGAGCTCGATGATGCGGTCGAGGTCGAAGGCCTTGCGGTCGAGCACCTCTGAGATCGGGATGGCGCAGTTCTGCGTCCGGTGCACCTTGGCGTAGGGGTTGATGGCGCGGATGCGCGCCTCGACCTCCTCCAGCTCCTTCTCGGACACGAGGTCGATCTTGTTGAGGATGATCACGTCCGCGAAGGCGATCTGGTTCTTGGCCTCGGGGGCGTCCTTCAGCCGGTCCGAGAGCCACTTGGCGTCCGCCACCGTCACCACCGCGTCGAGGCGGGCGGTGTCGGACACGTCCTGGTCCATGAAGAAGGTCTGGGCCACCGGGGCCGGGTCGGCGAGGCCGGTGGTCTCGACGATGATGGCGTCGAACTTTCCTTTTCGCTTCATCAGGCCGTCGAGGATGCGGATCAGGTCGCCGCGAACGGTGCAGCAGATGCAGCCGTTGTTCATCTCGAACACTTCCTCGTCGGCGCCGACGACGAGCTCGTTGTCGATGCCGATCTCGCCGAATTCGTTGACGATGACGGCGTATTTCTTGCCGTGCTGCTCGGTCAGGATCCGGTTGAGAAGCGTCGTCTTGCCGGCGCCGAGATAGCCTGTGAGCACGGTGACGGGGATCTTGTCGGACATCGGATGTTCCATCGGTCTTTGGGAGACGAAAACCGCCCCCGGGATCGCCGGGGACTTCAGAATATCGGTCAGCTCGACAGGGCCGAGCTGAAGGCCCTTATATTGTGTCGCATCATGTCAATGTAAGTCCCGGCCGGCCCCTTCTCGTCCGAGAGGGCGTCGGAATAGACCCGCTCGCCGATCCTCGCGCCGGTCTCCTTGGCGATGCGCTCCATCAGGCGGGCATCGGACACGTTCTCGACGAAGACGGCCTTGATCTTATCGCGCTTGATCTGCTGGATGATCCTGGCCACGTCCTTCGCCGAGGCCTCGGCGTCGGTCGATACGCCCTGGGGGGACACGAAATCGATGCCGTAGGCGTCTTCGAGATACCGGAAGGCGTCGTGCGAGGTGATGATGCGGCGGCGATCCGGCGGGATCTGCTCCACGAGTCCCTTCACCTCCCGGTCGAGGGCGTCGAGTTGGCTAAGATAAGCCGTCGCATTGGCCTCATAGGCAGGCTTCCCGGCCGGATCGGCGGCGATCAGCGCATCCCGGATGTTGGCGACGTAGATCTTGGCGTTGGCGACGTTCTGCCATGCATGAGGATCCGATCCCCCATGTCCGTGGCCGTGATCGTCGTGCTCCCCCTTGAGCGGCTTCACGCCCTTTGCCGCCTCCACGACGGAGGCCTTCGTGCCCGATGACTTCACGAGCCGGTCGATCCAGCCTTCGAACTTGAGGCCGTTGGCGACGACCACCTTGGCCTCCGTCAGGCGCCTGCCGTCAGCCGGGGTGGGGGAATAGACGTGCGCGTCCCCGTTCGGGCCGACGAGAGTGGTCACCTCGGTGCGCTCGCCGCCGACCTGTCGCACGAGGTCGCCGAGGATCGAGAAGGTGGCGACGACCTTGAGCTTCTCCGGCGCCTGGGCGCGCGCCGATAGCGGCAGGGCCGCCAGAGCGAGGCATCCCAGCAGCGAAACGGCGATCCGGCGTGTCGGCATCGGCTGAACTCCTTGTCGGTCGGTGGGGGATGGGTCAGGCTTCGAGGTGCCGGCCTGGCCAGGCGAGCCAGAGCAGGCCGCCCTCGCGGCCGAGGACGAGCGAGGCCGCGTAGACAGCACCCGCGGTCAGGATGATCGCGGGGCCGGCGGGCAGCTCGGCATGGTAGGACAGGAGCAGGCCGCCGATCCCCGACACGATGCCGATCAGAACGGACAGGAGCATCATCATGGTGATGTCGTTGCTCCAGAAGCGCGAGGCGGCCGCCGGGAGCATCATTATGCCGACCGCGAGCAGCGTTCCCAGGGCGTGGAAGCCGCCGACGAGGTTGAGCACCACGAGGCCGAGGAACATCAGGTGGGTCGGCGTTCCGGCGCGGCTGACGGAACGCAGGAAGGTCGGATCCACGCATTCCAGCACGAGCGGACGGTAGAGCACCGCCAGCGCCAGCACCGTGACGGTGGAGATGCCCGCGATCAGCAGCAGCGTGCTGTCGTCGAGCGCCAGCACCGTGCCGAAGAGCACATGCAGCAGGTCGACGTTCGAGCCCCTCAGGGACACGAGCGTGACGCCGAGCGCCAGCGACAGCAGGTAGAAGGCCGCGAGCGAGGCATCCTCCTTCAGGGCGGTGAACCGGGAGATGAGGCCGGCTGCCACCGCCACCACGACGCCTGCGAACAGCCCGCCGATCGTCATGGCCGGCAGGGACAGGCCGGCCATGAGATAGCCGACAGCGGCGCCCGGCAGGATCGCGTGGGCCATGGCGTCGCCCGTGAGGCTCATCCGGCGCAGCATGAGGAAGACCCCGATCGGGCCGCCTCCAAGCGCGATGGCGACCACGCCCACGAGGGCGCGGCGCATGAAGTCGAATTCCGCGAAGGGGCCGTAGAGGAGGTCGATCACGCGGCGCCCCTCTCGCACGGGGCCGCATAGGGATCGTAGGCCTCGACCATCCGGCGGGCGCGCAGGAGGTTTTCCGGACTCAGGACCTGCTGCGTCTCGCCCCACGCCACGGGTTCGCGGGCAATGAGAAGGGTCTGCGGGAAGACGCGCCTCACCGTGTCGAGGTCGTGCAGCACGGCGACGACGGTGCGGGACTCCGCATGCCAGCGGCGCACCACGTCGAGCAGGTCGGCGGTGGTCTTGGCGTCGATGGCCGTGAAGGGCTCATCGAGCAGGATGACGGGGGAGTCCTGCAGCAGAAGGCGCGCGAAGAGGGCGCGCTGCATCTGGCCGCCGGACAGGGTCGAGATCGGCCGGCGCTCGAACCCGATCAGGCCGACGGAGGACAGGGCCTGCTCGATCCGGGTGCGGTTCTTGGCGCCGATGCCGCCGAACAGGCCCGAGCGCGACCACAGCCCCATGGCAACGAGATCGTAGACCGAGAGCGGGAAGGAGCGGTCGATCTCCGCCGCCTGCGGCAGATAGGCGATGGGAGCGCCGGCGGCACCGGTCAGGTCGATCCGCCCCTCCAGCGGGCGCAGGGTGCCGACGATGCCCTTGAGCAGGGTCGACTTGCCGGCGCCGTTGGGGCCGACGATCGCCATCAGGCTTCCGGAGGCGATCTCGCCGTCGAGGTGATGGACCGCCGGGCGCCGGCCGTAGCCGAGGGTCACCTCGTCGAAGCGGATGGCGGCGGAATTCTTGTGCATCGGTTACGCCATGACCAGGAAGACCAGCAGCCACAGCGCGCCCAACAGGACGCCGGCACCGGCAAGCCGCTCCCAGGCCGAGAGGCGCAGGAGCGAGAAGGTCGGTGTCGCGGCAAGCGCCCGCGGGGCATGGTGGTGATGATGGTGGTGATGCGCCATTCCGTTCAGATAGAACGGATTCTCCGCCACTTCCAGAGGGCGTATAGTATTTTATACGCATTTTTTGGTTGCAGGTAATTTACCCTGCAACCTTAGAAGGTCGGATGGTACTGGTAGAGCCAGGTCTCGCTCAGGACCTCGTCGCCATTGCGCAGGTAGCAGCGCATCTCCACCGGCTCCGTTCCCGTCACCGTCAGGTCGAACTGGGTGCGCCAATGGCCGGGCACGTTGTTGGGCACGGCCTCGGTCAGGATGTTGGCGAACTCGCCGCGCGATGCGGTCAGGACCGGACGCGGGATGACGCCGCTCGGGAGCTTGGTCAGGGGGGCTCCTAAGAACTCCACCATGAACTTGCGCACGCCCTTCGGACGGACGGTGCCGGCCTGACCGCCATTGCCGAGGCGGGTCGCCACCACGCGGGCGAGCGGCGTCGGATAAGGCTCCTCGGCCGACCAGTGCATCTTGTAGCGGAACTCGAAGGATTGGCCCGTTTTGGCCGGCTCCGTCGGAACCCACATGGCCACGATGTTGTCGTGGATCTCGTCGTCGGTCGGGATCTCGACAAGCTGGATCGTGCCCTTGCCCCAGCCGCCCTCTGGCTCGATCCAGAGGGAGGGGCGGCGGTCGTAATAGACGCCGTCGAGGTAATGGTCGAAGTTGCGGTCGCGCTGGAGCAGACCGAAGCCCTTCGGGTTCTCGTCCGAGAAGGCGGAGGTGATGATCCGCGGCGGGTTGTTGAGGGGGCGCCAGATCCGCTCGCCGGCGCCGGTCCACATGGCGAGCCCGTCGGAATCGTGGATCTCCGGCCGCCAGTCGATGGCGGTGGTCTTGGCCTTCTCGGAATACCAGTACATGGAGGTGAGAGGCGCGATCCCGAGGCGGCTCACATCCTGGCGCAGATAGACGGCGGCGTCGATGTCCATGACGACGTCGGCGGCGCGGGTCATGACGAACCGGTAGGCGCCGGTCACGCTCGGGCCGTCGAGGAGCGCATAGACTGTCACCGTATTCGAATCGGGCTGAGGCGTCTCGAAATAGACATGGGTGAAGTCGGGGAATTCCTCGTTCTTGCCGAAGACCGCCACGTCCACCGCGAGGCCACGGGCCGAGAGGCCGTACTGGTAGAGGCCGCCGATGGCGCGGAAATAGGAGGCGCCCAGGAAGGCGACCCAGTCGTTCTTGCGCCAATCGAGCTTGCCGTTGCGGGATTCCTGGAAGCGGAAACCCGCGAAGCCCGAATTGTCAGGCAGCTTGTGGGCCGGGGAATCCGCCGGCATGTCGAAATAGTCGCTGTCGTAGATGATCTCGCGGGCCTGCCCGCCCTCGACCACGTGCATGCGCACCGGCTTCTGGAAGAAGCGTCCGAGGTGGAAGAACGTGACCGGGAACTGGCTCGGGCCGTTGGCCCAGAGGGCGAGGTCGGTCTTGAACCTGATCTTGCCGTGCGCGTCGTAGTCGATCTGCTGCAGGACTTCCGGCGCGGGGCGCGGCGGTGCCTCGTAGGGTCGGCTCGCCATGCTCTGCGCGCGTTGCTTCAGGGCGTCGAACGAGAAGGGGGAGGGGGCTCCGACCTTCAGGCTCTCCTGGGCCAGGGCCTTCGTGGAAAAGCCCGTGGCGGCGAGGCCTGCGGTGGCGGTGGCGAATTGCAGGAACTGACGGCGATCGAACATGGGACGCGATGTATTGACCTGTGGAGACAAGACCCCTACCCACCAAGGCGGCAGGATTAAGACCCTCATATCCTCTTGAGGTTTCGACGTCAGCCGCCAAACTAGGCTCACACACAGGCGCCGAACAACCGGCGCCACAAAATCAGGGAGCTACGCCATGCGTTCCACCTTCAAGCGCCGCCTTTTCGGCGCTGCCACCGCCCTTGCGCTCGCGGGAGCCAGCCTGCCCGCCCAGGCGCAGGACTTCATCAACATCCTGACCGGCGGCACCTCCGGTGTCTATTACCCGCTCGGGGTGGCCCTCTCGAAGGTCTTCACGGAGAAGATGCAGGGCAGCCGTCCGTCCGTCCAGGCCACGAAGGCGTCGGTCGAGAACCTCACGCTCCTGCAGCAGGGCAAGGGCGAGATCGGCTTCACCCTGGGCGACAGCCTGGCCATGGGCTGGGCCGGCGACGAGGAGGCGGGCTTCCGGTCCAAGCTCGACAAGCTGCGCGGCGTCGCGGCGATCTACCCGAACTACATCCAGATCGTGGCCTCCAAGGATTCCGGCATCAAGACGCTGGCGGATCTCAAGGGCAAGCGCCTCTCGGTCGGCGCGCCGAAATCCGGCACCGAGCTCAACGCCCGGGCGATTCTGCAGGGCGCCGGCCTGACCTACAAGGACCTCGGCAAGGTCGAGTACCTGCCCTTCGGCGAGTCCGTCGAGCTCATGAAGAACCGCCAGCTCGACGCAACCCTCCAGTCCGCCGGCCTCGGCGTGTCGTCGATCCGCGACCTCGCCCCCTCGGTGCCGATCGTGGTCGTGGAGATCCCGGCCGACATCATCCAGAAGGTCGGAACCCCCTACGTGACTGCCACCATCCCGGCCAACACCTACGAGGGCCAGAGCGCCCCGGTCACGACGGCCGCCGTGGTGAACTACCTCGTGACCCATTCGGGCGTGAAGGACGAGACCGTCTACCAGATGACGAAGGCGCTCTTCGAGAGCCTTCCGGAGCTTGCCGCCGCGCACGCGGCCGCCAAGGACATCAAGCTCGAGAACGCCCTATCCGGCATGCCGGTGCCGGTGCACCCGGGCGCCCAGCGCTACTTCGACGAGAAGGGCGTGAAGAAGCAGGGTTCGTAAACCCTCAATCCATTTGACAAAGCGGCCGGGGCGGGTGAACTGCTCCGGCCTTTTCATGTCGATCCAAGAAGAAACGAAACGGGAGATCGCCTGCCATGAGCCAGGGTGTGAACGCGTCAGAAGTCGCTGAACTGGAAGCACCATCGACGCCCGCCAACCCTGAGCACGGGTTGCCGGAGAACTTCGGCACCGGCCTGCTCGGCACGCTCCTGTTCTGGATCGCAGTCTCCTTCTCCACCTTCCAGATCATCACGGCCTTCGGCATTCCGCTCGATCATTCGCTGATCGGGGGCATTTCGATGATCCACATCATCGGCGCGGGCTTCGTCATCTGGGCGGCATGGCTCGTGGTCATGCGCATGAGGGGACGCAACGTCATTGGCGGTCTGCTCGGACTGATCGCCTTGGCCGTCACATACGGCCTCATCCTGAAATTCCCGGGCAGCCTGCCGAGCCAAGTGGTCCGCACGCTCCATGTCGGCTTCCTCTGCCTCGTGGCCGGCGCCATGCTGGCGAACCACAAGGCCCACACTCCGCTGGCCAAGGCCTTCGGCTGGGCGGTCGGTCTGCTCGGCTTCGCCATTGGGCTCTATCACTGGGCGCTGTACGAGGAACTCCTGATCCGCTCCGGCGAGCTGACTCACATGGATCTCGTCGTCGGCATCGCGGCCATCGCTGTCCTGTTTTATCTCGTCTGGCGCGTCATGGGGCCGGCGCTCCCGATCGTCGCCGGAATCTTCCTGGCCTACTGCCTGTTCGGCAACTATCTGCCCGCGCCCTTCGATCACCGCGGCTATTCGCTCGAGCAGGTGATCGAGCACATGTCCTTCGGAACGGAGGGACTCTACGCCACGCCGACCCTGGTCTCGGCGACCTACATCTTCCTGTTCATCCTGTTCGGCGCCTTTCTTGAGCGCGCCGGCATGATCCAGCTCTTCACCGACATCGCCATGGGAGCCTTCGGCGGCGCGCGGGGCGGACCGGCCAAGGTGGCGGTGTTCTCGTCGGCGCTGATGGGCACGATCTCGGGCTCCGGCGTCGCGAACGTGGTCTCGACCGGCCAGTTCACCATCCCGCTGATGAAGCGCTTCGGCTACAAGCCCGAGTTCGCCGGCGGCGTTGAGGCGACTGCCTCCATGGGCGGACAGATCATGCCGCCGGTGATGGGTGCCGTGGCCTTCATCATGGCCGAGACGATCGACGTGCCTTACGTCGAGATCGTCAAGGCGGCCATCATCCCGGCGATCCTCTATTACGCCTCGGCCTTCCTGGCGGTGCACCTGGAGGCCGGCAAGTCCGGCCTGATGGGCCTGTCGCGCGCCGAGCTGCCGAGCGCCTGGAGGGCCCTTCGGGAGAAGTGGCACCTCATCCTGCCGCTGGCGGTCCTGGTCTACCTGCTGTTCTCCGGCTACACGCCGCTCTTTGCAGGCTCCATCGGCCTCGCCCTGACCGTGGTCCTGATCCTCGCGGGCGCCCTGGCCATGGGGCTGGTGAGCGAGACAATCCGCCTCGTCTTCTGGGTGGGCCTCGGCTTGCTCGCCGCTGCCTTCCTCTGGGCCGGCGTGACCCTCGTGCTGGTCCTCGTGGCGGTGCTCGTAGTCATCAGCCTCTTCGTGCGCGGCGGTCCCGAGACGCTGGAGGCCTGCCGCGACGCCCTCGCGGACGGCGCCCGGCAGGCCCTTCCCGTCGGCCTTGCCTGCGCTGTGGTCGGCATCGTGATCGGCACGATGACGCTCACCGGCATCGGCACGATCTTCGGCAACTGGGTGGTGTCGATCGGGCGCGACTCGCTCATTTTGAGCCTGGTGCTGACCATGTTCGTCAGCCTTGTGCTCGGCATGGGCATCCCGACGATCCCGAACTACATCATCACCTCGTCCCTGGCGGCTCCCGCGCTCCTGACGCTCGGCGTGCCGCTGATCGTCTCGCACATGTTCGTGTTCTACTTCGGCATCATGGCGGACCTAACGCCTCCGGTGGCGCTTGCGGCCTTTGCGGCAGCGCCTATCGCTAAGGCCTCCGGCTTCAAGATCGGCTTCCAAGCCTTGCGCATCGCTCTGCCGGGCTTCGTGATCCCCTACATGGCGGTCTACGACCCGACGCTGATGATGCAGCCGGTGGCGGGGCTCGAAGGCTGGGCCTTCTGGGCCAGCGTCGCCTACATGGTGGTGAAGGCCGGGCTTGCGGTCCTGCTCTGGGGCATCGCCTCGGTCGGCTATTTCCGCGTCCGCATGCCATGGTGGGAGCGGATCGCCGCCGCCATCGCGGCAGGCTTCCTGGTGCTGGCGCTCCCGATCACCGACGAGATCGGCTTCGGCTTGGCGGCGCTCGTCATCGGCTTCCACTACTGGCGCAGTCGGCAGGCTCCGGCGGTCGCGGCCGGCCGGTGATCTGCCTCGTTGCAGGCAAGGTGATCGCGCCCCTGATGGCGGGTGCGATCACCCTGGCCTGGACGCATTCGGTCGAGAAGATCCTCTGGGAGGAGGATTGGCGCTCGGGGCCGGCGGGCCTGGAGCTGCTGGAGGCGCGGGTGCGCGGCTCCGGGGCCGGCATGGAGCCTCCACCGGAGGCCCGTTTCAGCCACGGGGTCTATTCCTGGCACCCCTCGGTGCCGCCTCAGACGGACGTCGTGCTGCGCCGCTCGGGCGCTACCGCCGACTGGCGGATCTGCATCGCGGGCCAGTGCCGGCCGATGGACACTTACGTGCCGGCCGAGGCCGACCCGGTCGTCATGAAGGAATGCGAGGGGCCTTAGCTTAGGCTCGCCCGCTGATCGGCTCGACCGTGGTGCAGCGGCGCCAAAGTTTGAGCAGGATCCAGGCGCCGAACACGCTGAACAGGCCCATCAGGACATAGCCGACGATGTCGCCCAACTCGAACAGACCCGCGATGGCCCAGCCCGCCGCGATCGCGACCCCAAACACTTCCGTGCCGATCAGGATCATGATGCTGATGATGGTGATCAGGTTGCGCCAATTGGTGCCGGTCGGCTGTGCCACGGTCGTGTGCTCCATTCTTTGACGGAAGGGACTACCCTAAACGCCCCCTTCGGTGCAAGTTTCCCCTCCCTCTCATAACGTCACGTCCATGCCCGAAACTCCCGTCTTCTCCACCGCCGCCGTCGCGGCTCCCCATATACTCGCGGCCGAAACCGGCCAGACCGTGCTGGCCGCAGGCGGCAATGCCATTGAGGCGATGGTCGCCATGGCGGCCACCATCGCGGTCGTCTACCCGCACATGAATGGGATCGGAGGCGACGGCTTCTGGCTCGTGCGGGAGCCCAAGGGGCGGGTCCACGCCCTTGACGCCTCGGGTCCAGCCGGAGCGCTCGCGACGATCGGGCGCTACCGGGACAAAGGCTATGACGCGATTCCCGCCCGCGGAGTGGACGCGTCCCTGACGGTGGCCGGCGCCGTCGGCGGGTGGGAGCTGGCGCTCGAACTCGCCCGCGCCCTCGGGGGCCAGATGCCCCTCGACCTGCTGCTGGCGGATGCGATCCGTCATGCCCGCGAAGGATATGCCGTCTCCGGCTCCGAAGCCCGCTTCAGGACGAGCGAGGAGGCGGCGCTCTACGCGGTTCCGGGGTTTGCGGAGGCCTTCCTGACGGAGGGCAAGCGGACGCCCGCAGGCACACTGCGCCGGGTGCCTCGTCTCGCCGACACCCTGGAGCACCTCACCCATGCGGGCCTGCGCGACTTCTACCGCGGCGATGTCGGGCGCGAGATCGCGTTCGACCTCGAACGGGCCGGCGCGCCGATCACGCGTCGGGACCTCGAGACCTATCAGGCGCGGGTCACGAAACCCCTGGAACTGCGCCTGCGGGACGGTGCGGTCTACAACCTGCCGCCGCCCACCCAGGGCCTGACCACCCTGATGATCCTCGGCCTGTTCGAGCGCCTCGGCTCCTTCCGGGCGGAGACGCCCGAGCACCATCACACCCTCATCGAAGCCTCGAAGCGCGCCTTCACACTCGGGGACCGGATCGTGGCGGATCCGATGAACATGGCGCATGACGCGGCGGCGTTCCTGACCTCGTCCGCCCTGGAGCGGGAAGCCGCCCTGATCGACATGCGCCGGGCCGCGCCCTATCCGCTGCCGCGCTCGCCCGAGGGCGACACGATCTGGATGGGGGCGATCGACAAGGACGGCCTCGCGGTCTCCTACATCCAGTCGGTGTTCTGGGCCTTCGGCTCGGGCTGCGTCCTGCCGGCGACCGGCATCCACTGGCACAATCGGGGCGCCGCCTTCTCCCTCGATCCGGCGAGTCGCAACCGGCTCGAACCCGGCCGCAAGCCCTTCCATACCCTCAACCCGCCGCTCGCCGTGTTTGACGACGGGCGGGTCCTGTCCTTCGGCACCATGGGCGGGGAGACGCAGCCGCAGATCCTCGGCCAGATCTTCACGCGCTATGCGAGGTTCGGCATGGGTCTGGCCGAGGCCGTCGACGCGCCGCGCTGGCTCCTCGACAAGGGCAAGGGCGCCTCGCCCGCTCTGGTGCGGCTCGAGGGCCGCTTCGACCCGGGCCTCGTCCGGGGGCTTTCGGCTCTCGGCCACGAGGTGTCGGAGCTGACCGAGCCCTATATCGACAATTTCGGCCATGCCGGCATGCTGGTGCGCCACCCGCGCAACGGCCGTGTCGAGGCGACGCATGACCCAAGGTCGGACGGCGGCGCCCTGGGGCTGTGAGGCTGCCTAGCTCGCGCTCGCCGAGGCCCACAGCCCGAACAGCAGGCTGAGGCCCAGCACGAGCACGAAGGCGGCGGCCAGGAGCTCGATCCCTGCAACGGCCACGGCTCCCGAGAGGCCGCGGCCTCCGGCCATCCGCAGCGCCGCTGCCTTGGCGAAGACCGCCAGGGCCGCGATCGCCCCCGTGGTCAGGGCGGTGCCGAGCGCCATGGCGAAGGTCGCGGCGATTCCCGCAGCGAACAGACCCTGCGAGAGCGCGAAGACCAGCACCACGAGCGCGCCGGCGCAGGGGCGGATGCCCGCCGCGAGCGCCACGCCCGCCATGTCCCGCCAGCGGGTCAGGCGACGCAGCTCCTCGGGCGGCGGCATGTGCACATGGTCGCAATCGTCGGCCTGCGGGCCGGCCAGCGGATTGTTCGACAAAGCCACGAGGCCCGTCACCTTGCCGGCCTTGCGCCAGGTGATCACGGCGCCCAGGAGCGCCACGGCCGCGAAGCTCATCAGCTCCACCCCCTTCGTCACCTGGTTCATGGTGGCGGCGGTGGAGCGGAACACGACGGCGATGATGCTCACGAGCAGGATGGCGACCAGCGCCTGGACGAGGGCCGCCGCAAGGCTCAGGCCGAACCCTTTGGCGAGCGCCCGCTCGTCGGCCACCAGATAGGCTGCGATGACGCCCTTGCCGTGGCCGGGGCCGGCGGCGTGGAAAACCCCATAGGCGAAGCCGATCAGGAGCAACGGCCAGATCGCCGAGCCTTCGCTTTTCAAGGAGCCCACCGCCTGCTGCAGGCTGCGGTAGAAGCCGCTCTGGACCTCGAGGATATAGGCCCCGATGCTGCCGGACGGCGCGGCCTCGCGCAGGCCCATGCCGAAGGGGTTGCGCACTGGTGGGGCGGCCGCCGGCGCGAGCCACCAGGCGAGAAGGGCGACCACGCCCGCGACCACCGCGACGGCCGCACCCGCGAGTGCGAGGCGGGACCAGAAGCGAGGCTTGCCGCCCGCCGGAAGACTGAGAGGTTCGGCCGTTACGGACATGCCACGATGGCCCTGTTGGCGAACTGGACGCCGAAGCTCGAGGCGGCGGTGAGGGTCTCGAAGAAGGCCTCCGTCAGGTTCTGCTGCTGGGCGGCCTCGGCCGCCTTGGCCCGGGTGATGTTCGTGGCGCAGCCCTGCGGGGCGCTCGTGAGCGTCACCGCATCGTTGCCCTCGGCCAGCGAGAACGCCACGAAGAAGGTCGGGTCGTAGATCTCCAGCGCCGCAGTCTTGGCCGATGCAGGCGCCCTCAAGGGCAGGAAGTAGCTCAAGGTCACGACCTCGTCGGCATGGGCCATCGCGTAGTCGCGCGGCGCGCCGAAATCCTGCTTCTTGCCGTTGGCCTTCAGCACGGTGAAATAATCGAATTCGACCAGCGATTCGGTGTTTTCCTTGGCAAGGTCCTTCAGTTCGTCGGACGCCAGCTTGCCGTCGCCGTTCTTGTCGAGGCCCTGCGTGATATAGGCCGAATAGGCCTTGTCGAAGGTCCAGGCATGACGGACGCCGGCGACCTTCCCGTCCGGGTCGTAGACGAGTTCGGCCTTGGCGGTCACCCAAACGTGAGGATGGGCGAGGGCGGGAGTGGCCCATGCTCCGATCAGGGCGACCAGAAGCGAAAGGGGCCTGAGGCGGTGTGTCATCTGCTCAACCTGCTTGCGACGCGGGAGGCCGCGAACCGGCCAATGGCGACTTTGACGCATCATGGTTAATGGAGGCAAAACGGTGGCGGCGTCGATTGACGTCCACGGTCATATATGTCAGCATTGCTGACTTAAATCAGACAAAAAGAAGACCGGAAAACCGGCAGCGGAGCACGGGCTCCAAGGAGGATACGGACAATGGCCAGCAGCCCTGTGGCGCTCCGTGACGTTACGCTCGACGACAAGTTCGACCTCACCAAGGACCGGGTCTTCATCACCGGCACGCAAGCGGTCATCCGCATGCTGCTGATGCAGCGCGAGCGGGACCGCCTCGCCGGCCTCAACACGGCAGGTTTCGTCTCGGGCTATCGCGGCTCGCCTCTGGGCGGCCTCGACCAGAACCTCTGGCGCGCCAGGAAGTGGCTTGAGGCCGCCAACGTGGTCTTCCAGCCCGGCCTCAACGAGGAGCTTGCCGCGACCGCTGTCTGGGGCTCGCAGCAGGCGGAGATCCGCGGCGACGGCAAGTATGACGGCGTCTTCGGCATGTGGTACGGCAAGGGACCCGGCGTCGACCGCTCCGGCGACGTCTTCCGCCACGCCAATATGGCCGGCTCCTCGAAGCATGGCGGTGTCCTGGCCCTCATGGGCGACGACCACACGGCGGAATCCTCGACGGTCGCGCACCAGTCGGAATTCCACTTCGTCGACGTGATGGCCCCGATCCTGAACCCGGCGGGCGTTCAGGAGATCCTCGATTACGGCCTCTACGGCTACGCCATGAGCCGCTTCTGCGGCACCTGGGTGGCGTTCAAGTGCGTGAAGGAGAACATCGAGTCGACCGCCTGCGTCGACGGCTCCCTCGACCGGGTGAAAATCGTCATGCCTGACGATTTTCTGATGCCGCCCGGCGGCCTCAACATCCGGGCGCGCGACGGCGTGCTCGACCAGGAGGCGCGGCTCCAGGACTTCAAGCGCGACGCCATGCTGGCGTTCGTGCGCGCCAACAACCTCAACCGCATCGTGCTGTCGGGCGGGCGCAATCCGAAGATCGGCATCATCACGGTCGGGAAGTCGTATCTCGACGTGCGCCAGGCGCTGGACGAGCTCGGCCTCGACGAGGTCAAGGCGAACGACATGGGGCTTCGCCTCTACAAGGTCGCTTGCCCGTGGCCGCTGTCGCAGCGCGAACTCGTCGACTTCGCCAGGGGGCTCGACCTCGTGATCGTGGTCGAGGAGAAGCGCTCCCTGATCGAGGTGCAGCTGCGCGAGGAGCTCTACGGCACCGCCAACCAGCCGCTCTGCATCGGCAAGAAGGACGAGACAGGCAACTGGCTCTTCCCCGTGAAGGGCGCGCTCGATCCCAACGACATCGCCATCGCCATCGGCGAGCGGCTGCTCAGGTATCACAACAACGACGATCTGCGCGGCCGCCTGGCGCGACTGCGCCAGGCCCAGGAGGTGCTGGCGCTCACCAGCGACGTCGCGACCCGCGTGCCGCATTTCTGCTCCGGCTGCCCGCACAACAGCTCCACCAAGGTACCCGAGGGCATGCGCGCCTATGCGGGCATCGGCTGCCACTACATGGTGCAGTGGATGGACCGCGCCACCGACGGCTTCACCCAGATGGGCGGCGAGGGCGCGAACTGGATCGGCGAGGCGCCGTTCTCCAATCGCGGCCACGTGTTCCAGAACCTCGGCGACGGCACCTACAACCATTCGGGCGTGCTGGCCCTGCGCTGGTCCGTCGATACCAAGACCAACGTCACTTACAAGATCCTCTACAACGACGCCGTCGCCATGACGGGCGGCCAGAAGCACGAGGGCGGGCTCACGGTCGACATGATCGCCCGTCAGGTGCGCGCCGAGGGCGTCGAGCGCATCGCGCTCGTGACCGACGAGCCGCACAAGTACCCGAAGTCGATCCAGTGGCCGTCCGGCATGACGATCCACCACCGGGACGAGCTCGACGCCGTGCAGCGCGAGCTTGCCGGCGTTCCGGGCGTCACGGTCATGATCTACGACCAGACCTGCGCGTCCGAGAAGCGCCGGCGCCGCAAGCGCGGCGAGTTCCCGGATCCGGACAAGCGCGTCATCATCAACGATCTCGTGTGCGAGGCCTGCGGCGACTGCTCGGTGCAGTCGAACTGCGTCGCTGTGCAGCCGGTCGAGACCGAGTTCGGCCGCAAGCGCCAGATCGACCAGTCGAACTGCAACAAGGACTTCTCCTGCGTGAAAGGCTTCTGCCCGTCCTTCGTGACGGTGCACGGCGCCAAGATCAAAAAGGCCGCGCCGGACACGGCCGCCATGGACGGCGCTACGTTCCGGCCGCTGTCCGATCCGGTGATCCCGGCGATCGACCGCACGTTCAACGTGATCGTGACGGGCGTCGGCGGCACGGGCGTCGTCACCATCGGGGCGATCCTCGGCATGGCGGCGCATCTCGAGGGCAAGGGCCTCGGCATGATCGACATGGCCGGCTTGGCCCAGAAGGGCGGTGCGGTCTACAGCCATGTGCGCCTCGCCAATTCCCAGGACGATATCCACGCGATCCGCGTCACGGCGGAGGCGGCCCACCTCGTGCTCGGCTGCGACCTCGTGGTGACCGGCACCAAGAAGGTGCTGGCCTCCGTCAAGAAAGGGCAGACCGCGCTCGTGGTGAACACCGCCGAGGTGATGCCCGGCGAGTTCACCCGCAACGCTGATTTCTCGCTGCCGACCGAGCGCCTGAAGCGCGCGATCGCGTCCGCGGCCGGCGAGGGCGCCGCCTTCGTGGATGCCACGAAGATCGCCACCACGCTCCTCGGCAATGCCATCGCGGCCAACATGTTCACGCTCGGCTACGCCTACCAGATCGGCCGCGTGCCGCTGACCGCCGCCGCCATCGAGAAGGCCATCGAGCTCAACGGCGAGGCCGTGAAGATGAACCTCGCGGCCTTCACCTGGGGCCGCCGCGCGGCAGCGGAGCCCGAGGTGATGGCGAAGCTGATCGCCGAGCTGAAATCCCCCGGCGACGAGTTCAAGCTCTCCGAGAGCCTCGACGAGGTGATCGACAGGCGCGCCGCCTTCCTCACGAGCTATCAGAGCGCGCGCTATGCCAAGCGCTTCCGCACTCTCGTGGAGCGGGTGCGGGCCGTCGAGGCCAAGACCGCTTCGGGCGCAACGGCGCTCACCGACGCGGTCGCGCGCTCGCTGTTCAAGCTGATGGCCTACAAGGATGAGTACGAGGTGGCGCGGCTCTATACCGACGGCCATTTCGAGCGTCAGGTCGCGTCGGCGTTCGAGGGCGAGAACCTCACTTACGAGTTCCACATGGCGCCGCCCGTCCTGGCCCGGAAGGATCCGGTCACAGGCCTTCCGAAGAAGATGAGCTTCGGCCCCTGGATGCTGAAGGCCATGCGGGTGCTCGCGCCTCTGAAAGTGCTGCGCGGCACGCCGCTCGACCTGTTCGGCTACACCCACGAGCGCCGCACCGAGCGTCAGCTCATCAGGGACTACGAGGCGCTGGTCCGGGAAATCCTGGACAAGCTGACGCCGGACAACCACGCGACGGCTGTCGGCCTTGCGGTTATCCCGCAGAAGATCCGGGGCTTCGGCCACGTCAAGGAGCGCAACCTCAAGGCCGCGAAGGCGGAGGAGGCGGAACTGCTCGCCCGTTTCCGCGCCCCGGCGCAGCCGCTGCCGATGGCGGCGGAGTGACGGGCCGCGCTAGTCCAACCGCCAGTCGATCGGCTCCAGCCCCTTCTCCTTCAGCCACGCATTGGCGCGGCTGAAGGGGCGCGTCCCTCGAAAATCGCGCAGGCGGTTGAGCGGGGAGGGGTGGCCGGCTTCGATGACGAGGTGCTTCGCCCGGTCCACCTGGACCGCGTGCTTGCGCGCCGATCCGCCCCAGAGCAGGAACACGACGGCGGGCTGGTGTTCCGAGACTGCCGCGACGGCCTCGTCCACGAGTTCCGCCCAGCCGAACTTCAAATGCGCTCCTGCCTTGCCGGCCTCCACTGTCAGGGCCGTGTTGAGCAGCAGCACGCCCTGTTTCGCCCAATGCGAGAGATCCCCGGTCTTCGGCATGGGCTGGCCCAGATCCTCGGCCATCTCGGCCAGGATCGTCCGCAGGGACGCCGGCAGGCGCCGCGATCCGCGATACGAGAAGGCGAGCCCATGGGCGTCGCCCGGGGTCGGGTAGGGGTCCTGCCCGAGGATCACCACCTTCACCCGGTCGAGCGGCGTCAGCACGAGGCTGGTGAAAACCAGATCCGGCGGCGGCAGAATCTGCGCTCCCTCGGCGATGACCGTATCGACGCGCTCGGCGACCCGGTCGGCGGCGCCTCCCGTGAAGAACGGAAGCGTGCGCCAGGCTGCGGCGCCGGGGTCGGCGCGAAAGCCCGCAAGCGCCTGGGTGACGGGACCTGTCATCGATCTGGAGCCTTTCGTGAAGAAGGGTTCGGCGCCGGCTGATGGAAAGCTTTCCGGAAGAAAACAATCTTCTTGCAGGCTTTGGCCCAGGTGACGAAAAACCGTGCAGAATTGCCCGGGTTCCCGTTGCGGGAGAGCGTCGACAGCATGTTACTTCTGTGACACGTTGCTGGTCTAGGTTCACCCTTGCCATCCGTGGACCGCACCTTACGCAAGGATTATCTGACTATGCTGCAAAGCCGTTCCGTCGCAGCCTTTCGCGCCGGCCTCCTGGGCCTCTCCCTCCTGGTCTCGGGTTCGGTTCTCGCTCAGGAAGCCGTGACCATCCGCTTCGTCCAGACCAACGACATCGATCGCATGAGCCCGGAGAAGGGGCGCGGCGGCTTCGCGCGGCTCGCGACAGTCGTGAAGGAGGAGCGCGCCAAGGGCAACGCGTTCTTCATCCACGCGGGCGATACCCTCTCGCCCTCGCTCCTGTCAGGCTTCGACAAGGGCGCCCACGTGATCGACATCCTGAACCGGATGGGGGTCGACGCCATGGCTCCGGGCAATCACGAGTTCGATCTCGGGCCCGACGTCTTCCGGGCCCGCATGGCCGACGCCAAGTTCGACGTGCTGGCCACCAACATCGTCGACGGCAACGGCCTGCCGGCCAACACCAAGGCCGACAAGATCGTGGAGGTGCAGGGCATCAAGGTCGGCTTCTTCGGCCTCACCACGGAGGACACGCCGATCGCATCGAGCCCGGGCGACATCAAGTTCCGCTCGACCATCGACACGGGCCGCGCCAAGGCCAAGGAGCTGCGCGAGAAGGGCGCCGACATCGTGGTCGCCATCGCCCACACGCCGCTCGAGGTCGACATGATCCTCGCCCGTTCCGCCGGGGCGGACGTGATCATCGGCGGCCATGACGAGCACCTGCTCGCCTTCTATGACGGCAAGGTCACCCTGACGGAGTCGGAATCCCAGGGCAATTACGTGGTCGTGACCGAGCTCGCCGTCACGAAGGCCACCAAGGACGGCAAGACCTCCGTCACCTGGTCCCCGAACTTCCGCATCGTCGACAGCGCGACCGTCAAGCCCGATCCGGAGATCGAAGCGGTCGTGAAGGGCTACGAGGACAAGCTCTCCAAGGAGCTCGACGTGGAGATCGGCCTGACCGAGACCCCTCTCGACAGCCGTCGGGCGACCGTGCGCGGCGGCGAGGCCGCCATGGGCAACCTCGTGGCCGACGCCATGAAGGCGGCGGTCGGCGCGGATGTGGCCATCACCAACGGCGGCGGTCTGCGTGCGGACAAGCAGTATCAGGCCGGCCAGAAGCTGACCCGCCGCGACATCCTCTCGGAAATGCCGTTCGGCAACACCACGGTTCTCCTGGAGCTGACCGGCGACAAGCTGAAGGCGGCGCTGGAGAACGGCGTGAGCCAGGTGCGCGAGCTCGGCGGCCGCTTCCCGCAGGTGTCGGGCATGATGGTCGAGGTCGACCTCAAGGAGCCGGTCGGCAGCCGCGTGAAGTCCGTGAAGATCAATGGCGAGCCGCTGGATCCGGCCAAGACCTACAAGGTCGCCACGAACGACTTCATGGCCCGCGGCGGCGACGGCTATCGCGCCTTCACGGACGGCAAGCAGCTCGTCGACGTGTCGGCCAGCCAGCTCATGGCCGGCCAGGTCATCGATTACGTCACGAAGGCCGGCAAGGTCGCTCCGAAGGTGGAAGGTCGCGTCGTTCTTCGCTAACCTAACGTCAAGACTGTCGGAGACGCCGGGACCGATGAGGTCCCGGCGTTTTCGTTGGAACGCCGGACCGACGTGACCATGGGGCGCATCGAAGTGGGACTTCCGTAAGGTTATGCCCGGACGTGCGGACAGAAAGGCGTTCTCCCGCTCCAAATTTAGAGTTCATGGACACTCTCGGCTGTGCCATGGTGCGTGGCAGCACAGCTCAGAAAACCAGAGCGACCCCACCGTTGCAGGCTCCTACGCGTTCGTTTCCCTCAAGTTCGGCCCTCAGACGGCAGAAGCGGTCGCTGACGCGCGGTCGCCTCTCCCTGATCATGGGTGTTTTCGGGGTCGGCTTCATCTTCCTGACTTTCGGCTACATCGCCTGGGAGCAGCGCGCCCGCCTCATGCAGCGCAGCGCCGAGGAGACGAGAAGCACGGCATTCTTCATGGCCGATCATGCGGCGCGGCTGTTCGAGGTGACGGACCTTGCCCTGAAGCAGACGGCTGCCCTGATCGAGGATGAGAGCTGGTACACGATCGAGCCCTCACGAATGGTCTGGGAGCAGCTTCGCGCGATCAAGACGGCACTGCCTTACGTCGATAATATCTGGCTGAACGACGCGAACGGGCGTCTTCGCATGACGTCGATGCAGTTCCCTCCGCCGGACTCGAGCATGGCCGATCAGGATGCCTTCAAGCTGCAGGCGACGAACGATCGCGGCCTTTACGTGGGAACGCCGGTTCGCGGCCATCTTACGCGCGAGTCCACCTTCCTGGTGAGCCGCCGCCTCCAGTATCCGGCGGGCTCCTTCCGGGGCATCGTATCGGTCAGCGTGGCCTTGTCCTATTTCAACGATTACTGGGGCAAGCCGAGGCTCCCGAAGGGGAGCCGCATCACCCTCCTGCGCGAGGACTCCCAGGTCCTCGCCCAGTATCCTCCGCCGCCGGACGGATTGTCCTTCGTGCCGACCGTCAAGGACGATTTCGACCGGGCGATCCGCACCGACGCCCGCTCAGGCACATACACCTACGAGAGTCAGGGGCAGCGGCGCATCGGCTCCTACTATCAGGTCTCGGACCTTCCGCTCTATGTCCGGGTCAGCGTGCCGGAGAGCGCCTATTGGAACCCTTGGATTGCCCAGGTGCGGCTCTACGGCGTCTTCGCCCTGATCGCGCTGCTCGCTCTCCTGGCTCTGACGGCGATGGCCTCCCAGCAGTTTCGCGAGCAGGCCGCGAACGCTGAAGTTCTCGAACGGGAAGTGGCGGCGCGGACGCGGGCGCTGCAATCCGAGACCAACGCGCTCGAGATCCTCAACCGGACCGGGGCCGCCCTCTCGGCCGAGCTCGATCTCGACCGGGTCGTCCAGAGCATCACGGATGCCGGCGTGGAGCTGACGGGAGCCCAGTTCGGGGCCCTGTTCTACAACGTCGTCGACCAGAACGACGAGAGCTACACGCTCTACGCCCTGTCCGGGGCCCCGAAGGAAAAATTTTCCCAGTTTCTCATGCCCCACAACACGCAGGTGTTCGCACCCACCTTCGAGGGCACCGGCATCATCCGCTCGGACGACATCACCAAGGATCCCCGATACGGACACCACGAGCCTCACAAGGGCATGCCCGAGGGTCATCTGCCGGTCCGCAGCTACCTTGCCATCCCGGTGGTGTCGCGGACGGGCGAAGTCTATGGCGGCCTCTTCTTCGGCCACGAGAAGCCGGGCGTCTTCACGGAACGGTCCGAGCGCCTCATGGTGGGCCTTGCGGCGCAGGCGGCCATCGCTATCGACAACGGGCGCCTCTATCAGGCCGCACAGCACGAGATCGCGGAGCGCCGGCAGGCCCAGGCCCAGCAATCCCTCCTCATCCGCGAACTGCATCACCGCGTGAAGAACACGCTTGCAACGGTGCAAGCCGTGGTTGGCGCCACCGCCCGCGCCACATCCAATGTCGACGATTTCTACGAGGCCTTCGTCGGCCGCATCATCTCGCTCGCCAACACCCATTCCCTGCTGACCGAAGCGGTGTGGCAGACCGCGTCTCTGCGAGAGATCCTCGATAAGGAGCTGATGCCCTACAAGGACGATGCGGGCGAGCGCGTGGTGCTCGACGGCCCCGCCGCAGAGCTGCCGTCCGAGGCGGCGGTTCCCATCGGCATGGCGATCCACGAACTCACCACGAACGCGGCAAAGTACGGCGCCTTGTCGGTGAGCACCGGCAAGGTCGCGGTCTCCTGGACGTCCGAGACGCAGCCCGAGGGTCTCAGGCTCAAGCTTCGCTGGAAGGAGAGCGGAGGACCTGCCGTGTCCCCGCCGACACGCCAGGGCTTCGGGTCGCGCCTGCTGCACCGGGTGCTGGCGACGCAGCTCAACGCCAAGGTCGAGATGGACTTTCGTCCGCAGGGTCTCCAGGTCTCCATTGATGCGGTGCTGAAGAAGGCCACCTTCCTCGATCCGGCCGCCTGAGGACCGCGGATTTCCCGCAAACGTGACACCGGCTCCCGTTGGCGTGCGTGCCCGGACCGACTATCTAGGGCCCGACAAGAACTGCGATCCGCAATCCGGTTCGCCAAGGGGTTTTTCGATGAACGAGACAGTCAAGCTGGCCGATCTGCAACAGGGTGTGCGGCCGGTGGACCATCCCACCGTCAGTATGGGGCGGATCGGCGTGCTGCTCCTCAATCTCGGCACGCCCGAGGGCACCAGCTACTGGCCGATGCGGCGCTATCTGAAGGAATTCCTCTCCGACCGCCGGGTCATCGAGACCCCGCGCCTCCTGTGGTGGCCGATCCTCAACCTCATCATCCTCACCAAGCGTCCCGGCCCCAAGGGACGCGACTACGCGTCGATCTGGAACAACGAGCGAGACGAGGGGCCGCTCAAGACCATCACCCGCAGCCAGGCGGAGCAGCTGGCGGATCACCTGAAGACCGTCGCCGGCGACAAGGTCACGGTCGACTGGGCGATGCGCTACGGCAAGCCGGAGGTGCGCGAGCGCATCCAGGCGCTCCTCGACCAGGGCTGCGACCGCATCCTCCTCGTGCCGCTCTATCCGCAATATGCGGCCGCAACCTCGGCGACGGCCTGCGACCAGGCCTTCCGGGCCCTCATGGAGATGCGCTGGCAGCCGACGGTCCGGGTGTCGCCGCCCTACTACGACGATCCGGTCTATATCGACGCGGTGGTCGACTCCATGAAGCGCGACCTCGCCAAGCTGCCCTTCGAGCCGGAGGTGATCCTCGTCTCCTTCCATGGGGTGCCGAAGGAATACCTGCTCAAGGGCGATCCCTACCACTGCCAGTGCGTGAAGACCTGGCGCCTGATGCGCGAGAAGTTCGGCTGGCCGGCGGACAAGTTCCGCATGAGCTTCCAGTCGCGGTTCGGCACCGCCGAGTGGCTGCAGCCTTATACGGACAAGACCGTCGAGGCCCTGGCCAAGAGCGGCGTGAAGCGCATGGCCATCGTGGCGCCCGGCTTCTCGGCAGACTGCCTCGAGACCCTTGAGGAGCTCGACGGGGAGAACCGCGAGATCTTCATGCATCACGGCGGCGAGCAGTTCGCCTATCTGCCCTGCCTCAACGACAGCCAGGATGGCATGAAAGTGATCCGGCATGTGGTGGAGCGGGAGCTCCAGGGCTGGATCTAGGCGGCTTCAAGGCTTTCGGATAAAGCTAAGCCTCACGCAACACCGTCTCGTTGTCGGGAGGCCTCATGCCGTTCGGGTTCGATCTCTTCGTAGGGGCGCTGGTCCTCGTCGTCATCGTGACGATCGCCATGGGTGTGAGGACCGTGCCGCAGGGCTATGCCTACACGGTCGAGCGGTTCGGGCGCTACTCCCGCACCCTGGGCCCTGGGCTCGGCCTGATCCTTCCCTACATCGAGCAGATCGGCAAGAAGGTGAACGTCATGGAGCAGGTGCTCGACGTTCCGAGCCAGGAGGCCTTCACGCGGGACAATGCCGGCGTCACCATCGACGCGGTGGCGTTCTTCCAGGTGCTCGACGCGGCGCGCGCCTCCTACGAGGTCTCGAACCTCAACCAGGCGCTCCTCATGCTCACCATGACCAATATCCGCACGGTCGTGGGCTCCATGGACCTCGACGAGCTCCTGTCCCACCGGGACGAGATCAACGAGCGGCTCCTGCGGGTCGTAGACGCCGCCGCCTCGCCCTGGGGCGCCAAGGTCACCCGCGTCGAGATCAAGGACATCGTGCCGCCGGCCGATCTTGCCGGCGCCATGGCGCGGCAGATGAAGGCCGAGCGCGAAAAGCGCGCCGCCGTGCTCGAGGCCGAAGGCCTGCGCCAGGCCGAGATCCTGCGCGCCGAGGGCGACAAGCAGGCCCAGATCCTCTCGGCGGAGGGACGCAAGGAAGCAGCCTTCCGGGATGCCGAGGCCCGGGAGCGCCTCGCCGAGGCGGAGGCCAAGGCGACCACGATGGTGAGCGACGCCATCACCCGAGGCGACTTGGCCGCCGCCAACTTCATCGTGGCGGAAAAGTACATCGACGCGATCCGCACCCTGGCCTCGGCCCCGAACCAGAAGGTCGTGATCGTGCCCATCGAGGCGGCCGGCCTCGCAGGAACCCTCGGAGGCATCGCCGAGCTGACCAGGGCCGTGTTCAACGACGGGGCCGGAGCCGTGAAGGGCGTCCGCACTGTCCCGAGCGTCGCCCCGGCGCCGGAGCGACCATGATCGTCGATGCCGTCGTCAGCCTGGGCGCCTGGGCCTGGATCATTCTAGGGATCGTGCTGATCGGGCTTGAGCTGCTCGCGCCGGGCGTCTTCTTCATCTGGCTAGGCCTCGCGGCCATCGTCACGGGGCTGGTCGATGCGGCGCTCGGCCTGTCCTGGCAGGTGGCCGCTCTCGTCTTCGCAGGCCTCTCCATCGCGGCGGTGGTCCTGGGGCGAACCCTCATGCGCCCGAGCCCCCAACAGGATACGCAGGCCAACCAGCTCAACCAGCGCGGCCAGTCCCTCGTCGGAAAGGTCTTTACCCTGGAGACACCCATCAAGGACGGGGAGGGGCGGATCCGGGTCGGGGACAGCTCGTGGCGCGTGACCGGCGCAGATCGCTTTGCCGGCGCCAAGGTCCGCGTCGTTCGGGTCGAAGGCGCGACCCTGGTGGTGGACGATCCTTAGGCCGCCCCCGCCCGCAGCAGGTCCAGGTAGTGTACGAGGCCGATGGGCCTCTGGTTCTCCACCACGATCAGGGCGGTGATCTTGGAGGTTTCCTGAATCTCGAGGGCAGTCGCGAGCAGGTCGTCCGGCGCGATGGTGCGGGGCGTCCGGGTCATGATGTCCGAGACCGGCAGCGAGCGCAGGTCCGGGCGGAGATTGCGGCGCAGGTCGCCGTCCGTGACGATGCCGGCCAGCGTTCCGTCCGAATGCACCACGATCACCGAACCGAAGCCCTTGCGGCCGATCTCGTCGATGGCCTCGTCCATGCGCGCCTCGACGCCGACGATCGGCAGGCGCTCGTTCTTGTGCATCACGTCGCGGACGAGCTTGAGCCGGGCGCCCAGCTTGCCGCCCGGGTGGAAGACCCGGAAATGCTCCGCCGTGAAGCCGCGCCGCTCGAGGAGCGCGATGGCGAGGGCGTCGCCGAGGGCCAGCTGCATGGTGGTGGAGGTGGTGGGGGCGAGGCCGTTCGGGCAGGCCTCGTCGGCCTTCGGCAGGGCGAGGCACAGATCGGCCGCATGTCCCAGGGTCGATTGCGCATTCGACGTCAAAGCGATGAGCGGGACCCGGAAGCGCTTGGCGTAGCCGATCAGGTCGGCCAGCTCCGAGGTCTCGCCCGACCAGGACAGGGCGATGATCACGTCGTCCTGCTGGATCATGCCGAGGTCGCCGTGGCTGGCCTCGGCCGGGTGGACGTAATGGGACGGGGTGCCGGTGGAGGCGAGGGTGGCGGCGATCTTGCGGGCCACATGGCCCGACTTGCCCATGCCGGACACAATCACGCGCCCCGGCGCCGCCGCGATCCGGTCGACGGCCGCCGTGAAGACGGAGCCGAGGCCGTTGCCGATCGCCTCCATCAGGATGGCGATCCCATCCCGTTCGGTCGCGAGGGTGCGCAGGGCCGAGGCGACGGCCTGATCGGCGGAGGGTGCGGGGGTCTGAGCAAGTGCCATGGCCGCCCTCTAGCACAGAGGGGCGGCCACGCGGAACCCTCGCGCGCTGCCTACTTCTGGCGCAGGAAGGCCTCGAGCTCCTGCCGGAAGGCCGGGCCCAGATCCTCGCGCTCGAGCGCATAGGCCACGTTCGCCATGAGGAAGCCGACCTTGGAGCCGGTATCGTAGGTCCGGCCCTCGTACTTCATGCCGTAGAACTTCTGGTCCTTCATCAGGCGGATCATCGAGTCCGTGAGCTGGATCTCGTTGCCGGCGCCCCGCTGCTGGTTGGACAGGAGGTCGAAGATCTCGGGCTGGAGGATGTAGCGGCCGGAGATGATGTAGTTGGACGGGGCCGTGCCCTTCGGGGGCTTCTCGACCATGCCGGTGAT
>JAFAAP010000314.1 GCA_023426505.1 Pseudomonadota bacterium
TGATCCTCGTCGTCATCTTCGCGCTTTTCACCGTGAGGGAAAAACCGGACTGGTCTCATGCGGCGACAGCGCCGTGGTGGACTTGGATAGGCGGCATTACCGGTGCTGTCTTCGTGGTTGGGAGCCTCTTGGTCGTTCCCAAGACGGGAAGCGTGCTTTTCCTGCTCTCGGTCATTCTGGGTCAGATGATCGGAGCGGTCACGGCGGACGGCTTTGGACTCTGGGGCCTTCGGGAGACATCTATCAGCCCAATGAAGATTCTGGCGATGTTTCTCGTTCTTGCTGGCGCAGTCACATTCCACCTCGGTGAATAGCCCCCGGGAATTGGCGGGACTGGCGGCGATACGACCTTGTCTGGGTGCGGACCAGAGGCCATAAGCGGTTTGCTTTGCACCTGTGAGCGCTATGCTCGCGCCGTAGACAGGTTGAAAGGTTCGCCATGCCTGAGATCTCAAATCTGCTGGCTTTCGGTCTCGTTGCACTGGGCATGGTGCTGACGCCCGGCCCTAACATGATCTATCTCGTTTCACGCTCGATCTGCCAGGGCAGGGCAGCAGGGCTCATTTCCCTTGGAGGTGTGGCGCTCGGCTTCGTCATCTATATGCTTTGTGCCGCCTTTGGCATCACCGCTTTAGTTCTCGCTGTCCCCTACGCCTATGACGCACTGCGGATCGGCGGAG
Source organism: Pseudomonadota bacterium (assembly GCA_023426505.1). Lineage (GTDB taxonomy): Bacteria > Pseudomonadota > Alphaproteobacteria > Rhizobiales > Beijerinckiaceae > Microvirga. The sequence continues at coordinate 681 of JAFAAP010000314.1, forward strand.
CACTCTATCTTCTCTATCTTGCCCGGCAGTCGATCCGACCGGGAGGTCAGTCTCCCTTCGCAGTACGCGATCTCCCGCAGGACAGTCCGCAGCGACTGTTCCTCATGGGGTTCGTGACGAACCTGCTCAACCCCAAGATCGCGGTCATGTACCTGTCGCTGTTGCCGCAATTCATAGATCCGACGGCCGGCAGCGTGCTGTCACAATCGATCGTGCTGGGCTCGCTGCAAATCGCCATCAGCGTGAGCGTCAACACGGCGATCGCCTGCGCCGCAGGTTCGATCGCCGTGTTCCTGGCGGGGCGTCCCACCTGGCTGGGTGTCCAAAGGTGGCTCATGGGAACCGTACTGGCCGCTCTGGCGGTACGGATGATCACCGAAGCCCGACGCTGAAGGCGCGCTGTCACCAGAGCGCCGCCTGTGCATTTAAGGCTACTGCGCCTATTTGATGGCCTGAGGATTGATCGGCGAGCCTGCGCCACCAGGTAGATGGAGCGGCGGAGCAACGAAGAAGAACTCATAGACACCGTCGGCGTCACAGTCTTCGGCGAGCTCCTTCAGATAAAAAATCTCGCCCATCGAAATCCCGATCGCCGGAATGACGACCCAGTGCCAGGGCTGATTGGCATCCTTGGTCTCGTTCGGACGCACCTCGCATCCCCAGGTATCGGAGCAGATTGCAGCGATGTCCTTCTCCCGGATCCAGTAGCAGGTCTCGAAGGCGAAGCCTGGTGCGTCGCCTCCCGCATAGCCTGCCCAGTCGCCCTTTGCGAGACAGCGCTCCTGGTGACCTGTCCTGACGATGACGAAGTCGCCTTTGCGGAGCTCGACGCCCTGAGCCGCAGCACAGCCCTCGAGGTCCTCGATGGTGATGCCATAGCCGTCCGCAAGTGAGTCGACGCCCTTCCAGCGTGCGACATCGAGCAGAACGCCACGTCCGACCATCTTGTCGCGAACGTTCTCGATCCCGAGCTTTTTCGCTCCACGGGCGTCGACCAGCTTCGCGTCGTACCCATTGTACATCTTGTCGTCGAGGAAGATGTGGCAGAGCGCGTCCCACTGGGTCGAGGCCTGGCACGGCATGTTGATGGCGTCGTCGGCGTATCGGAGGTACGGCGACGGGTCATCCTGATTCCCGGATGCGGCGTCCGTGCCCGTTGCAAGCATGGTATGAATCGGGTTCCAGCGCCCCCCGAAGAGCCCTGATTGGATAGGCTCCTTCAGCGACAGTCCAAGAGCGAACGCCTTGCCCTTGCGGATCAGCTTCGCGGCCGAAACGATGTCCTCCGGGGAGACGTTGTTGAGGGTTCCGATCTGGTCGTCCTTACCCCACCGCCCCCAGTTGGACAGCTTGTCGGCAGCCTCGTAGATGGCAGCCCGGTTCACCGGTTGCGGCATGAATTTCCTCCTCATGTTGATCTTATTTATCGATTGAAAAACAAAAAGACCAGAGTGTCAATGCGAGCGAGTTCTCCTCTGTCGGAGAGAAGAGCGATGAGGCGCGCTTGATCGCCTTTGATTGAAGGTCGGATACCGATTTCGCGTTTCAACGATTGGAATCCGGCTCAATCACTATGGACGTGGCGTGGCCGATGCCGGACGACATTGCGTCCACGGCACGGCATCATTGACATCCGACAATGGGATCCAGCTATCGGATCAAAGCGGGAAGTTCCGATCCCTGAAGTATGCTCGTATGAGCTGCTCGTCGAGCCCAGCCATCGCACCGGCCAGGACGGGAGCCGCCGCATCTAGGAATTCCGCCAGGCGGAGATCATCCTGAGAAATGATCTCGACGCCAGCTTCCTGAAGCCGTGACAAGACGATCCGATCCTCCTCCAGTGCGAGTTCACGCTGTAGCTGTGTCGCGGCTGCGGCAGCTGTGGAGAGGGCAATGGATACGTCCAGCGGCAATGCCTTGAACCATGAGGAGCGACAGACGAGCAGGGCGACGCCGAAGATATGTCCGGTGAGGCTGAGATACCGGTGATGCTCATGAATCCCGAAATTCAGCATGTTCGTCAGGGGATTTTCCTGGGCATCGACCGTACCGTTGGCGATCGCTTGGCGGAGTTCGCTGACGTCGGTCACAACAGGGCGAAATCCGAATGCGCGAAGGGTTCTCTGGTAGAGTTCATTGTCCAGCGTACGGATGACGAGACCGGAGCAGTCCTGGGGAGATCGAATGGGCCTCGTCCTATTTGAGATATGGCGGAGGCCATTGTCCCAGTAGCCGAGGACATGCAGGCCTGTCATTCGCTCGACGTCATGGGACAAGACGCGGCCGGCCTCGCCATCCAAGGCCCGATGTGCTGCCAGCCGGTCGTGAACCGTAAGAGGCAGGTCGAGAACGGCGAGCGACGGCACACGGGAGGTCAGATAGCCGGATGCCATGTAGCAGACATGTGCATCCTCGCTCTCAACAGCGGAGAAAAGCGCCTTTGCCGCTTGCCCGGCCGTCGTCACGTCCTCCTGGACTTGTGGTTCCCATCCCTTCGAAAAGAGACGACGGGCGAAGTCATGTAGACCGCGCGTGTGGACCGATGCCGGTCCCTGATAACCCGACAGACAAATCCGCATGCTCTGCCCTCGCGCTGGCCACCCGCAACAACTGGTGTGCTACAATGTTTGCTGCGACCTGCCGAGTCATCAGGTCCATTATAATATCTGCTGTTTGTTATCTGTTTTCGTGATTCAGCGCTTCTGGTTCGAACGGGAAGCAGCCGACGCGAGATTGACCGCAAGCCTTTGCCAAAACTGATCTTTTAGAAAACGATCGCAGGCACCGGTTTACGTGGTTGCCGGGTTCAGGGGAAGACGTCACGAGGCGAACCGCGTCACTGAACGATCGTCAGGGTTTCATCGCGCCGAGCCGAGGGTAGTCGACAATTGACAACCGGTTGAGCGGCAACGCAATCTTTTCCGCGGCTCCGGAGAAGCAGACGTTCTGCACCGTACGAGCCCAAAAATCCAAGCGCGTCCGAGCCCCACGCTAGGCCGGACTGATCAACCTCCTCACAAGAAGGAGGAAAGGAAGAGAGAGCGAAGTGGAGGACGGTCAATGAAGTTGGCAAGCACGTGCGGCACCGCTGCGATTTCTCTCCTTGCAGCGAGTCTGTGTTTGGGCACGGCATCAGCGCAGGAGTTCCCGAGCAAGCCGATCACGCTGATCATTCCGTCAGGGGCTGGCGGCTCGCACGACATGACAGCGCGCGCGGTCACGAGCGTTGCGAACGAGTACCTCGGACAACCGATCATCATACAGCTCAAGCCGGGCGGGGGCGGAGCCATTGGGTCGGATCAAGTCGCCAAAGCCGCGCCGGACGGCTATACGATCCTGTTCGGAGGTCCAAACTGGAGCACCACTCTTCCGGCCGTTGAGGGACGTTCGAAGGGGCCGAATGATCTCGATCCGATCTGCCGTATCAACTACAGCCCCGTCATGGTCGCGGCGAAGCCCGACGCTCCCTATAAAACATTCAAGGAAATGATTGCCTGGGCGAAGGCCAATCCTGGCAAGCTCGTGTTCGGCAATGCCGGCCCCTGGAGCCAGGCCGATCTCACATGGAAACAGATCTCGAAGATTACGGGAATCGAGAGCCGGAATGTTCCCCACGATGGCGGCGGGCCGTCGACCCTCGCGCTTCTTGGCGGACACGTCGATGTCGCCATCAACCCGACCACGACATTCATCTCCTATATTCAGTCGGGCAAGCTGCGACCGCTCGCCGTTCTGGACGACGAGCGTGACCCGAGCTTCCCGAACGTCCCGACAGCCAAGGAGGAGGGCGTCGACGTCGTCTATTATCTCTGGCGCGGAATGCTGGCACCGAAAGGAACGCCTCGTCCCGTCATCGAGAAGCTTGCGGATGCCTGCAAGAAGATGACCGAGGACAAGACGGTTCAGGCAATGATCAAATCCTTCGGCGACCGCATTCAATATCTGGGGCCGGACGAGTTCGGGAAGGTCTGGCGCGCTGAATTCGACCTCCACAAGGAACTTGGTACCTCCCTGAAGAAATAAGGGCCAGACCGTGCAGCATCGTGGCCTCAAGTCCGGCGATATGATCGCAGGAGGATTCTTTCTCCTGCTGGGTCTGGGAGCGATCGTCGGAGCGGTCCGGCTCCAGGTCGGTACGCCGAGCGAGCCGCAGCCGGGCTTCTTTCCGTTCCTGGGAGGGGTCGGGCTGGTCGTCCTCTCATCGCTCCTGCTCGTTCAGGACTGGCGCGGGCACAGCTCGGGTGGCGAGCCGTTCGTGGAGGTGCGACGACCACTGCTCGCGACCGCGGGTTTTATCGCGTTCGTCGTGATGCTCGATCCTCTTGGCTACGTGCTCGCGACCGCTGCACTCTCGGTCGTGTTGCTCCTGGTCCTGGGTGTCCGTCTCGGACTGCGGTCTCTGCTGCCGGCCGTCCTTCTGTCGATCGGCAGCTATCTTCTCTTCGATCGGGTGCTGGATGTGCCGTTGCCGGAGGGAATTCTCGGCGCGTTGTTCGGTCACTAGAGGCACGCGAGGATGTTGGAAAATCTTGCCAGTGGATTCGCCGTCGCGCTGTCTCCCTGGAACCTGGCCTATGCGGGCTTCGGCGCCGTCCTCGGAACCGCGATCGGCGTGCTACCGGGGCTCGGCCCCCCGGCGACCATCGCCATGCTGCTCCCGCTGACCTACGGCATGGAGCCGGTCTCGGCCGTGATCATGCTCGCGGGCATCTTCTACGGAGCCATGTATGGCGGATCGACCACCTCGATCCTCCTCAACATTCCGGGAGAAGCCGGCTCGGTCGTCACCTGCCTCGACGGATACCGCATGACGCGCGCCGGACGAGCGGGCGCCGCCTTGGGCATCGCGGCGATCGGCTCGTTCATCGCCGGCACCCTCGGAGTGCTCGGCCTGTCGCTCATCAGCCCGATCCTGGCGGATTTCGCACTTCGGTTCGGGCCGGCCGAGTATTTTTCGCTCGTTCTCCTCGGCCTCACCATGGCGGTCTACCTCTCGGGCGGCTCTGCCCTGAAGGGCCTTGTCATGACCATCCTCGGGCTCCTCCTCGGGACCGTCGGGTTGGATCCCGTTCTCGGGGCAGAGCGCTTCACCTTCGGAATTCCGAACCTGACGGACGGCCTGGATTTCGTCGTCGTCGCCATGGGGCTGTTCGGGATCGCGGAAGTGCTCAGCAACCTGGAGTCTCCGGAGCAGCCCGTTGCCGTGAAGCCTGGAATCAAGAGCATCTTCCCGACGCGGGAGGATTGGAAACGGGCCTGGGCGCCCATCGCCCGCGGATCGTTCTTCGGTTTCTTCATCGGCATTCTGCCGGGAGGAGGTGCCATCATCAGCTCCTTCGTGTCCTATGCAGTGGAGAAAAAGATCTCCAAGCATCCCGAGCAGTTCGGCCACGGCGCCATCGAGGGTGTCGCCGCGCCGGAATCCGCCAACAATGCGGCGTCGGTCTCGTCCTTCATTCCGCTCCTGACACTTGGCATTCCTGGCAATGCCTCGATCGCCATGATCCTCGTGGCCCTCATGATCCATGGCATCAGGCCAGGGCCGCAGCTCATCGCCGAACATCCGGACATCTTCTGGGGCGCCGTCGCCTCCATGTATCTGGGCAACGTCATGCTGCTCGCGCTGAACCTGCCGCTCGTCGGGCTGTGGGTGAAGCTTCTGCAGGTGCCGTACAGTCTGCTGGCTCTCGTCGTCGTGGTGATCTGCGTCGTCGGCGCCTACAGCGTTCATAACTCCACCTTCGACGTCGGAGTCATGATCGGGTTCGGGATCTTCGGATACCTGCTGCGCAAGACCGGGTTTCCGGCCGCGCCCCTAGTGCTTGCAATGATCCTCGGCCCGATCCTGGAGCGCTCGCTTCAGCAGGCCATGATCAGCTCCGCGGGGGATCCTCTGATCTTCGTTCAACATCCTCTGTCGGCAGCGCTGCTGGGTGCGGCGGCTCTCGTTGCCCTCACGCCGCTCCTCAGCCTCATGCGCGGAGGTTCGACGAAGCCGGCATGACGACAATCAGAGATGTGGGCGTCATCGGTCTTGGCCGAATGGGAGGAGGCATCGCACGGCGACTGGATGCGGCCGGCCGGCTGGCTGGCGCCTGGGATGCAGGCGAAAGCGCTAGAGCCCACGCCGGATTGTCGGATCAGGTTGCGTTTGCCCCACCAGCCGAGCTCGCCCGGGTGTGCTCGGCCATTCTGTTCGTCCTTCCGGGCAGCGCCGAGATCGAGGAGTGCCTGACCGGGCCCCAGGGCATCCTCTCGACGGAGGCTCGAGGCCAAGTCCTGGTGGATCTGACGACCTCCCATCCCGAGGCGACGAAGCGTCTCGCAGGTCTCACAGCGAGCCACGGCCGAGCCTATCTCGATGCCGGAATGACGGGCGGGGCGCAGGCGGCGGATCAGGGGCGGCTGACATTGATGGCAGGTGGACCCGCGGCAGACCTCGACCGCATCCGGCCGGTCCTCGACGTCATTGCGGCACGGATCTTTCATCTCGGTTCCACCGGGTCCGGGCACATGATGAAGCTCGTGCACAACATGATCTGTCACACGATCTTCCTGGCGACGAGCGAGGGGTGCCACATGGCGGAACGTGCCGGCATCCGCCTGTCAGATGCGGTCGAGGTGCTGAATGCGGGTAATGCCAGGAGCTTCATCAGCGAGGTGCGTTTCCCGAACCACATCCTGTCCGGAACTTTCGATGGACGCTCTCCAGTTTCGAACCTGGCAAAGGATCTGGCCATGGCTGTCGAGATGCAGCGCGAGATGAGCTTTTCGGGCCACTACGCCCCGCTGACGGAGCGGCTTCTATCACGGGCCGTGGAGCATGGCATGGCGGATCGCGATTTCACGACGCTCTATCAGATCATCGAGACACTGATGGCGGACGAGGCCTCCGAGGCGTCCATGTCCGATGTCCCGGCGACAGCCGTTTGAAGGAAATTCCGCGATGCCACGAGAGATCGGCCTTATCGGACTTGGTCTCATGGGAAGCTCTCTGGCGCAACGTCTGCTGAGCGCCGAATTTCCGGTTGCCGGCTTCGATCTCGACCCGGCGAAGCAGCGTGCCTTCGAGGCGATCGGCGGGAGGACTGCACCATCGATCAGCGATGTTGCGAAGAAGTGCGATACGGTCCTGATCGCAGTCCTCACCGGAGAGCAGGTCGCGGAGGTGATCGAAGGCGAGGGCGGCCTCCTCACGGCTGACCGGCCCCTGACCATTCTCTGCACCGCGACCTGCGACCCATCGACCATTGCCGCACTTGCGGCCCGTGTCCTCGATCGGGGGGCGTCGTTCCTGGATACGCCGGTCTCAGGGAGCAGCGGTCAGGTCGCGAAGGGCGAAGGTTTGGGGCTGATCGGAGGCGATCCGGGCGTTGCCGAGCAATGCCGGGAGGTCCTCACCGCGATCTACCCGCGACACGTCCATGTCGGCGCAGCCGGTGACGCAAGCAGGGCGAAGCTCGCCATCAACCTTGCGCTCGGCCTCAACCGACTCGCGCTTGCGGAGTCCATTGCCTTCGCCGAACGCATCGGCCTCGATTCGTCGCGCTTCCTGTCCATCGCCCGCGAGTCCGCCGCTTATTCGCAGATCATGGACGTGAAGGGGCAGAAGATGATCGAGGGTGATTTCGCCCCGCAGGGCAAGATCGCGCAGAGCCGGAAGGACTTCCGCCTGATCCTCCAGGAGGCCCATCGTGCCGGTCAGCGTCTGCCGTTGGCCGAAGTGCTCGTGGATGTCCTGGAGGGCTGCATGTCGAACGGGGAGGGCGATTGGGACAACTCCGCTGTGATCCGGGAAGTGCGAAGGCGCCGTACATGAGCCTTCTGGGCTGACGATGAACCGCCTCGCCGCGACATTGGGAGCCTGCGCGTTCGCAAGCGGCTTCGGCATCCGGATCGTCGACCCGATGGTTCCTATGCTGTCCGCGGAGTTCGGCGTCTCTCTCTCGGCGACCTCGTTTCTCGTTACGGCCTTTGCTCTCGCATATGCCTTCGGTCAACCAATCCTCGGGCCGGTAGGGGATTCCTTCGGCAAGATGCGCCTGATCCTCCTGTGCGGGAGTCTCGTGACCGTCCTGCTCGTCCTCTGCGCATTGGCTCCGAGCTTTCCGTCTCTTGCTGTCGCAAGAGGCATCGCGGGCTTCGCAGCAGGGGGCATCATCCCGCTGGCGATCGCGGCCTTGAGCGACAGCGTGGAGGCGTCGGAGCGGCAAGTGGCGCTGGGCCGCTTTCTGATCGCATCGATCCTCGGGCAGATGCTTGGGGCGACGGCGGCGGGCCTTATCTCGGCCTTCCTCGGCTGGCGTGCCGTGTTCCTCGTCACAGCCGTTCTCATGAGCATTGCGACAGCCATTGCGATCCGGGCGCTCCCCAAAGAGAAGCCCGAACGGGCAGGGAGCGAGCGCCGTCCGATCTTTCGCTCCTATGGACCGATCCTGTCAGCCCACCGGGCCCCGTTGTTCTTCGGCATGGTCTTCGTCGGAGCGACGGTCGCGTACGGGACGTTTCCCTTCGTGGCGGCCATTCTTGCGGCACGGTTCGGGACCGGCGCCTTCGAGGCCGGTCTCGTGCTGGGAGGGTTCGGCCTCGGCGGCGTACTCTATGCTCTCACCGTTCGGAGCATCATCCGCGTTCTCGGCCCTACGAGGATGAGCCGCATCGGCGGGCTCGGCGGCGGCCTCGCTCTGATCATTTTCGCGCTTCCTCTGCCATGGGCATGGAACGTCGCCTCGTTCATGATGCTGGGGCTCTGCTACTTCATGCTCCACAACAAGTTTCAGACTCATGCGGCCGAACTCGCGCCCGGTGCCACGGGTTCTGCCGTCGCTCTATTCGCCTTCTGCATCTTCGCCGCCCAGGGAGCGGGCCCTCTGATCGTCGGCGGCGCGCTCGCGGTTCTGCCGGTCGGCGTCGTCCTCGTCGTGATGGCCTGCCTCATCACGGGCGTGGGCTTTCTCGCGCCACGCCTTCTTTTCAGGAATTAGGCGCCGAACGGCGCGAAAATTATGCGCGGCGCACTTCAAGGAGGATTTTGCCCTGGTGGGCGCTCGATTCCATCAGCTCATGGGCAGCACGGGCCTCCTCGAGAGGGAAGGTGGCGTGTATGACGGGTCGGACGGCTCCGGCTTCGAGGAGCGGCCAGACGTTCCGGCGCAGCCCGTCCGCGATCGTGGCCTTGAGCGCGACCGAGCGAGGACGCAGGGTCGAACCCGTGACCGTCAGGCGACGCACCATGATGTGCCTGAAGTCGATCTCTGCCTTGCTCGACTGCAGGAAGGCGATCTGCACCAGACGCCCTTCCACGGCCAGAACAGAGATGTTGCGGGCGATGTATGACCCGCCGACCATGTCGAGGATCACGTCGACCCCACGCTTGTCCGTCAGGTTGCGGATCTCCTCGACGAAATCCTGTTCCCGATAGTCGATGGCGGCATCCGCGCCCAGCGAGCGGCAGAACGCGCATTTTTCCGGCGAGCCTGCGGTTGCATAGACCGTAGCGCCTGCCGCCTTGGCGAGCTGGATTGCGGTCGATCCGATCCCACTGGAGCCTCCATGGACCAGAAAGGCCTCACCGGACTGGAGGCGTCCCCGGGTGAAGACATTGTCGTATACCGTGAAATAGGTCTCTGGAACGCCGGCGGCCTCGAGGAGAGACAATGGTCCCGGAACCGGCAGGCAGAGGGCCTCGTCCGCGATACAATAATCCGCGTAGCCGCCGCTGGAGAGGAGGGCGCAGATCTCGTCACCCACATTCAGCGACGTGACCCCTTCGCCAAGCGCGGCGACCCGGCCGGATACCTCCAGTCCCGGGATATCGCTTGCTCCAGGTGGGGGAGGATAGGCGCCGGCGCGCTGGATGCAGTCGGGGCGGTTCACGCCCGCAGCCGCCACCTCGATCAGGACCTGACCGGGTCCTGGATGAGGAACCGGAGCGTTTTCGAGCCGAATGACCTCGGGGCCGCCTGCACCCTCGAAACGGATCTGTCGCATCGTGTTCGGAATTGCCATTGCGCGAAACCTTCCTGATCGTGAAAGCGCCGTTGCTCGACCCGGTTGTGCCGCCTGCCTCATCGTGGCGCAAGCTTCCTGACCTAAAGAGATCGGACAGGAAGATGGAACAGCCGCATGTTGGACGATCAGAATCTCATCGTGAACCAGTTCTTCACGCTTTGGGCCATGCTCGACCCGATCAGTCATCTGACGCTCTTCCTCGGGGCAACCTCTGAACTTGAGCGCGCAGAACGGCGGCGTGCTGCCGTGCTGGCCGTCGCGTTCGCGTTCTTCATCCTGCTGTTCTTCGGCATCGCGGGTCAGTTCGTGCTCCATGCCATGGGCATCTCGCTCATCTCGTTCCAGATCGCGGGCGGCATCATCCTGCTCCTGTTCTCGCTCACGATGGTGCTCGGCGAACCTCACGCGGCGGCGAAGTCGCCCTTGGAGCCTGCCGGCACCGCTCTCAGCACGGCGATCTACCCCCTCGCGACACCGATCATCGCCGGTCCCGGGGCCATGCTGGCCATCATCATCCTGACCGACAACAATCGGTTCACGATCCCCGAGCAAACGGTCACGTTTGCCGTTCTTGGTGTCGTCCTTGCGATGATGCTGGTGATCTTCCTCCTGGGGGACGGAATCGGCCGCCTGATCGGCCGGGGCGGCACGAATGTTCTGCGCCGGATCATGGGCGTGATCCTCGCGGCCCTGTCCGTCAATCTGATTATCAACGCTTTCGTCGAGTGGCTGCACCTGCCGGCGGCCTAGACTGCAGCGCCGCCCCACCCGGCCATGACCTTAGGTGAACCCTGATTCACCCTCGAATTAGGAAAGAATCGGCGTACGATCGCATAATTAGCCGGCAACCTGATTGCGGGATCGTCACAGGCGGACTAAGCAGATCGATCGAGTTTCCGGCCCGCAACTTAGAGGAATGAATGTCTGCAACCTCCGTCTTGATCCACCTCCTTGGTGAGATTGCCCTGCTGCTGTGGGGTATCAATATGGTCAATAGCGGGGTGCAACGGGCCTTCGGGAGTGATCTGCGCTGGATTCTCGGCGTGGGGCTTCGGACGCGGCTGCGGGCCTTCCTGGCCGGCGTCGGGGTGACGACGGTGCTTCAGAGCAGCACTGCCACCGCCCTGATGGTGGCATCTTTCACGGCCGGGGGCGCCGTGGACCTCATCCCCGCACTGGCGGTGATGCTCGGCGCCAATGTCGGCACGACCCTGATCGTCCAGGTGCTTTCCTTCGACATCACTCTGATCTTCCCGTTCCTGATCTTCGGCGGGTACATGGCGTTCCGTCGAGGTTCCACGAGCAAGGCGCGGGATCTCGGGCGGGTCACCATCGGCCTGGGCTTGATGCTGCTCTCGCTGCACCTGCTTTCCGAAACGATCCACCCGATCGAATCGTCTGTCGTCCTGAAGAGCCTGCTCGCCGCAATCGCGCCTGACCCGCTCATTCTCGTCATGCTCGCGGCCGTTCTGGCATGGGCGGCGCATTCGAGCGTCGCGGCGCTCCTGTTCATCATGTCCCTCGCGAGCGCCGGCGTGATCGATCCCCATTCGGCGCTCGCGATGGTCCTCGGCGCCAATCTGGGCAGCTCGCTCAATCCGCTGCTGGAGGGCACCGGCGGAGATCCCGTCAAGCTGAGGGTGCCCTTCGGCAATCTCGCGATGCGACTCCTGGTCTGTGCGGCGGCCCTCCCGCTCATCGATCTGCTCCTGCCTTACCTGAACATGATCGATGCGAGCCCGGCGAGGCTTGCGGCCAACTTCCACACACTGTTCAACCTCGTCGTGGCGGCGATCTTCATCCTGCCGCTGCCGTGGATCGCCACGCTGCTGCTCAGGCTCTTTCCGGAGAAGGTCCGGGCGTCGGATCCCGGCGTCCCCCAATATCTCGACACGGATGCCCTCGACACGCCGTCCGTGGCTCTGTCGAACGCGGCGCGTGAGGTGCTGCGGATGGCCGACACGGTCGAGACGATGCTGCGCGGGTCGCAGGATCTCTTTCACCAGGACGACATCAGCCGTGTTGGAGCGATCAGCCAGACGGATGACGTGGTCGATCGCCTGTACTCCGCCATCCGCCGCTATCTCAGCTCGATCAATCACGAGGCCCTGAGCGACGAGGAAGCGAGGCGGCTGTCCGATATCCTGGCCTTTGCCATCAACCTCGAGCATATCGGCGACATCATCGACAAGAACCTGATGGAACTCGCCGCCAAGCGGATACGCAATCATCTGCGCCTGCCCAAGGACAGCCTGTCGGATATCGACAACATGCATGCCAAGCTCCTGGAACACCTTCAGCTTGCCGCCTCGGTGCTGATGTTCCAAGACCTCAACTCGGCCCGCAGGCTCGTGTCCGAGAAGGAGCGATTCCGCGATCTCGAGCGCACCATCACGCAGCGCAATCTCGAACAGCTGCGCTCAGGGAAGTCGATAGGCGACACAAGTGCGCTTCAGCTCGACATCGTGCGCGATCTCAAGCGCATCGAAGCTCATATCGCCGCAACCGCACACTCGCTCCTCGAACACAGCGGCGAGCTGAAGCCCAGCCGCCTGACCTCCTAGAGCCTTCGCGGAACCGGAGGTCCGCTCGGACGATGCTTCCGGCTTAAGAGAATGCATCGGGCCGGACCCGAAAAGGCGATTTCACCGGTCGCGTCCGGCGCCTCAGCGCCAGCCGTTAGCTCGAAGGGCGCGCCAGTCTACGTAGCGCAACTCCTCATCGAGGCCGATGTCACGGCGCTGGTGGTCGGAGAGGTGGCTCAAGTTGGCGATTGTCGGCCGGCGGGGAGTCGGTTCCCTGTTCAGCCAAAATTTCAGGCGCAACCAAACGCCGTCGACGCCGCGGAGGCGGCGGACATCATCGTATTTCATGACAGTCTACCGATTTCTATGGGCCGCCGAGGCATTCCGTCCTCGGCCTGTGCTCTTCAAGGTGCTCTCTTCGCGGCGCCTTGACAAAGCGAAAGCCGAAGGGCTGGCATAAGCCAACCTTATGGATCACCCATGTCCAAACTTCCCCCGATGAGCGCCATCCGTGTCTTCGAGGCGGCGGCGCGCCACCAGAGCTTCACCCGCGCGGCCGAGGAACTCGGCATGACCCAGGCTGCCGTGAGCTATCAGATCAAGATGCTGGAGGACCGGGTCGGAGCACCCCTGTTCACGAGGCTGCCGCGGCAGGTGGTGCTGACGGCGAAGGGGCGTCAGCTCGCGCCGGCGGTGACCGAAGCCTTCGAGGCGCTGCGGGACGCGTTTGACGGCTTGGAAGAGGCCGTCCAGTCCGTCCTATCGATCACGACACTGACCACATTCGCATCCGCCTGGCTCGTTCCCAGGCTGGGACGTTTTCAGCAGCTTCACCCGAACATCGCCGTTCAGATCGATATTTCCACGCAAGTCATCGACCTGGCGAAGAGCGATTTCGACATCGCGATCCGAAGCGGGACCGGCGACTGGCCTGGGGTCGAGACCCACCTTCTGTTCCCGAATCAGTTCACGCCCGTCTGCAGTCCCGATCTGATCAGGGACGTCGATCTGCGGGAACCGGCGGATCTTCTCAAGCTGCCGATTCTGACGCCGAGCGATCCATGGTGGCAGGACTGGTTCTCGGCCGCTGGCCTGCCAGATGTGGATCTCTCCGACCGGCCCGACAATTCGCTGGGTGCGCAGCAATTCGAGGGCATGGCAGCCATGGCCGGGCAGGGACTCGCCATGGTCAACCCCTATTTCTTTCCCCACGACCTTGCGGCCGGCCGCCTGGTCCAGCCATTCGACCTGGTCGTGACGGCGGACCGGAGCTACTGGCTCGCGTACCCGAAGGCCCGGAGGCGTTCGGCCAAGATCCGGGCCTTCCGGGACTGGGCCCTGAGCGAGGTTGCGGGGGACCTCGAAAAGGCCACGCCGCAGATCGGCGGGATCGCAGCAGCGGGCGGTTAGGGCAGGAGCCTATTCCGCCGCCTGGGCTTCGGCCGGCTTGCCCTTCAGGCGCACGAGAAGGTCGAGGAGGGCGCGGTCGTGGAGCACAACCATGCGCTCCTTCTGCTTCAGCCAGCCGAGCGCGTCGTCGATGGTTTCCGCATCTGCGAGCTTGGCCTCCGCGAGAGCCCGGTCCGTTTCGATTTCACCGCGCTTCCGCGACGCTGCGGCGGGGAGCATCTCCACATGGCGCTCCCGGAGCTCGCTGTCGGAATAGATCGCCCGAAGGGCATCGTCATCGTCGAAGCCGAGGGCTGCATTCCGCACCTGCAGCTCGTTCGCCCGCGTCGCGATCGCGGGCGGCTGGTGCTCCTCTGGCGTTAGCAGAAGACCCATGCGCTTGAGCGCGAGGCCGGCACCGAGCTGGCCGCTGAGCCAGGAGAGTGGGATCGCCAGCAGGAGACCGAGGATGGTCGGGGACATCCAGAGGAACAGGGACGTGGCGATCATGAAGGCCGAGATTCCTGCCAATGCCCCTAGCACCGTGTGCGAACGGTGGCGCCGCACGATGTCCTTCCAGGGGATCGAGCCGTCGTCCCGGCGCTGGGGCTGCCAGCCCGTGTCCCGGCCGAGCAGGATCTGGAACACCGAGCCGGACTGGATCAGCATCATGATCGGAGCGAGGAGAGCCGACAGGATGATTTCGATCAGGGACGAGATCACGAGCCGGAATGCGCCGCCCGACGCGCGACGCTCCTGCCCGCGCAGCAGCATCAGGAGAAGGCCGAAGATTTTGGGAGCGAGCAGGATGCCCATGGTCAGGGCGAAAAGCGCCAGGGCGCGCTCGGGGTCGAACCGCGGCCAGATCGGGTAGAGCCGGAAGTCGCGGGCGAAATATTCAGGTCGGATGTAGGTGGTCTGAAGCACCAGGGCGATACCGACGATCAGCTGGAAGAGCCAGAACGGCGATGCGAGATACGACATGATGCCGGTGGCGAAGTGCTGCCGCGTCGCGAGCTTGAAGCCTTTGGCAGTGATCACCCGCATGTGCTGGAGATTGCCCTGGCACCAGCGGCGGTCGCGGGCGGAGAGGTCGATCAGGGAGGGCGGGCTCTCCTCGTAGGAGCCGCCGAGATCAGGCAGCATGTAGACGTCCCAGCCGGCGCGCCGGAGCAGGGCCGCTTCGACGAAGTCGTGGCTCAGGATGTGGCCGCCCAGCGGCGGCTTGCCGCGCAGATCGGGAAGGCCGCCATGGGCCGCGAAAGCCGCCGTGCGGATGATCGCGTTGTGTCCCCAGTAGTTGCCGTCACGTCCCATCCAGACCGACAGCCCCATCGCAATCACCGGACCGGTCACGCGGGCCGCGAATTGCTGTAGGCGGGCGAAGAGGGTGTTGCGGTTGATGATCAGCGGCAGCGACTGGATGATGCCCGCATCCGGATCGGCCTCCATGGCGGCCGCCAGGCGGGTGATGCACTCGCCGGTCATGAGGCTGTCGGCGTCGAGCACGAGCATATGCTCGTAATGG
This sequence comes from Pseudomonadota bacterium, assembly GCA_023426505.1. Lineage (GTDB taxonomy): Bacteria > Pseudomonadota > Alphaproteobacteria > Rhizobiales > Beijerinckiaceae > Microvirga. The sequence goes on from JAFAAP010000314.1 coordinate 16,134, forward strand.
CCGCCCCAGCGCGACACGAAGTCGGCGATGTTGCCGGCCTTCCGGTGGTAGTTCTTCGGGCGGTGACGGTAGAAGAACCGCGCGCCGCCGGGCCCGAGGCGCTCGCGCAACGCCAGGAACGCCCGCTCCTCCGCGATCCACGCGTCCGGATTCGTCGTGTCCGAAAGGATGAAATAGTCGAAATGCTCGCCTAGGCCTGTCGCCTCGACCTCTTCGTAGATGGCCTCGAGCGCCGCGTAGGTCCGCGATGTCTGCTCGTTGTACACCGGCATGACGATCGCGGTCCGTTGGGAGAGCGATGTCGGCAGTCCGCCCGAGTACCCCGGTTTACGCAGCAGGGCGAAGAAACCGAGAACTGCGCTCGTGAACGCGATGGCGATCCAGGAGAAGTTCACCGTGAAGAGCGCGACGAGGGCCCACTGCAGGATCGTCGTGCGGCTGACCGACACGACCTGATACATCTCATAGGTGCCGTAGGCGGTCAGGAGAAGGCCGCCGCCGAAGACGAACAACCGGGCGAGCCACGTTCCGAGCCGCGGATGCTGGCGCACCGGTCGGCGCACCTGTGCGTCCGACCAGCGCCGCAGGTGCTGCGTCGGCATGTCGAGGTGCTTTTCGGGCGGCATGATCGGCTCATGCCGCTGATGGCCGGATTTGTTCGAATCGGGACCTATGGTGTCCAACGATAAAGCCATGTCTCGCTAATCGGTTTTCCGCCTGCTTCCAGGATCAGGCGCATCTCACACGCGTTTTCGTTTCCTGGGTCAAGCTCGAAAGCGACTCGTACCGTCTTCCGCTCGGGATAGACCCAGTTCTTGAGGTTTTGGAACGTTCCCGGAGTAACTGTTAAGACGGATCTAAGGTCCGCCGGCAAATTGTCACCCAGGGCCTCCGTGGAAAAATCGATGGCGAAGCGCCGGCGGCGGCCGCTCGTGCCGCGCCCGACCCGGGTTGCCGATACGGATGCCAGGGGCGGCCGCTCCGGCGGCGCCCAGCACCAGTACTGCCGGTAGGCGAAGGCGATTTCCGAATTGGCCGCCATCGGAGCCTTGGGCCGCCAATAGGTCAGGATGTTGTCGTTGATCTCCGCATCCGTGGGGATTTCTAGAAGTTGGACGCTTCCTTGTCCCCAGTCGCCCAGCGGCTCGATCCAGAGGCTCGGGCGGCGCTCGAAACGCTGGTCATCGTCCTGGAAGGCCTCGTAGGCGCGGTCCCGCTGGAGCAGGCCGAAGCCACGCGGGGCGGCATCCACGAAGGCCGATATCTGAAGCGCCTCGGGATTGTGCAGCGGACGCCACAGCCACTCCCCCTGGCCGTTGAGCATCTGGAGACCGGAGGATTCGTACACGGCAGGCCGGATGTCGTCGGCGTTGCGCCGGTCGTTCGGCCCGTAGAAATAGGTCGAGCCGATTCCGCCGAGGCCGACATGATCGAGGTTCACGCGCGGGAAAAGAGTCGTCTCGACGTCGATGATCGTCATGTCGCCGGGGCGGAAGGTCATGCGGACCGCGCCGGAGGTCGATTCGGAGTCGATCAGCCCGTGGACCGTAATGCTGTTGCTACCGGGAGCGGGACGCTCAAGCCAGAAGGCGCGGAAAACAGGGAATTCCTCCCCCTTCGGATCTGCGGGCTTGAGGGTCAGAGCGCGCGCCGTTGCGCCGAAATTCTGCCCCCTCGCGACGGCCCGGAAGAACGTCGCGCCCTGGACGAGGGCGAAGTCGAACGGCTTTCCTTCGCTCGGTGTGGCGATCAGGCGAAAGCCCGAGAACCCGATGTCGCCGATGTTGTTCGGAACGTTCGGGCGCCCGTAGTCGAATTGAGACGGGTTGTAGCCAACCCGGCGCACGGCGCCGTCTTCGACGAGATAGATGTCGACCGGGTTCGTGAAGACGAATCCCCGATGCAGCGGTTCGACGGCGATTCCGCGACCTTCGCCGCTCCAAATCGGCGCCTGCTTCGACTTGATCGCGACATACTGTTCGTAGGAGAGATTCGAGAAGAAGTCGGGCAGATCGTTCGGCAACGGCACGAACGGCTTGCGGGCGAGCTGCCGCGCAAGATCGACCACAGCTGCAGCATCGAAGCGCTGATTATCGCCCATCCGCGCATAAATCGTGGCCTGGGGCGTTTGGGCGCGAAGACCTGGCGCGATTGCAAGCCCGGCGACCGACGCGCCGAGATAGGCCAGCATGTCGCGCCGACGAGGGAGGTAAGGGGATGACGACCCCGGCGGAACCGGCACAGCGATACTCTTGTAAGAACGTGGCTCTTTAAGCCAAACAGTGGGAAACCGTATACATATCGACAATCGTAAGCGTGATGTAAACGAGGCGATGTCCTCATCCTGCTCTTTCCTCGATGAACGATTGCCGAACTACTCACTCTGAGCTAGCTGCTCCCGAGACCGCAAGGAACTGAAGCGTTATGACATCGCCCGACTCCCCGACCTCGGTTTCCGCCCGAAGCTGCCTCGCCATCGTATTGGCGGCAGGCGAAGGCACCCGCATGAAGTCCGACCGGCCGAAGGTTCTCCATGAGGTCGCCAACCGCTCGATGGTAGGGCACGTGGTGGCCACCGTCATGGCGGTCGGAGCGACGGAGGTGGCGGTCGTGGTCGGACCGGACCGTGACGATGTCGCACGGGAAGCCAGAGCGATCATGCCCGAAGCCGAGGTCTTCGTGCAGCGGGAACGCCTCGGAACAGGCCACGCCGTCCTGAGCGCACGGGCGGCACTCGAGAGGAAGCCTGACGACGTCATCGTCGTCTATGCCGATACCCCTCTCGTCAGCGCCGAGACGCTCGCGGCCCTTCGGCGTCCTCTTACAGACGGAGCAGCCGTGGTCGCGCTCGGGTTCGAAGCGCAGGACCCGACCGGCTACGGGCGCTTCATCATGTCCGGCGATCAGATCCTGGACATCCGGGAACACAAGGACGCCAGCGAGGCCGAGCGGGCGATCACGCTCTGCAACGGCGGCCTGATGGCCATCAGGGGAGATGTGGCTCTCGACCTCCTCGACCGGGTCGGCAACCAGAATGCCAAAGGCGAATACTATCTCACGGATATCGTGGCGATCGCGCGTCGCCAAGGGCACGACACCGCCGCCGTGACGGTGGCGGAGGAGGAGGTCCACGGGGTCAATGACCGGGCCCAGCTCGCGGCCGCGGAGCGCATTATGCAGGAGCGTCTCCGTCATGCCGCCATGGCCGGCGGCGCGACCCTGATCGCACCGGAGACGGTCTTTTTCAGCCACGATACCAGGATCGGTCGGGATGTCGTCATTGAGCCCAACGTGGTGTTCGGCCCGGGCGTCATGATCGAGGACCGCGCGGTGATCCACAGCTTCAGCCATCTGGAGGGCGCCCGCATCGCCGCGGGGGCCGCGGTCGGCCCGTTCGCCCGCCTCAGGCCGGGTGCCGTGGTCGGTCCGAAGGCCAAGGTCGGCAATTTCGTGGAGATCAAGAACTCCCAGTTAGGCCCGGGCGCGAAAGTCGGCCACCTGACCTATCTCGGCGATGCGACCGTCGGGGCCGAGGTCAACATCGGAGCCGGCACCATCACCTGCAACTACGACGGCTTCGGCAAATATCGGACCGAAATTGGGGAGGGCGCCTTCGTCGGATCGAACTCTTCCCTGGTCGCCCCGGTCTCGATCGGGAAGGGGGCCTATGTCGGCTCCGGCTCGGTCGTTACGGACAATGTCCCCCAGGACGCCCTCGCGCTGGGCCGTGGCCGTCAGGTCGTCAAGGAACAATGGGCTACCGCATTTCGGCAGAAGTCCCTGGAGAAAAAGCATAAATAGGCTTGAGTGTCACAATCCGTCACGCAAGTTGATTTGAAGAGCGTTAGCCTGTTCGCTAGCGGGTTCTGAAGCTTAACGTTGTAAGCTGCGAAAGAGGGCGCGTCTCGGCATGTGCGGAATTGTTGGAATCGTCGGCAGGTCTCCGGTGGCGGAGCAGATCGTCGAAGCCTTGAGGCGGCTTGAATACCGCGGGTACGACTCCGCCGGTGTGGCTACGCTTGAGAACGGCCGGCTCGACCGCCGCCGCGCGGAGGGCAAGCTCCGCAATCTCGAGGTGAAGCTGTCCCAGGCGCCCCTGTCCGGCATCATCGGAATCGGCCACACGCGATGGGCCACCCACGGCAAACCGAACGAGACGAATGCCCATCCCCATGCGACGGACCGGCTTGCGGTCGTCCACAACGGCATCATCGAGAACTTCCGCGAATTGAAGACCGGCCTCGAGGCGAAGGGAGTCCGCTTCGAAACGGAGACCGACACCGAGGTGGTCGCCCAGCTCGTGACCTATGAAATGCGCCAGGGCCGCCCGCCCATTGAGGCGGTCGCCGTGACCCTGCCGCGCCTGCGCGGTGCCTTCGCGCTCGGCTTCCTGTTTTCCGGTGAGGACGACCTTCTGATCGGCGCCCGCCACGGTGCTCCGCTGGCCATCGGCTACGGCAGCGGAGAGATGTATCTCGGATCGGACGCCCTCGCGTTGGCGCCGTTCACCGACGACATCACCTATCTGGAGGACGGCGACTGGGCGATCCTCCACCGGTCCGGCGCCGATATCCGGGACGCGGCCGGGCAGATGGTTCAGCGGCCCCGGCACAAGATCCCGACCGGCTCCTTCATGGCCGACAAGGGCAACCACCGCCACTTCATGGCCAAGGAAATCCACGAGCAGCCGGAAGTGGTCGGCCGGACGCTCGCCCACTACGTGAATTTCAGCGCCGGGCGGGTCGAGCTGCCGGTCGAACTCCCGTTCGATTTCCGGGATCTGAAGCGCCTGTCGATCTCCGCCTGCGGCACGGCTTATCTGGCGGGCCTCATCTCGAAATACTGGTTCGAGCGACTTGCCCGCATCCCGGTCGAAATCGACGTCGCCTCGGAGTTCCGCTACCGCGAAGCTCCTCTGGAGCCGGGAAGCCTCGCCCTGTTCGTGTCCCAGTCGGGCGAAACGGCCGACACCCTGGCTTCGCTCCGCTACGCCACCGCCGAGAAGCAGCACACCCTCTCGGTCGTCAACGTCCCAACCTCGACCATGGCCCGCGAGAGCGCCGTCATTGCCCCGACGCTTGCCGGTGTCGAGGTCGGCGTTGCCTCGACCAAGGCCTTCACCTGCCAGCTCACGGTTCTCCTCTCGCTCGCCATTGCGGCGGGCCGGGCGCGCGGCACCCTGAGCGCGGAGGACGAGAAGGAGCTGGTCGATGCGCTGATCGGCGTTCCGGGCCTCATGAGCGAGGCGATCAAGCGCGAGCACCAGATCGAGATCCTCGCCCGCGAGCTCTCGAAGGCGAAGGACGTGCTCTATCTCGGCCGCGGCACCTCGTATCCGCTGGCCCTCGAAGGGGCTCTGAAGCTCAAGGAAATTTCCTACATTCACGCGGAAGGTTATGCGGCGGGCGAGCTGAAGCACGGGCCGATCGCGCTCATCGACGAGACAATGCCGGTGATCGTGATCGCACCGCATGACGCGATCTTCGAGAAGACCGTCTCGAACATGCAGGAGGTGGCGGCCCGCGGTGGCCGCATTATCCTGATCACGGACGAGAAGGGGGCTCTCGAGACCGATCTCGACACGATGGCCACCATCGTGATGCCGTCCGCCCATCCGATCGTCGCGCCGATCGTGAACTCGGTTCCGATCCAGCTGCTCGCCTATCACACCGCCGTCTTCATGGGGAAGGACGTGGACCAGCCGCGCAACCTAGCGAAATCGGTCACGGTTGAGTAGTCCTCACCCGGCCCTGAGCAGGCGGATCGCTGAATCGCGCTCGAACATGTAGAGCAGCACCCGGAGGGCCTGGCCTCGCTCGCTGACGAGGTCCGGGTCCCGGTCGACGATCAGGCGGGCATCGTCCCGCGCCGCGGCGAGGAGATCCCCGTCGACCTCGAGGCGGGCGAGCTTGAAGCCCGGCAGGCCCGATTGCCGCGTGCCGAGCACCTCTCCCTCGCCGCGAAGGCGCAGATCCTCCTCGGCGATCCGGAACCCGTCCTCGGTCTGGCGCATCATTTCGAGGCGGGCCTGGGCCACCTGCCCGAGCGGCCCCTTGTAGATCAGAAGGCAGGTTGAGCTGCGGGACCCGCGCCCGACACGCCCACGCAGCTGGTGGAGCTGGGCAAGGCCGAATCGCTCCGCGTGCTCGATCACCATGATGGTCGCATTCGGCACGTCCACGCCGACCTCAATCACCGTGGTGGACACGAGGATTTTGGTTTCGCCCTTCGAGAACCGCTCCATGGCGGCGTCCTTGTCGCGGCCGGCCAGCTTGCCGTGCACGAGGCCGATCTGGTCGCCAAAAATGGATTTCAGCTGCTCGAACCGCTCTTCCGCCGCGGCGAGATCGACCGTTTCGGATTCTCCGACCAGTGGGCAGACCCAGTAGACCTGATCGCCGTTGCCGATGGCCCGCCCCATCGCGCCGATCACCTCGTCGAGGCGTTCGATGGAGATGAGCTTGGTGGCGATCGGCTTGCGTCCGGCCGGCTTTTCGCTGAGCACCGAGACGTCCATGTCGCCGAAATAGGTCAGCGCCAGGGTGCGCGGGATCGGCGTCGCGGTCATGACGAGAATGTCGACCGCCTCGCCTTTGGAACCTAGCGCCAGACGCTGGTGCACCCCGAACCGGTGCTGCTCGTCCACTACTGCGACCCCGAGGTCCTTGAAGGCCACTCCCTCCTGGAAAAGCGCGTGGGTGCCGACCGCGATGTCGATGCTGCCGTCAGCCAATCCGGCCAGAACGGTTTTTCGCGCAACTCCCTTTTCGCGCCCGGTGAGCAGCGCCATGGAAAGGCCTGCCTGCTCGGCGAGCGGCGCGATCCTCTCGTAATGCTGGCGGGCGAGGATCTCCGTCGGCGCCATGAGGGAGGCCTGTCGCCCGGCCTCGATGGCGCTCGCCATCGCCAGCAGTCCGACCACGGTCTTGCCCGAGCCGACGTCGCCCTGGAGCAGCCGCAACATCTTCTTGTCGGCCACGAGGTCGTTGCGGATGTCTTCCACCGCCTTCGCTTGCGATGCCGTCAATCCGAACGGCAGGGCACGCTTGATCCTCTCGACCAGATGCCCGTCACCGGCATTGACTCGCCCGGGCAGGCGTCTCATCCGGCTGCGGACGAGGGCGAGGGCAAGCTGCGAGGCGAGGATCTCGTCATAGGCGAGACGACGTCTCGCCGGCGACTTGGCGAGGGCGTCCTCCGAGAGCTGCTGCGCGCTGCCCGGCCGGTGGATGGCCGCCAGGGCCGTCGCGAAATCCGGCAGGCCGTTGCGGTCCAGCCAGGCCGCATCCTGCCATTCGGGCACCCGGGGAACCCGTTCGAGAGCGGCCCCGACATAGCGCCCGACCATTCGGGAGGAGAGGCCTTCGGTCAGGCCGTAGACCGCCTCGACGGCCGGCAGGTTCTCGATGCCCTTGTCGTCCAGGATCCGATCCGGATGGACCATCTGGCGCATGGCCTCCCAGAGTTCGATCTTGCCAGAGACGTAGCGGCGCTCGCCCACCGGCAGGAGCTTTTCGAGACGAGCCTTCTGGCCGTTGAAGAACACCAGGGTCACGTCGCCCGTCTCGTCCTCCACCAGGATCCGATAGGGGGCGCGTCGTCCCGGCGGAGGAGGGCGGTGGGCCACGACCGTGACGGACAGCGTCACCGGCTCCCCGACCGGTGCGTCCGCGATCGATCCCTTCATCTCGCGGGAGACACCGCCGCTCGGCAGATGGAACAGCAGGTCCATGACCCGGGTCGGCCGGCCGGGCTCGCCGACGAGGCGGTCGAGGAGGGGCGCGATCTTGGGCCCGACGCCAGGGAGGGTGTTGGCCGGGGCGAAGAGCGGATCGAGAATCGAAGGACGCAAGGACATTCTGGTGGGTGGCAACTCTGATCGAGATGGTTATATAGCCGCCAAGCCGCCGCTAGGCGACGCAAATCATGAACAAATGGAGAATCTTCATGAGCGGGACGACACGCAGCAGCGCCGATCTCGACGTCCGCCGGCGGCAGATCCTGTTCCGGGCTTGGCACCGGGGCATGCGGGAGATGGACCTGATCATGGGCCGCTTCGCCGACGCGGAGATCGGGGAACTCTCGGACGAGGATTTGGCCGAGTTCGAGCGCCTGATCGAGGTGACCGACCGGGACCTCCTCGGCTGGATCACCGGCGAGATTCCCACCCCCCAGAATTACGACACCCCCCTGTTCCGGCGCCTGAAGGGCTTTCACACCCATACCTCGCCGATCCACGTCTGATCGGCGCCCCGCATCGCCCCTCCGAACCGGGCCGTCAGGCCCGCGTTTTCTCCCATTGTTTCGATGATTGACCCATGAAGTCTGCCCTGACCCGAGCCCTGGACGCCCTCAAGAAGGGTCAAAGCCTGACGCTTGCGAGCGCCCCGGACGGTTTCGACGCCCTTGCGGTCGCCGATCTGGCGCGAGGGCTCTCAGGGCACGTGGAGGAGCCGGCGGTTCTGGTCCATGTGGCCCGCGACGGGCAGCGGCAGCAGAACTTCGCGAACGGCCTTGGCTTCATCGCGCCCGAGATCGAGATCCTGCCGTTCCCGGCCTGGGACTGCCAGCCCTACGACCGCGTCTCGCCCAACGCCGCCATCACGGCGCAACGCATGACGACCCTGGCGCGGCTGGCGCGCTCCAAGACCTCCGAGGAGAAGCCGCGAATCCTGTCCACGACCGTGAACGCCCTCGTCCAGCGTGTGCCGCCGAGAGCGCGCATCGCGGCGGAGACCTTCTCGGCCGCGCCGGGCAACGTGGTCGACACGACGCTGCTTGTCACCTGGCTGGAAACCAATGGCTTCCTGCGCACCGGCACCGTGCGGGACACCGGCGAATATGCGGTGCGCGGCGGCATCATCGACCTCTATCCTGCAGGCCTGCCGAACCCGGTCCGGCTCGACTTCTTCGGTGACGCCCTCGAGTCGATCCGCTCCTTCGATCCGGAGACGCAGCGCACGGTCGGAACGCTCCGGTCCCTCGATCTCGTCCCCATGAGCGAGGTCCAGCTCACGACGGAGAGCATCAAGCGCTTCCGGCAGGCCTACGTGGCGGCATTCGGGGCGCCGCGACGGGACGACCGGCTCTATGAAGCCATCAGCGAGGGACGGCGCTATGCCGGCCTGGAGCACTGGCTTCCCCTGTTCCACGACCACCTCGACAGCCTGCTCGACTACGTACCGGGCATCCCGGTCGTCTTCGATGCGCTGGCGGACGACGCCGCGGCCGAGCGCCTCGCGCAGGTGAAGGACTATTACGACGCCCGGCAGGAGGGCATGGGCCAGAATCAGCCCGGCGTCGCCCCATACCGTCCCCTGCCGCCGGATGCGCTCTACTTCGCTCCCGATGAATGGGCCAAACGGACCGCCTCTCTGCCGCTCGCGCGCCTGACGCCCTTCGCGCAGCCGGAATCGGGCACCCGCCTCGTGATCGATTGCGAGGCGAGGCGCGGCCGCAACTTCATCGCCGAGCGGGCCGACGAGAACGCCAACGTGTTCGAGGCGGTCGTGCGGCATATCCGCGATCTCCAGGGTTCGGGACGGCGGGTCATCCTCGGCGCCTGGTCGGAGGGCTCGCGCGAGCGCCTCTGCCACGTTCTGCAAGATCACGACCTTCGTCAGACGCGGCCGATCTCGCGCCTCTCGGAGGCCATGGCCTATCCGCGAAACGAGACGCCGGTCGGCATCTGGCCGCTGGAGGCAGGGTTCGAGGCCGGAGATCTCGCGGTCGTCAGCGAGCAGGACATCCTGGGCGACCGCTTGGTTCGCCAGAAGCGCAGGTCCAAGCGGCCCCAGGACTTCCTCACCGAGGTCGCGGCGCTGACGCCCGGCGACCTCGTGGTCCACGTGGACCACGGCATCGGCCGGTTCGAGGGCCTCAAGACCATCGAGGCGGCGGGGGCCCCGCACGACTGCCTGGAGCTGCACTATGCGGGCGGCGACCGGCTCTTCCTGCCGGTGGAGAATATCGAGCTTCTGACCCGATACGGGTCCGAGGAGACGGAGGTCCAGCTCGACAAGCTGGGCGGCGGCGCTTGGCAGGCGCGCAAGGCGCGCATGAAGCAGCGCATCCGCGAGATGGCGGGCGCGCTCATGAAGATCGCGGCAGCGCGCATCCTGAAGGAAGCCCCGCGTATCGTGCCTCCCGAGGGTCTCTACGACGAGTTCGCGGCCCGCTTCCCCTACGACGAAACGGAAGACCAGCAGAACGCCATCGATTCCGTCCTTGACGACTTGGGCTCGGGCCGCCCGATGGACCGGCTCGTCTGTGGCGATGTGGGCTTCGGCAAGACCGAAGTGGCGCTGCGCGCCGCCTTCGTCACCGCCATGAGCGGCAAGCAGGTGGCCGTCGTGGTGCCGACGACCCTCTTGGCCCGCCAGCATTACAAGACCTTCTGCGACCGCTTCCGGGGCCTGCCCCTCAACATCGCGCAAGCCTCCCGCTTCGTGCCGGCGGCCGAGATGAAGAAGGTGAAGGAAGGCATCAGCGACGGCTCCGTCGACATCGTTGTCGGAACCCATGCGCTCCTCGGCAAGACCATCAAGTTCAAGGATCTCGGCCTCATCGTCATCGACGAGGAGCAGCATTTCGGCGTCAGCCACAAGGAGCGCCTGAAGGAGCTGCGCGCCGAGGTCCACGTCCTGACCCTGTCGGCGACCCCGATTCCGCGCACCCTTCAGCTGGCGCTGACCGGCGTGCGCGAGCTCTCGCTGATCACGACCCCGCCGGTGGACCGTCTCGCGGTCCGGACCTTCATCACCCCGTTCGATCCGCTCCTCATCCGCGAGGCGCTGCTGCGCGAGCGCTACCGCGGCGGGCAGGCCTTCTATGTCGTGCCGCGCCTCGACGATCTCGGCGACGTGAAGGCCTTCCTCGACAAGGAGGTGCCGGAGGCGAAGGTCGCGGTCGCCCATGGCCAGATGGCGGCGGGCCAGCTCGAAGACATCATGACGGCCTTCTACGAGGGCAAGTACGACATCCTGCTCTCGACCACGATCGTGGAATCCGGGCTCGACATCCCGACGGCGAACACTCTGATCGTGCATCGCGCGGACATGTTCGGCCTGTCGCAGCTCTATCAGCTGCGGGGACGCGTCGGCCGCTCCAAGACGCGCGCCTACGCGCTGTTCTCGGTGCCAGCCAACAAGCCCCTGACCGTCCAGGCGGAACGCCGCCTCAAGGTGCTCCAGACCCTCGACACCCTGGGCGCCGGCTTCCAGCTCGCCTCCCACGACCTCGACATCCGCGGCGCCGGCAACCTGCTAGGCGAGGAGCAGTCGGGCCATATCAAGGAAGTGGGCTACGAGCTCTATCAGCAGATGCTCGAGGAGGCCGTCGCCCAGCTCAAGGCGGGCATTGAGGAGCCGGCCGAGGATCAATGGTCGCCGACGATCCAGGTCGGCGCTCCGGTGATGATCCCGGAGAGCTACGTGGCCGACCTGCAGCTGCGGCTCGGCCTCTATCGCCGCCTCTCGACCCTCGAGACGGATCAGGAGATCGACGCCTTCGGGGCGGAGCTCATCGACCGATTCGGCCCGCTGCCGTCGGAGGTCGACCAGCTCCTCAAGATCATGGCCATCAAGGTGCTGTGCCGTCGCGCGAACGTGGAAAAGGTCGATGGTGGGCCGAAGGGCATCATCGTGTCCTTCCGCGACAACGCTTTCGCCAACCCCAACGGCCTCGTGGCCTACGTGGCCGAGCAGGCCTCCTTCGCCAAGGTGCGGCCTGACATGAAGATCGTCTTCATCCGGGATGTCGAGTCGCCCGACGAGCGGATCAAGGCGACGACCACGATCCTGCGCAACCTCGTGCGCATCGCGGAGAAGAAGGCGGCCTGACCGTGGAATGCTGGGCCGTCGTCGAGGAGGGGAGCGTCGTCTCCGGCTGCGACATGGGCCGGCCCGTCCCCTGGTGGAGCTTTACCAAGACCGTTCTGGCCGCCGCCGCGCTGACCCTGGTGCGTGACGGCTCCCTGGGGCTCGACGAGACTCTGCCGGAGAAGCCCTACACCCTCCGGCACCTTCTTCAGCATCGGTCCGGTTTGGCGAACTACGGCGGCCTTGCTGCCTATCACGAGGCCGTCGCCCGCGGGGAGGATCCCTGGCCGGTTCCGATCCTTCTGGAGCGGACCCACGCCGAGCGCCTCCGGTATCCGCCGGGGGAGGGCTGGGACTACTCGAATATCGGCTACCTCTTCGTCCGACAGATCATCCAGGAGGCAACGGGGGAACCTCTGAATGCGGCGCTGCGCCGGCTCGTGCTGACGCCGCTCGGAGTCAGGACCGCCCGAATCGCCTCGGCCCTGGCCGATCTCGACGGGACTCCGATGGGGGATGCGACCGGGTACCACCCCGGCTGGGTCTATCATGGCCTGGTGGTGGGGCCGATCGAGGAGGCGGCGCTCCTGCTGGACCGTCTTCTGAACGGTGGCGTCCTGCCGGATGATCTCCTCGCCCATATGAGGAGCGTTCACGCTCTCCCGGGGCCGATCCCGGACCGCCAGTGGGTCCTGCCCGGCTACGGGCTCGGCCTCATGAGCGGCGAGGTCGCATCGGGCCTAGTCGTGGAGGGGCATACGGGCGGAGGACCGGGGAGCACCATTGCCGTCTACCGGACCTCGTCCGGCCCAATTCCTCGGACGGTTGCCTATTTCGCGACGAGTGACGAACGGAAAGAGGCGGAAGACGAGGTCTTCCGCCTCCTTGGGGAAGCTTCCTAGAGGTCGGGCGCCGCGACGGCGCGGGCACCGAGTTCGTTCTGGAGCATGGTGGCGGCGCCGCTGATTCCACCCGCCACGATGACGGGCACGCGGTTCGGCGCGAGGGATTTCCGAAGGCGGCTGGCGAGTTCGAGGAAACGGCGGCGCTCGGACCAGTCCGCATGGCGAGGCATCTGAAGGACGACCGCAACCGGCCTCGGCATCATGGCCAGAACCTCCTCGGTTGCCTCGAGGGGAGCCGTGACACTGGCATAGCCCATGCCGGCCAGCTCGGCAGAAAGAGCACAGTCGGGAGCGCGGTCGCCGTTATCGACGACCAGCACCTGCTGAAAACGGGTCATTGCGATACCTTGTTGAAAGGCGAAACGGCAAAGATTGGAAGCACCCTCACCAACGCCTTCGGACGGTATTTGTTTCATTTTGGAGCTGAATGGAAGCTCAACAATATCCGCAGGGTTGCTTCAGAAAGCCTCAGCGAGGCTGCCGCCACCAAGTATCGATATTGTTGCCGAACAGCGGAACGGTGTCGGGCCGCCCGAGACCGGCATCATATGCAAGCCATTGATCCCCCACGTAGAACAGCGGGATCACATAGAAACCGGACAGCAGGACCCGATCGAGCGCCCGCACGGATGAAACGAAGTCCTCACGGCCTTTGGCCTCCAGAAGCGCATCGATCATGCGATCGATCGCCGGCGAAGCTGCCCCCGAATAGTTAAGCGAGCCGCTCCTCTGGGCCGCCGCCGATCCCCACCGGTTGCGCTGCTCGTTGCCCGGAGACGCCGAGGCGGGCCATACCCACTGCACCATGTCGAAGTCGAACTGAGCCAGCCGGCGCCAGTACTGCACGTCGTCGACGAGCCGCACCCGGGCCTGAATGCCGATGCGGCCGAGGGACTGCGAGAAGTTCAGGGCAAGCCGCTCCTGCTGGCGCGAGTTGACCAGCATCTCGAAGGTGAATGCCTTGCCGGTTTCCTTGTGCCGCAGAACGTGGTTCTCCAGCGTCCATCCCGCCTCGGCCAGCAGGTCAAGAGCCCGCCGTGCCGTCTCACGGTCCCGCCCGGATCCGTCCGGTGCGGACGGAAACCATTTCCCTTCCAGGACGTCTTCCCGCACCGCACCGGGGAATGGCGCGAGGAGCGCCCTTTCCGTCCCGCCGGCAGGTCGCCCTGCGGAAGAGAGGTCAGACCCTGCGAAATAGCTGTCGGACCGGGTGAGGAGGCCGAAGAACAGGTTGCGGTTGACCCAGTCGAAATCGAACAGGTAGCCCAACGCCTCGCGGACCCGCGGATCCGCGAAAAGGGAACGGCGGGTGTTGAACACGAAGCCGTTCATCCCCTTCGGCAGTCGGATCGGCAGCGCTTCGCGGACGATCCGCCCACGTCGGACCGACGGAATGTCGTACCCGGTCGCCCAACGGCCGGGATCGCCTTCGATCCTGAAGTCGTAGAGCCCGGCCTTGAACGCCTCGAACATGCTGTTGGCGTCGCGGTAGAAGTCGTAGCGGATCTCGTCGAAATTATAGAGGCCGCGGGTAACCGGCAGGTCCTCCGCCCAGAAATCCTTTCGGCGCGTCAGCACGATGCGCTCGCCCGGCTTCACGTCGGTGATCGCATAGGGACCGGACCCGACGGGCGGCGTGAGATTCGTCTTGTCGAAGGTTTCCGGGTCGGTCGCATGGGCCGCGAAGATGGGCATCATGGCGATGATGAGGGGAAGTTCCCGGTCGTTTACCCCCGTGAGGTCGAAACTGATCCTTTGAGGATCGTCGATCGTCACGGCCTTGACCTGCGCGAAGCTCGACCGGTGGAAGGGCTTCCCGTACTTCTTGAGAAGCTCGAAGGTGAAGCGCACATCCTCGGCCGTCACGGGCTTTCCGTCCGAGAAGCGGGCCCTGGGGTCCAAGTTGAAGGTGATGGAACTCCGATCATCCGGCATTTCGGCCGATCGGGCGATGAGGCCATAGACAGAGAACGGTTCGTCGGCAGAGCGCATCATCAGGCTCTGGAGCACGTATCGCGGCACCACGTCGGGAGCGACGCCGATCACGATCAAGGGATTGAGGCTGTCGAACGAGCCCTGGAGGGCTAGGACGATTCGCCCACCCTTGGGCGCGTCCGGCTTTGCATAGGGGAGGTGAGGGAAGCCGGGCTCGAGTACAGGCTCGCCATGCATGGCGATCCCGTGCCGCAGGGTCTCGGCTCCGGACGTCGCTGCGGTCAGGAGGAGAGCGAACATTCCGAATGCCAGAAAAGTCAGACTTTTGAGAACGTTCCGGCCCATGGCGCCCCTGAGAGAACACAGCGCATCGCGGGACTGGATATTATAAAGAAAGTTTCCCGGAGCGACTGGAAACATACCTCGCGAAAGGTTAAAGGAGCGCCACACGTCATGTCTTCGCCTTAATCGGCAAAGATTCAACCGTTCCATTGAAGGTTACGAAGAGAGCCGAGCCTACGGCCCATTCATCAGCCGACCTTCCGACTGAAGAGGATCTACGACATGTCACTCGCGACCCGCCTCGCGAACCTGGGGGGCACCCGCGGTCTGGCGACGGCCATGGCCCTTCTGCTGGCAGCTCCCGCTCTTGCCCAGACTGCCCCGGCGCAGGCTCCCGCGCAGCGTCCGGCCGCTCCAGCCCAGGCCCCGGCGCAGCGTCCCGCCGCCCCGGCCCAGGGTCAACCGGCCCAGCCCCAGCAGAACTCCGGCCCGACGGTCGTCCAGGTTAAGGCCGAGCCGTCGCAGCCGGAATGGACCAAGGTCTGCGGCAAGGACCAGAACACCAATTCGGAGATCTGCTACACCACCCGCGACTTCGTCTCGGACCAGGGCCAGCCGGTCCTCGCCATGGCGCTCTATGACGTGAAGGGCCCGCAGTCGCAGAAGATCGTTCGCTTCGTGATGCCTCTGGGTCTCCTGCTCCAGCCGGGCCTGCGCTTCACGGTCGACCAGGGTCAGCCGACCCCCGGCCGCTATGTCATGTGCCTGCCGAACGGCTGCTTCGCCGAGGCCCAGGTGAAGGACGACTTCATCGCCGCTCTCAAGAAGGGTGCAAACCTCAACGTCAGCGTCCAGAACCAGCTGGGTCGGGAGATCACCTTCGCGGTTCCGGCCGCTGGCTTCGCCAAGGCCTTCGATGGCGCGCCGATCGACCCGAAGGTGCTCGAGGAGCAGCAGAAGAAGCTTCAGGAAGAGCTCCAGAAGCGCAGCGAAGAGCTCCGCAAGCAGCTCGGCAGCAACAACGGCGGCGCGGCTCCCGCGGCCGGCGCTCCCGCTGCCGGTGGCGCTGCTCCGGCTGCTCCGAAGCCCTAAGCCTTCTCGCCACGCAGATACGAAAACGCCGGGCCAAAAGCCCGGCGTTTTTCATTGTTGGTGGTGGTGATCAGTTCGCGAGGCTCGGATGGGCGCGATAGACGCCGTTCTTGTCGCGGACGAACATTTCCTTGATCATCGGATTGCGCAGCGGCTCGCCGGTTTCGTCCAGCAGGAGGTTCTGCTCGGAAACATAGGCGATATATTCGGTCTCCGCGTTCTCGGCGAAGAGATGGTAGAACGGCTGGTCCTTGTGAGGCCTGACCTCCTCTGGGATCGAAAGCCACCATTCCTCGGTATTGTCGAATTCCGGATCGACGTCGAAAATCAGCCCCCTGAACTCATAGAGCCGGTGACGGACCACCTGGCCGATCGCGAATTTGGCTGAACTCGCTTTCATGGGTCGTAACTCCTTGATCCGAATATAGAGACCCCGCCCGGATTCGACAAATTCCACCCCTCTCACGATCGGGCGAGAGCGCCTCGCGCACCGGCTCAGCGTTGCAATTTCGGACTGCGGCCCCGCCGCGTGGCGGGATTGTCGGGGGAGCGGAACCTTGCCAGAAGGGACCTCCCACGACCTTCGCCGGGAGCCCGCGATGTCCGAGCTGATCGGGCTTTTCAACCTGCTTGCGCCCTTTTTCGGACTGATCGGCCTCGGCTTCCTTTGCGGCAAGTTCGTCAGGCAGCCGGAGGCCGGGCTCGCATGGATGCAGTTCTTCGTCATCTATGTGGCCCTGCCGTGCCTGTTCTTCCGGCTCATCGCCGACAAGCCCCTCGACCAGCTGACGAACTGGTCGTTCATCACGGCGACGACGCTGGCCACCTTCTGCGCCTTCGCCCTGTCGTTCTCCGCAGGCTGGCGATACACGAAGGATCTGCCGCAATCGGTCATGCAGGGCGTCGCCGGCTCCTATTCCAATATCGGCTACATGGGCCCGCCGCTGGTGCTCGCCGCGCTCGGTCAGGCCGCCAGCGCCCCGGTGGTCCTCATCTTCGTCTTCGACAACCTGCTGCTGTTCTCGCTTATCCCTCTGCTCATGTCGGTGGCGGGCCTCGAGAGACTGAGCCTCGGCGCCACGATCCGCCGGATCGTCTGGCGCATCCTGACGCATCCGTTCAACGTGGCGACGATGCTCGGTATCGCGGCGAGCTATCTGCACCTGACCCTGCCGGCACCAGTGAACCAGATGGTGACGTGGCTGTCGGGCGCCGCGGCGCCCTGCGCCCTGTTCATCCTCGGCGTCACCGTCGCCATGAGGCCGCTGCGGCGCATCCCAGGCGAGGTTCCGATCCTGGTCGTCACCAAGCTGGTTCTGCATCCGCTCTTCGTCTGGATCCTGCTCTCCGCGATCGGGGATTTCGGCGAGACCTGGACCTATGCCGCCCTGACGATGGCCGCCCTGCCGCCCGCCCTGAACATCTTCGTGATCTCGACCCAGTACAATGTCGGCGTCGAACGGGCTTCGGCCTGCGTGCTCATCGGCACCATCGCCTCCATGGTGACCCTGACCGCGCTGCTGTTCGTGATCAGGACCGGGATGGTGCCTTACGACCTCTTTCCTTAAACGCCCTGGGCGTCCTGCATGAGGCGAGGGGCCCCGACGCGAGGCAGGACACCCTCCCGCATCACCGCGCGCCGGAGCGGGCCGATGTTGCTGAGCGCGAGCAGCCCGGCCCCACGCAGGAAGTCGGCCTGCAGGAGGCCGGTGAGCAGCGTCCGGTTCAGGCTGTCGACCGCAGCCGTCCGAAGACGAACGTCGAGGTCGCGCCCGCGTTGGTAGCGCATCAGCGTTTCCTCGTCCCCGGCCGCACGTCCTTCGCCGCCGGCATCCACCACCGCATCCCGCAGCGATGCAACATCGCGGAAGCCCAGGTTCAGACCCTGGGCGCCGATGGGGGGGAAAACGTGAGCCGCCTCGCCGACGAGGGCCAGACGCGGCGCCCAGAAACGCGAGACCGACAAGCCGCTCATCGGCACGAGCCCGCGCGGACCGTCCAGGCGCATGGCTCCGAGGAGCGACTGGGCCTGCCTCTCGATCCGGCGCGCCAGGGCATCATCTTCCAGCGCCGCAAGGCTTTGCGCCTCCCCGGTGCCGGTCACCCAGACGAGGCTCGAGCGGCGTCCGGGCAGGGGAACCAGGGTGAACGGTCCGTGGCGGGTATGGAATTCCGTGGAGCTGTCACGATGGTCCCTATCATGGGCCAGGATCGCCGTGACGGCGGATTGCGGATAGGACCACGTTCTGACCTCGATCCCGGCGCTTTGGCGAAGCATCGAGTTGCGCCCGTCCGCCGCCACCACGAGGCCGGCGCGCACCCCGGATCCATCCTTGAGCGAGACGACGGCGGCGGCACTGCCCGCCTCGAATGCGACCGCCTGCTCCGGGATCAGCGTCAGGTTGTCCTGCTGTCCCGCCTTCTCCGCCAGCCCTTCGACGAGCGTGGCGTTCTCGATGTTCCAGCCGAAGGCGTCGAGGCCGATTTCGCCCGCCGAGAACGCCACCGGCGGGGGGCGGAAGAGGCTGCCCGTGTCATCGATGATCCGCATCGTCTCGAGCGGAGCCGCTCCATCCCTCAGGACAGGCCAGGCTCCGATGGCGTCGAGGAACCTGATCGAGCCGTTGAGCAACGCGACCGTGCGGCCATCGCGCCGCACGTCGAGCCCGCCGACGAGAGCCGTCCGGTATCCATCCCGCGCGAACGCCAGGGCCGCACTGAGGCCGACCGCCCCCGCGCCGACCACCGCGATGTCAAAGGTCTCTTCTGTCAAAGCATCTCTCACGACCAAGTGTTGCGGGCTGGTTGCAGACTCACAATAAACGATGCATTCGCCATTGCCGACCGGTGCGGGGCATCCCTATGATCGTTCCGCACAGGCTGTCTCCCACGGTTCTGTCTCCTTAGCCGTCGTCAACCCATTTTGTTAGAGTCGCAGTTCGTGCAGGCAGACGCTTCACCCTCGGGACATCACCTGGTCGAGCTGAAAGGGATCAGCAAGCGCTACGGCGACCTCCTTGCCAATGATCGGATCGACCTCTCCATCGAACCCGGGGAGATCCATGCCCTCCTGGGAGAGAACGGCGCCGGCAAGTCGACCCTCGTCAAGATCCTCTACGGCGTGATCGAGCCGAGCGAGGGCGAGATCCTCTGGGAAGGACGGCCGGTTTCCATCGGATCGCCCGTGGAGGCGAGGGCGCTGGGCATCGGCATGGTGTTTCAGCACTTCTCGCTCTTCGACGAGTTGACGGTAGCGGAAAACATCGCCGTCGCCCTGTCGGACGACTGGAACCTGGCGACGGTGCGCAGCCGGCTGGGCGACATCAGCCGCGCCTACGGCCTCGCTCTTGAGCCGGACCGGGCCGTCTGGACCCTTTCCGCGGGCGAGCGGCAGCGCATCGAGATCGTGCGCTGCCTGCTCCAGAACCCGCGCCTCCTCATCCTCGACGAGCCGACCTCGGTGCTCACCCCGCAGGAGGCGGAGCATCTTTTCGTGACGCTCGACAAGCTGTCGGCGGACGGCTGCTCGATCCTCTACATCTCGCATAAGCTCGAGGAGGTTCGCCGCCTCTGCCGCCGGGCGACCATCCTGCGGGCGGGGCGCGTGGTCGGCACCATCGATCCGCGCGCACGCAGCGCCCGGGAAATCGCCGCCCTGATGGTCGGCAACGAGGTCGGCGAGGTCCGCTCGGGAACGCCGCACGTCCCACAGGGGGAGATGCTGCGGGTCACCGACCTGACCATGGCGCCGGGCGGGCTGCACGGCCAGGCGCTCAGGCACATCAATCTCGTGGCCCGGGCGGGCGAGATCATCGGGATCGCAGGCGTTGCCGGCAACGGCCAGAGCGAATTGTTCGCCGCCCTCTCCGGCGAGAGGCTCGCGGACCGAACGGAGGCGATCGCCATCGCCGGCAAGGATTGCGGCACCCTCGGGGTGGACGGCCGCCGCCGTCTCGGCGCCGCCTTCGTCCCGGAGGAGCGCCTCGGCCATGCGGCGGCACCGACGCACCGCCTGAGCGAGAACACCCTGATTTCCCATGCGGCAGCAGAGGTGAGCCATTCCGGCTTCATCCTGATGAACGCAGCCAAGCGTCTGGCTGGAGCCATCGTCAAGGGCTTCGACGTGCGCACTCCGGAAGCCGACCCCCAGGCCCGCAAGCTCTCGGGCGGCAACCTTCAGAAGTTCGTGATCGGGCGCGAGATCATCCGGCGTCCCCGCCTCCTGATCGTGGACCAGCCTACCTGGGGCGTCGATGCCGGCGCCGCCCGCCTGATCCGCCAAGCCCTCGTCGATCTGGCAGGCGAGGGCAGCGCCGTCGTGGTGGTGAGCCAGGACCTCGACGAACTCTTCGAGGTGGCCGACCGGATGGCGGTCATCCACCAGGGCGAACTCAGCGCCCTCAAGCCGATCAACGAATGGACGAAGGAAGCCGTGGGCCTCGAGATGCTTGGTGTTTCGCAGTCGCAGGGAGCGGCGCATGCGGTTTGAGCTGACGCCGCGGACGACCGTCTCTCCGGTGGTTCGGGCCCTTGCGCCGGTCGCGGCCTTCGTCACGGCGTTCCTGATCGCGGGCTTCGTGATCTGGCTGATGGGCCGCTCGCCTGTTGCGGCCTTTCAGGTCTACGTGATCCAGCCCCTCAGCGACCCATGGTCGTTGCAGGAACTTCTCGTGAAGGCGACGCCCCTGGCCCTGATCGCGATTGGCCTCGCCTATTGCTTCCGGGCCAATTTCTGGAACATCGGCGCTGAAGGCCAGTATGTGATTGGGGCGGTGCTGGGCGGTTGGCTCGCGCTGAACACGCACGGGACCGACGCCGGCTTCTGGGTCCTGCCGGCCATGCTCGTGCTCGGCATCGTCGGCGGCGCCCTCTACGGTCTCATCCCGGCATTCCTGAAGACCCGCTTCGGCGTCAGCGAGATCCTGACCAGCCTCATGCTGGTCTATGTGGCGCAGCTGACGCTGGACTATCTTGTGCGCGGGCCCTGGCGGGACCCTAAAGGCTTCAACTTCCCGCAATCCGTCACCTTCGATCCGTCCGCGACCCTGCCTCCGGTCTGGGAGGCAAGCCGCGTCCATTACGGGACCGTGTTCGCGCTGATCGCTATCCTCGTGACGGCGATCGTGCTCGGCCGCACACTCTTCGGCTACCGACTGAAGCTCACCGGGGACGCCCCGCGGGCGGCGCGCTTCGCGGGCTTCAGCGCCCGGTCCACCACGCTCGCCGTCTTCGCCATTTCCGGCGGCCTCGCGGGCCTTGCCGGCATCTCCGAGGTCTCGGGCCAGATCGGGCAGCTGCAGCCCTCGATCTCGCCCGGCTATGGCTTCACGGCCATCACGGTCGCGTTCCTGGGCCGGCTCAACCCCATCGGCATCCTGATCGCCGCGCTTGTGGTGGCGCTGACCTTCATCGGAGGTGAGAGCGCCCAGATCATGCTGAAGCTGCCGCTGGATCTCACGCAGGCCTTCCAGGGCATCCTGCTCCTGTGCGTGCTCGCCGCCGACGCGCTGGTGAGCTATCGCGTTCGTCTCGTTTCCCGGGGAGGGGGCAAGTGACCACGTTCGAGGCCATTCTCCTGACCATCGTCACCGCGTCGACGCCGCTCCTCATCGCCGCCTTAGGCGAGCTGGTGACGGAGCGTTCGGGCGTCCTCAACCTCGGGGTCGAGGGAATGATGGCGATGGGCGCCGCATGCAGCTTCGCGGCTGCCGTGACCTTCGACTCGACCCTGCTCGGCGTTCTGGCGGGCATTCTTGCCGGCACGCTCATGGCGGCGCTCTTCGCGCTCGTCGTCCTGGGCTTCGCCGCCAACCAGGTCGGGTCCGGGCTCGCTCTGACCATCCTCGGCCTGGGCCTTGCGGGCCTCATCGGCGCGCCCTTCGTGGGCGCCCGCCGCAACCCCATCGCGCCGCTCGACATCCCGGTCCTCAGCGACCTTCCGGTGGTCGGACGCCTCTTTTTTGAGCAGGACCTGTTCGTCTACGGCTCGATCCTCCTCACCATCGCGGTGGCCGTTTACCTGAACCGCACCCGGGCGGGGCTGATGCTTCGCTCCATCGGGGAGAACCACGGCTCCGCCCACGGGCTGGGCTTGCCTGTCCTGCGGACGCGGCTTCTCGCGATCCTGTTCGGCGGCGCCTGCGCGGGCCTCGCGGGGGCTTACCTCTCCCTCGTCTACACCCGGTTCTGGTCGCCGGGCATGACGGCCGGACGCGGCTGGATCGCGCTCGCGCTCGTGGTGTTCGCCGCTTGGCGACCGGGATGGGCGCTCGTGGGAGCCTACATCTTCGGGGCCGCGACGGTCCTCCAGCTTCATGCCCAGGCGGCCCAGTTCGGCGTACCCTCGCAGGCGCTGTCCGCAGTCCCGTATCTGGCCACGATCCTCGCCCTTCTGCTTCTATCCATCCGGCGGGGCAGGGCGATCGGCGCCCCCGGCTCGCTCGGCCTCCCGTTCGTGCCTGACCGGTAGGCAAAGGGGTGTTATTGTAGGCAATGAGCCTATTGCCAGGGATGCCTGGACCTGCAACGGATGTGCGGAACTACTTTCCTAGGGGAGCAGACATGTTTTCACGGAGTCTCATGGGCATTCTGGCGGGGGCCGCGGCCCTGGCCCTGTCGTCCGGCGGCGCGGCGGCGCAACAGAAGCTGAAGATCGGCTTCATCTATGTCGGCCCGGTCGGCGATTACGGCTGGAGCCACCAGCATGACGTGGGCCGCAAGGCCATCGAGAAGGCCTTCGGCGACAAGGTCGAAACCACCTACGTGGAAAGCGTGCCTGAGGCCGACTCCGAGCGCGCCATCGAGCAACTCGCCCGCACCGGCCACGGCCTCGTCTTCACGACCTCGTTCGGCTTCATGGAGCCGACCCTGAAGGTCGCCAAGAAGTACCCGAACGTGAAGTTCGAGCATGCCACCGGCTTCAAGCGCGCGCCGAACCTCTCGACCTACGCGGCGAAGTTCCACGAGGGCCGCTATATCATCGGCCAGATCGCCGCCAAGATGTCGAAGTCCGGCACGATCGGCTATGTCGGCGCCTTCCCGATCCCAGAAGTCGTGGCCGGCATCAACTCGTACTTCCTCGGCGCTCAGTCGGTGAACCCGAGCATCAAGATCAAGGTCGTGTGGGCGAACTCCTGGTACGACCCGGCCAAGGAGGCTGATGCCGCCAAGGCCTTGCTCGACCAGGGCGTGGATGTGATCGCGCAGCACACGGACAGCCCGGCGCCGCTCCAGGCTGCAGAGGCCCGCGGCAAGTTCGGCTTCGGCCAGGCATCCGACATGGAACAGTTTGCGCCGAAGGCGCAGCTCACGGCGATCGTCGACAACTGGTCGGACTACTACGTCGCGCGCACCAAGGCCGTGCTCGACGGAACCTGGAAGTCCGAGGACACCTGGGGCGGTCTCGCGGCTCACATGGTGGTCATGTCGCCCTACAAGAATATGCCTGACGATGTGAAGAAGATGGCCGAGGAGACCGAGGCCGCCATCAAGTCCGGCAAGCTCAACCCCTTCAAGTGCCCGGTCGTGAAGCAGGACGGCTCGGAAGTCGAGTGCAAGGGCAACGGCGCCCTCTCGGACGAGCAGGTGCTCGGCATGAACTTCTACGTGAAGGGCATCGACGACAAGCTGCCGCAATAAGCGGCACGCCGTTTCGAGCCGGAGGGCAGCCGGGATCCGGCTGCCCTTTT
>JAFAAP010000193.1 GCA_023426505.1 Pseudomonadota bacterium
CGGCGGTGCTGCTTGCAAAATCGCAATTGTTACATTGTCTCAAGCGCAATGTTCCGCCGCCGATCGGGCGGGCTTACGAGCCCGCCCGATGGATCCTCCAACTTCCACTGCAATCGCTGATGCGGAATCGCTGCGCCGAGTATTGAAGTGGCTCCGCTTCATCCGGTAACCGACTCGGATGTGGTGAGCGGTTCAGCGCTGTCCCGGCCGCAGCAGGCTCTTCTCGAGCATCACGTGCACGCCCTTGTTGCCGTTGACCACTTGGGTGATCCGCAGGTCCGCCGCGAGGCTGCAGAGGGCATAGGCCTCCGCCTTCGTGATGCCTGTGCGGGCCGCGATGAGGTCGATCATGTCGCGCAGCGCGATCACCACGCATTGGTCGAGGTCCGGGTCGAACGCCATGGTCATGACGTGCGTGTCCGTCTCGGCCATGGGCCAGGTGAGGCGCATGTCCTCGCGCAGGTGGAGCTCGAAAGTGCCCACGAGGCCGGTCTCGATGGCCGTGACGCAGACCTCGCCGTCGCCCTGCACGCCGTGCCCGTCGCCGACGGAGAACAGCGCGCCGTCCACATGGATCGGCAGATAGAGCGTGGTGCCGGCGACGAGTTCCTTGTTGTCGAGATTGCCGCCGTTGCGCCGCGGCGGGAGGGTGCTCAAGCTCCCCCAGGCCGCAGGCGGGGCCACGGCCATCACGCCGAAGAATGGCTTCAGGGGCAGCTCCAGGCCCCAGGGCATGCGTCCGGTCATGCGCTCCCGGTCGAGGGGGATGTGCATCAGGTGCATCTCCTCGAAATCGTCCGGAAGGGCGCCCTTCAGCGGGGCCACGTAGGTGAAACCCCAGTCGTAGTGGAGTTCGATCGTCTTGATGCGGACCTCGAGAACCTGGCCCGCCTTAGCGCCCCGGATGGCCACGGGGCCGGTGCAGATGTGGCCCGGAAGCTTCGGTCGGTGTGCGGCCTGAATGGCAGACAGCGCCTCCGGAATCGCGAGAGGCGCCTTCGGCATGACCTCGGGCCCGCCGGACACGGTGGAGATCGTGACGGTATCACCGGAATCGACCGTCAGGAGAGGCGCGAGCCCCGCATCGAAATAGCCCCAGTGAACGGTGTCCGGGGAGGCATCAAGTCGGTAATCGGCCACGGGAGCCCTCTGCGCATGGGAAGCCGGCGCGAATGGAGGCGCCGGTCTGACGTTCAGATGTGTCGCATTCCCGTGCCGCTAGGGCAACGGGTGTCCCTCACCAGCTTGCGAAGAACGTGAAGTCCCGCCGCATCGGCGCCCAGGTCTGGATCTGGCGAGGCTCGCGCAGCAGTTCGGGCAGGCGCTCCCAATAGGCCTTGCGGTAGTCCCGGTGCATCTGGACCTGCACCACGTCGTCCAAGTCGGCCCAGGTCTCGTAGAGCATGAACCGGCTCGGATCCTCCGGGTCCTGGTGGAGGACGGCGTTGATGAAGGTCGGCTCGTGCCGCATGGCATCGAGGACCGGGGTCAGCAGGTCGAGGAACTCCTCCTCGCAACTGTGCTTCAGGGCAAAGGTCACGATGAAGGTCACGTCCTTCGTTGGGCCGCGGCTTTTCTCGTCGCGGTGAAAATCGGCATGGTGCTTCATGGGCCTCTCCTGTTCGGGTCGACCTGAAGGATGGGGCCGGATGAGCCCGAAAGACATTACGCGGCAGGTAATGATCTGTTCTGGCCGGAGGAATGAGCCTCTTCTGCTGCTGCCAGAGTGCCGGCCGCCGAGCCCTCGCTCACCCCTGCGCGGAGACGGGCCTCCGCTTCGAGGACCGCCTCGGTCACCGTATCCCAGAACGATGTGTGCCAAGCCCGGATCTCTTCGATCATCTGCGACGACAGAGCAACGAGGTGGCGCCGACGGTCCTGGCGCAGGAGGCCTTGCGCCTCTGCCTGGTTGATCACGTTGCGGACATGCGAATGGGAGACGCCGAGGTGGTCGGCGAGGTCGCGGCTGTCGAGAGTGAACCAGACCTCCGCGGGACCCTGCGCGGACCGGCCCTTCGCATAATGCTCCCGCAGGAGCAGGAGCGCGATGCGGTCGCCGCAATCGAAATGGTCGAACCACGTCCAGGCCGCCCCGCCTGGCAGGGGCGTCCGGGCGCGCTCCACCAGCCGCCGGGTCCGGGCCATGAAGGCCCCGAAGCGTTCGAAGTCCGCCAGCAGCGCGTCCGCATGGCCCGCAGGCACGGTGCCGAGAATTTCGCAGCACCGGACGTGATGGAGGATCCACATCCTGACGCCGACGATCAGAGGCTCGGTCGGGACGAGGTACTGGTTGCGCCGATCCCTCGGATCGGGTTCGACCCGGACGAAGCCCGCGACCCGCAGCAGGGCGAAGAAGGCCGCCAGCGTCCGGGAACGGCCCATCTGGGCCTGGATCAGCGCTAGCGTCGGCCTGCGCCCTAGTCCCTCCAGAGCCTCGAAATGCATCACGATGGCAAGACCGGCCGCATGGGACTGGGTGGCCCGGCCGAAGATCTTGTTGATCAACTTCTCGTCCCAGAGCAGCCGTAGGATGCCATCTGCGCAGAGGCGGATCGCGGCCTCGTAGCGTGTATCGGGTCCATGCTCGTTCCGGCGTTCCGTCTCAGCCTCCATCGGACCCGCTCCATGCCCGCTTCGACCGGTTCAGGCGCCGGCGCGATCGGCCGACCCCTGCAAAGTTTGGACTTTCCTCCTAAAGACGTACCTCTTCAAATGGGGAGGGTTCAAGCGGCATTGCGCATCAGGCGCCGCTTTCCCGTTCGGGCATCGGCCCCTTCACTCATTTTCTGGAGACGTCCCATCATGTGCGAACAATGCTCCGCCCAGTCCCCGTCGCGGCTCTCCAGGAGAGGGCTGCTCTTCGCCGGCGCCGGCGCCGCCCTGGCCTCGGGCCTGGTGGGCACGGGCACCCCCGCCTTTGCGCAGAATGCGCCCCAGAACGCCATCAGCGGCGAGGCCGCCCTGAAGCGGATCATGGACGGCAATGCGCGCTACGTGGCGAACACGCCGGACCAGAAGGACTTCTCGGCAGGCCGGGCGGCGCGCGCCCAGTCGCAACACCCGATCGCCGCGATCGTGAGCTGCGCCGATTCCCGCGTCGCGCCCGAATTCGCCTTCGACCAGGGGCCCGGCGACCTCTTCGTGGTCCGGGTCGCGGGCAATTTCGTCAATGACGACGGGTTGGCGAGCCTCGAGTTCGGAACGCAGTTCCTCGGTGCGCCTCTGATCATGGTCCTGGGGCACACCAGCTGCGGCGCGGTCGCGGCCGCGATTCGCGTGGTCAACGAAGGCCTGCAGCTTCCGGGGCACCTGCCGGAGATGATCGGCGCCATCAAGCCGGCCGTCGAGGAAGCCAAGAAGGAGAATGCCGGCGACCTCCTGGCTGCAGCCACCGTCGCCAACGTGCGGCTCAATGTGGAACGCCTGAAGAAGGCGAGCCCGATCCTGGAGAGCCGCGTCGCCGAGAAGAAGCTCCACGTCGTCGGCGGAGTCTACAACTTGGCGACCGGCAAGATCGATCTCGTCTGACAGACTCCTCCCGTCACGTCAGTCGATGGAGCGGCCGTCCCTTGCAGGGCGGCCGCTTTCCTTGGCGGGCTAGTGATATGGATCCGCCGCGTCGCGCAGGCCGTCGCCCATGAAGTTAAAGGCGAGCACCACCACGATCACCGGAACGATCGGGAAGAGCAGCCAGGGGTGGAGCTGGACGGCGGCGAGGTTCTGGGCCTCGTTCAGCAGCACGCCCCAGCTGGTCACCGGCGGGCGCAGGCCCAATCCCAGGAAGGAGAGGGCGGTCTCGCCCAGGATCATCGACGGGATCGAGAGCGTCGCCGAGGCGATCAGGTGGCTCATGAAGTTCGGGATCAGGTGCCGCGCGATGATGCGCTGCTTCGAGGCGCCCATCAGCTCCGCGGCCTTCACGAAGTCCTCCTCGCGCAGGGCGAGGAGCTTCGAGCGCACGGCGCGCGCCAGTCCCGGCCAGTCGAGAAGCCCGAGGATGATGGTGATGCCGAAGAAGACGAGGATCGGGCTCCAGTTGGGCGGCAGCGCCGCCGAGAGGGCAAGCCAGAGGGGCAGCTCCGGCAGGGACCGCAGGATCTCGATCATCCGCTGGATGACGTGGTCGACCCAGCCGCCGAGATAGCCCGCGAGGCCGCCGAAGAAGAGGCCGAGCGCGAAGGAGACCGCGATGCCGACCACACCGATCGTCAGCGAGATCCGGGCTCCGTAGATGATGCGCGAAAGCAGGTCGCGTCCGAGCCGGTCTGTGCCGAAGAGGAACATGGTGCCGTTCTCGGGCGGACAGACCAAGTGGACGTCCGCGTTCACGAGGCCCCAGAACTTGTACGCGTCGCCCCGGCAGAAGAAGCGGATCGGCTGCGGGTTCGCCCGATCGACCGTGTAGACCCGGCGGAAGTTCTCGAGGTCGAAGCTCTGCGAGTAGGGGTAGACGAAGGGGCCGACGAAGCGGCCTTCGTGCATCAGGTGGATGCTCTGCGGCGGCGCGTAGATGAAGTCGCCGTTGCGCCTCGTCTGGTTGTAGGGTGCGATGACCTCGACGAAGGGCACAATCAGGTAGAACACGAGCAGGATGAAGGCGGCCGCCACCGCCACCTTGTGGCGGCGGAACTTCCACCACATCAGCCGCCAGGATGAAGCGCGGTAGAAGCTCTCGTTCTCGGCGCCCACAGGCTCCGTCGCCCCCGGATCGAAGGGGGTCGGGTCGACGTAGTGGCGCTTGGTCGGAAGGGCGGTGTTCATCGTCCGCCTCCCAGACGGATGCGGGGGTCGAGCATGGCGAGGAGCAGATCGGAGATGAGCATACCGATCACGGTCAGAACCGCCACGAACATGAGGATGAAGCCGGCCAGGAACTGATCCTGGCTCTTCAGGGCGCTGAGCAGGATCGGCCCGACCGTCGGCAGGCTCAGCACGAGCGAGACCAGGACCGAGCCCGAGATGAGGTGCGGCAGCAGGTTGCCGATATCGGCGATGAACGGGTTGAGCGACATGCGGAACGGATACTTCAGCAGCGCCTTGCTCGGCCCCAGCCCCTTCGCCTTCGCGGTCACGTAATACTGCTTTCCGAGTTCGTCGAGCAGGTTGGCGCGCATGCGCCGGATCATGGCGGCGGTGCCGGATAGTCCGATCACGAGGGTCGGGACGATCAGGTGCGACAGGAGGGACTTGATCTTGTCCCAGTTCCACGGCTCGCCCGCATATTGGGCGTCGTAGAGGCCGCCGATCGAGACCCCGAACCAGCGGTTCATGTAGTAGAGAAGGATCAGGGCCAGCAGGAAGCTCGGCGTGGCGAGGCCGATATAGCCGATGAACGTCGCGATGTAGTCGCCCACCGAGTATTGCCGGGTTGCCGAGTAGATCGCGATCGGGATCGACACGACGTGGATGAAGATCACGACCGCGAGGTTGACGAGGAGTGTCAGCCACAGGGCGTCGCCGACCACCTCAACAACCGGCTTATCGAACTCGAAGGACCAGCCCCAGTCGCCCTGCAGCAGGCCGGAATAGCCGTTGGGTCCCGGCATGACGCCGATCCAGACGAGGTATTGCTCCCAGGCCGGCCGGTCGAGGCCGTACTGCTTGATGAGGAACTCGGCCTTGGCGATGGAGGCGGACTCGCCCTGCGCCCTGAGCTCGGCGATCTGATTGCTCAGGAAGTCGCCCGGCGGCAGCTTGATGATGAAGAACACCAGCGCCGAGATGATCAGCAATGTCACGACCATCGTGAGCAGGCGACGCAACAGGAAACGGATCATCGACGGGCCTCTTTGCCGGCAGCCTTGTTCCAGTAGATCTCATCGGCGCGGTAGATGCCGATCATGGCGGTGGGCTCCCAGCTGTAGAGCGCCTTGTCCGGCAGTCCCATGAGCCCGTTGCGCATCACGATCGGCTGCAGGGCGCCCGCGACCGTGCCGATCACCCATTGGTTCTCGGCATGGTTGCGCAGCATCTCGCGCCATACATCGGCCTGCACCGTGTGGTTCCCGGTGTTCATCCAGCTGTCGTAGAGCTCGAGCAGCCGCTTGGCTTCAGGCATGTCCACGGCCTCGCCGTTCTTGCCCTTGGTCTCCACGTACTGTCCCCATTTCGGCCAGGAATAGTTGTCCTGCCGCATGGGCGCGAACTCGGTCGGCGGCATGAAGGCGGTCGGGATCGCGTTGTCGAAGCCCTGGGCTGCGACCATGACGGTCAGCCCTGCGAAGGAGCGGTTGCGCAGCACCGTCCGGTCCTGCGGCTTGACGAAGAGGCGAACGCCGATCTCGCGCCAGAACTCGCCGATCAGCGTCAGCCCGTCGACCACGAGGCTGCTCTCGCCGTCGGTCTCGACAATGATCTCCAGCTCGCGCCCGTCGGGAAGGAGGCGGATGCCGGCGCCGTTGCGCTGGGTGAGGCCGATCTCGTCGAGGAGGCGGGAGGCCTCGTCCGGGTTGTACGTCGCATTCAGCGTGCGCAGTTCCGGCGAGAAAAGCGGGCTTTCCGCCACGACCGTGTTGTTGCCCTCGGTCCCGAGACCGAACAGGAGCGCGTTGTTCAGGGTCCGCCGGTCGATGCCGAGCGAGAGCGCCTTCCGGAAGCGAAGATCCCGGTTGAGCTTGCGCCAGACCGGATCGGTGGCGTTGAGGTTCGGGTAGAGGGCGAGCTCCGTGCCGCGGGCATAGGGCCAGAGCAGGGTATGGTAGCCCTTCGCCTTCTCGCCCTCCTTCAGGATTGGCACGTCGCTCATCGACAGGCCACGGAAGAGCATGTCGATCTCGCCCGCATTGGCCTTGGCGGCGAAGAGGCCGCTCGCGGATACGTCCATGATCATCCGATCCACATAGGGAAGCTGCTGTCCCCGGTTGTCGACCCGATGGTAATAGGGATTGCGCTCGAACACGAAGCGGGTCGCGGGAGCCGTGTTGGTGATCCGCCACGGCATGAGGGTCGGCAGGTCGGGGTTCGTCTGCTCCTTCATGTCGTCGAGGCGGTTGTGCAGGGCGGCCCAGGACTTCAGCTTCGCCTTCTTGGCCTGCTCGTCCAGCGCGGCCTTGTCGGCATATTTGGCATGGAAGCGCTTGAGATAGGCCGAGGCGCGGTAGATGCCCGGATCGAGCGGACCGGCGAGCTGCGGCAGGAAGCGCGGGTTCGGCTTGTCCCAGGTGTAGCGCACCGTGCGCTCGTCGAGGACCTCGAAGCGCGGGAGCTTGCCGTCCACCATCATGAATTCGGGCGGACCGGCCGGCGAGAGGTCGGGGTTCTGGGCCACGTCCTCCCAGTAGTAGCGGAAGTCCTCGGCCGTGAAGGGCGTGCCGTCCGACCAGCGATGGCCGGCCCGGAGCGTGAAGGTGAAGACGCGGTCGTCCTCGTTCTCGAACTTCTCCAAAAGGTCCGGCTGGAGCTGGAGGTTGCGGTCATATCCGATGAGCCGCGTATAGGCATAGGTCGAGATGTAGCGGATGTCGCGGGGACGGGACACGAGGGTGACGATGTCGCCCCCGTATTGGCCGCCCTTCGGGCTCACCACGATGGGTGTTTGAGGAAGCCGTTCGGCCAGCGGCGGCAGTTCCTTCTTGGCGACCTTCTCGGCGAAGAGCGGCGGCTCCACGTAGGTCTGCGCGAGGGCCGGCAGGGCCAGAAGCCCGAAGGCGGCCGCGAGATGAAGCGTCGTCGTCCGCATGCCCGTGAACATCATGCAGCCTCCCGGGCCTTGTGGGCCCCCATACGAACCTTGTGCCCCGGCTCGACCTCTTTCATCACCCCGGCTTCGCCCTCGATGAGGCGATAGGGCTCCGGCCAGTCGGCTGGATTGGAGAAGCGGCCGGCCCGCAGCTTGTCGAAATCGAGCGGGCGGTCGATGTCCGGATCCGGCACGGCCGCGAGCAGCGCCTGCGTGTACGGGTGCATCGGATTGCGGAACAGGGAGGTTTTGGGCGCTTCCTCGACGATGTAGCCGCGGCACATGACGGCGATCGTGTCGGCGATGTAGTCGACCACCGCGAGGTTGTGCGACACGAACAGGTAGGACAGCCCGAGAGCGGCTTGGAGATCCTTCAGCAGGTTCAGGATCTGCGCCTGCACCGACACGTCGAGCGCGGAGACCGGCTCGTCGCAGAGCAGCACGCGCGGCTCGAGGGCGAGCGCCCGCGCGATGCCGAGGCGCTGGCGCTGGCCGCCGGAGAAGGAATGGGGGTAACGCCGTAAGGAGCGCTTATCGAGTCCCACCATGTCGAGGAGCTGCTTGGCACGCTCGTAGCGCTCGTCGGGCGTTCCGATGTCGTGGATGCGCAGCGGCTCCGTCAGAAGCTCGTAGACCGTCATGCGCGGATTGAGCGACGAGAACGGGTCTTGGAAGATGAACTGCACGGTGCGCCGGTAATCGGTGAGGGCATCGCCTTCGAGCCCGAACACGTCGCGGGGCCCGCTGCCGTCGTCGAACAGCACGCGGCCCGAATCCGGCGCCATGGCGCGCATGATCATCTTGGATACGGTGGTCTTGCCGCAGCCGGATTCGCCCACAAGGCCCAGAGTCTTGCCGGCCGGCAGCGCCAGGTTCACGTCGTTGACGGCCCGGATC
Organism: Pseudomonadota bacterium; assembly: GCA_023426505.1. GTDB lineage: Bacteria > Pseudomonadota > Alphaproteobacteria > Rhizobiales > Beijerinckiaceae > Microvirga. Next base: position 8,576 of record JAFAAP010000193.1, read on the forward strand.
GTGCGTTTGTTGCCTGAGAACCAGCCGGACCGGAGCGTGAAGCATTTGCGCAGGCCCTCGGCCTTGAGGATCGGTCCGCGCGGCTGCGGCCGCTTGGGTGCGTCCGCATTGGCCAGGATCGCGCTCTTCACGTCGCGGATCGGCGTCAGCCGTTCGTCCTCCCCCATGGCGAAGCGCGGGACGGCCCGGATCAGTGCCTTGAGATAGGGGTGCTGGGCGTTGCGGAAGATCTCCTCCCGCGACCCCGCTTCCATGACGCGCCCGCGATACATCACCACCACCTCGTCGGCCACGTTGGCCACCACGCCGAGATCGTGCGTGATGAGCAGGACCGACATGCCGGTCTCGACCTGGAGTTCCTTGATCAGGTCGAGGATCTGGGCCTGGGTCGTGACGTCGAGGGCGGTGGTCGGCTCGTCCGCGATGAGGAGGGCGGGGCGGGTGATCAGCGCCATGGCGATCATGGCGCGCTGACGCAGGCCGCCGGATAGCTCGAACGGATAGGTGCGCAGGGCCCGCTTGGGATCCGGGAAGCCGACGCGGGCCAGCACCTCCATGGTGCGCTTGTCTGCCTCGGCTTGGCTGACGCGGGCATGGATGATGAGCGCCTCGGAAATCTGCTCGCCGATGGTGTGGAGCGGCGACAGCGACGTCATCGGCTCCTGGAAGATCATGGCGATGCGCCCGCCGCGCAGGGCATGCATGGCGTCGCTCTCGGGCCGAAGTTCCGCAATGTCGGTGGTCTTGCTGGTCGCCGGATCGTTGAAGACGATCGAACCGCCGGAGATGTGCGCCTTCTTCGACAGGATCTGGAGGATGGCCTGGGCCGTCACCGATTTGCCCGAGCCGGATTCACCCACCAGCGCGACGGTCTTTCCCTTCGGGATGTCGAACGTGAGGCCATCGACCGCCCGGAAGTCGCCGGAATCGGCCTTGAAGTCGACCGTCAGCTGCCTGACCGACAGGAGGGGTGTTTCCATGGGCTCCTCCAGGAGCGGTTTCGAGCATAACGCTTCACAGCTCGACCGCGATCCTGCTTTCGTTACGAAATAACCGATTTATCCGCAACAAGCGGATTCCTCGGCCGGCCAGATAGTCGATCAGGCTCTCGAGGAAGAACCATATCGCCTCGTCATGGACCTTGTGATGAGTCAAAATTCCGATCGGCTCGTCGGGATCCGCAACTCCTGCGATGCGCCGGTCGATGGCTGTGGCCAGCGCCGCCACGACGCGACCCGGTTCGACCAGGCTGCGCGTGCCGTGCCAGTCGATCGGGTCGACATGGGTGTTGATCTGGACCAGGTCCTTGACAGGCGCATGACGATCCCGGTCCCGGAAGGTCGAGAGGGCGCCGTAGCCGAGTTCCGGCAGGAGCCGCACCAGATCGGGCGAGATCCGGTTCCAGGGCGGCACGAAGACCGGGAGCAGCCTGGAGCCGAGGGCCGTCCGGGCCGCGTTCAGCGCATCCCCCGCCTCGCGGGCCAGGATCCCGACTGGGCGGTGGGCGCCGAACTCCGCCTTCTTCTCCCCTTGGGGCGCATGATCGGCATGGCGCCAGCCATGGACGAGGGCATAGGCCAACTCCCCGTCCCGCAGCCGGTCCGCGAGCGAGGGCTCGATCAGCGCCGGAATGGCCGCAAGACCGATCCCGGCCTCGTAGCGCCGGCTCAGGCCGAGCAGGCGTTCGAGATCCGGCATTCGGGCCACGGCGTCGTCGTCCCGCCACCAGAAGCCGAGGGAGCAGTCGGCCTGGTCGGCGCGCTCCAAGGCATTCCCGACCGGTGACCAGTCGATGCGCTGGTGCAGAGCGGGCCGCGCGAGCGCGAACTCCTCGGCGATGGCGACGCTCCGGTCGGCGCCGTCAAGGGATGGGCCTTCGATGGCGGCCACACCGCGGGTGAGCCCCTCGCGGATGGCGTCAACGAGGCGTTCGGCCGTGAGATCCGCCTCGGGCACGATCCCGGCGAGGCCTCGGGCCTGCAGGCGCTCCGCGCGCAAACGTTGCTCCGTCTCGTGGCCGGCCTCGAACGGCACGAGCACCGGCGCCGCGCCCGAGCGGAGGAGATCGACCACGGTGTTGTAGCCGGCCTGGCTGACGGACACCTCCGCCTGCGCCAGCAGCGCGCGGAAATCGGGGCGGGCCCGCTCCACTGTCGCGTGGGGCGGCGCACCGTCCCGGATCGCGCGGAAATCCGCTTCCGCCACGCCCCGTCCGACGAGGATGCGCCAGGAGTGCTCCGGCAATGCGCGGGCTGCCGCAATAGCAGCGCGGTAGAGCGGCAGGCTCGCGGCGCTCGATCCGCCCGAGACGACGATGCCGCGACGCTCCCCCGCGGGAACGGGAGCGCCGTTCTCGTCCACATAGCCGGTATAGCGCAGGAACGGCCGCAACGTGTCGTCGACGGGCCAGGAGGCGTCGAGGGGCACGAAGTGCGGATCGGCATGCACGAGGACGCCGTCATAGAACCGCTCGATCCGCCGATGGGCTTCCGCGATGCGCTCCTCCTTCGCGGGTGCGACCAGGATGTCCCGGATCGACGAGAGGACGCGCGGACGAGGCTCCATGCTGTGCGCCGTCTCGAGAACCGCCATGAACTCGTCGGCGAGAACGCGCCGCCCGAACGGGAAGAGTTCGGTGACGACAAGATCGGGGCGCAGGACCTCCACCGTCTCCACGAGGATCGCGCGTCGCCTGGCGAGGCGTTCCTTCCCGATGGGAGCGCCGGTCTCGTCGAGCAGCGTCCTGAAGTCCGTGCCGGCGGTTTGCACCGGGGAGAGCTGCACGAACGCGACGTCGTCGAAATCCGCCAAGGCCACGGGACTTCCGCCCGACACGAGCGTGGTGTCATGGCCGCGGCGCGCAAAGGCGCGGGCGAGCGCCGCCGCACGAGTCAGATGGCCGGCGCCGAGGAGATGGGTGACGATGATCAGAACGCGCAAACCTATGCTCCGATGTCGCCCACAAGAGCGTGGAGCGCAGTGTGCAGCCGCGCGACGGCTTGGTCGAGCCCTCTCTCCTGCAGGATGAACCGGCGTGCGGCAACGCCGTAGCCTTGGTGCCTCTCATTGTCGTTTAGAACGGTCGCGATGGCCCGTGCGAAGGCATCCGCATCGCCGGGCGGCGTCAGAAGGCCTGTCGCGCCGTCTTCCATTACGCTGGCGACGCCCCCGTAGGCGCCCGCCACGACCGGGCAGCCGAAGAGCTGCGCCTCGAGCAGGACCATGCCGTAGGCCTCGTTCACCGCCGGCCACACGAAGAGATCCGCCGCCTCGTAGAGGCCGCGCAGGACGGCCTTGCTTTCGACTTGACCGTGAAGCCGCACCCGTCCGCCGAAGGGCGCGAAGAGACGTGCGACCTCGCTGCGTGCCTCGCCGTCGCCGACGATGTCGAGCGTCCAGGGCTGCCGCAGACCCATGAGGGATGCGGCGAGAATCCGGTACGAAGCGAGCTTGTCCCCCTCCCGCATCATGGCGACCGTGAGAAGTCGGGACCCGGGGGCTGGGTTCCTGTTCGCAGGAGACGCTTCCGGCCATTCGTCGATGTCGAGGAAGGGCGGCAGATCGACGAGTCTTTGGTGTGCGGGCCTTTGCGCCTCCAGCGCCTCCCGGTCGTGCGCCGTCATGACGAAGATCGCATCCGCCCGGTCGAGCGCGGCTTCCGCGCCTTCGTGACCGATCCCCCACGGGCCGTCCGCACGCTTCGCTGCGCGCGACCCTTCCGCGATCACGTAAGGAATGCCCAAAGCGTCGGCCACGCGCGGACCGATCCAGTCCGGGGCCTTGTAGTACACATGATAGGTGAACCATACGCAGGGCCGGCGAGCCTCGGGCAGGGCGCGGTACTGCGCGATCAGGCGATCGGCTGTCGTAAGGGATTCCCGTCGGATCCGTTCCTGCGTGGCAGGCTCGCCTGCCTTGTCCAGGGTGCGTAGGTCGCTTGCCACATGGGGCCTGAAGCCGCTGCGCTCCAGGGCCTTCATGAGGAGCCGCGCCATGGTGCGGTCGCCGGACGGGGAGGGGTGGTCCGGGCTCTTCAGGGGAGCATAGAACGCAACATGTCTCGGCGGGTTCAAGCGGGCACCGGATCCTTCGAGCCGTTCTCGATGAGCGCCCTGAAGCGGCGCTCCAGATCGTCGATGCCGCCCTCCATGGAGAAATCGTGCCGGAGCCGCTCGTAGGCGGCATCCCCCATGGCCTTGCGGCGTTCGGGCTCGCGGGCCAGGAGATTGAGGGCGTTCGAGAGCGCCTCCCAATCGCCCGGCGGCACGAGCTGCCCGTTGACGCCGTCGCGGATGAATTCCGGGATGCCGGCGAAGTCGGTCGCCAGGATCGCGAGCTTTTGGCTCGCCGCCTCCATGATGACGTTCGGCAAGCCGTCCCGGTCGCCGGATGCCGCCTTCTTGGACGGCAGGACGAAGAGATCGGCCTGCTGCAGCAGCGCCACCACGTCTGGCTGCGCCTTGGAGCCGAGAAACGCGACCTTGTCGGCGATCCCGTTCTGCTGCGCCTTCGCCTTGAGGCTGTTGAGGAGGTCGCCGCCGCCCACGTGGACGAAGCGCCAGTGCAGGTCAGGGGGCAGGGCGGCGAGCGCCTGGATCAGGTCGTCGAAGCCCTTCTTCGACACGGCTCGGCCGACGGAGACGATCCGAACCGGATCGGCCGGATCGGAGCCGTTGCGCGGCGGACGAGCCTCGGGCGGTGCGGGAAACCGCGAGAGGTCGAGCCCGTGATAGACGAGGGAGACGTGATCCGGCGCCGGGCTCAAGGCTCGCAGGTTCTCGGCCCCGTGCGCCGTGCAGGTCACGCCCCAGCGGGCCTCCGCGAGCTTCTCGCGCTTCTCCCAGTCCGGCGTGGTCCAGATGTCCTTGGCATGGGCCGAGAAGGTCCACGACCGGCCGGTCAGGAGCGCCGCATAGCGCACGACGGAGGCGGGCGTGTGCAGGTAATGGACGTGCAGATGCCCGACCTCGGCGGGCAGCTCGCGCGCCATCACGAAGGCTTGTCCCAGCCGGCGGACCCGGTTGGCGGTGAAGTCGCGCTTCAGGTCGCGCCAGAAGGTTCGCATCAGCGTCCCGAAACCCTTCTGCCGCATGCTCCAGAGCGCGCCGCGCAGGACCCGGATCGGCTCCTCGTAAAGATATTCCGGCAGATAGGTGACCCGCGCCTTGATCTTCCGGTTCATGGGGTGCACGGCCCGCTCCGTCGGGTGCCGCAGCGACCAGATCTCGAGCGGAATGCCGCGCTCCTCCAGGGCGAGGATCTCCTGGGCGATGAAGGTTTCGGACAGGCGTGGGTAACCTTTGACGGCGACGGCGATCCGTCGGGCAGCAGGCGAAGGAAGCATCCTGGTCGTTACTCGGCCGCCTGGTGAAAGGCGGCAAAAGCGGTGGCGTTGTCGGTCAGAGCCTTAAGCCGCTCCTGCACCCGGTCAAGCCCGTCGAGCAGGCCAGGGATCACCACCTCCGAGGGGCGCGGCTGCGAGGACAGGCCGCGCAGGGCCGCCGCCATGCGCTCCGGGGTGCGCGGCGCCCGGTAGTCGCTGAGCATCCGCACCAGCCCGAGCCGTTCGGCCTCGACGGCGCGGATGTACTGCTCCAGCCGCGGCCGCGTGCGCGGCACGATGAGCGTCCGCTTGTCGAAGGACAGGGCCTCGCAGAAGGTGTTGTAGCCGCCCATGGCCACGATGGCCTCGGCCTTCTGCATCAGGCGCTCGATCTTGGTGTCGAAGGAGAGCACGTCGAGCTTCGGCTGCCGGGCGATGCGTTCCACGAAGGAGCCGCGCTTGTCCCGGTCGATGAAGGGGCCGAACAGGACCAGGGCCGGCATCTCGATGTCCGGATCCGCCTCGTAGGCCGATATCACCCAATCAATCAGATCGTCCCCGTCGCCGCCGCCGCCGGTGGTGACGAGGATGAAGGGCTGCTTGGTGATCTTCGGATAGCGGTTGAGCGAGGGCGTCGGCGGCACCTCGCGGCGCAGGTAGCCGGTATAGGTGATCCGCGCCTCGACCTCGGGCGGCAGCCCGAGCGCCGCGAGCGGCTGATAGACGTCGCGCAGGCCATAGACCCAGATCTCGTCGTAGTAGCGGATCAGGGCATCCCTGGCGTCCTTGCGCTCCCATTCGGGGACCAGGAGGGCCGGCTCGTCCATCACGTCCCGGACGCCGAGCACCAGGCGGCAGCCCGATCCCTGCAGGTAGTCGAGCGCCGGCAGGACCTCGCCGCGGAAGCCCGTCGGCTCCTTGTCGACGATGAACACGTCGGGCTGGAAGGACTTGGCCGCCTGGAGGATCAGGGACTGGCGCAGCCGCACCGCCTCGTCCAGGCTGACGTTGAGGTTCAGGCAGCGATAATCCCCATCGGGGAGCTTGGTGACGCCCGGAATCCGGATATAGTCGACTCCGCTGCCGAACTCGAAATTGCCGATGACCGGAGAGCCCGAGATGATGACCACCGAGGTATCCGGTTCGCGGGCCACGACGGCATTCGCGATCGCCCGCGAACGGCGCAGATGGCCGAGACCGAAGGTGTCATGGCTGTAGATCAGGACCCGCGTGCCGGAGCTGCGCCCTGACGAAGCCTTCGTTTGGGTCGATGTCATCTTCACATCCATGACCAGGTCCGCCGGGCGGGCGCCCCTCGGTGGAAAGGGTTTCAAGTTGACGTTAGGACACTACTCTCTACCGTTGCAATAGCCCTCGGCAAAGTACCTATAGCGTAACTGTAAAACGGAAAGGGGTGTCGACCCGTGGCCTGGAGATGGTATCCTTCCCATAATGGATAAGAGCCTCTTCCGTTACATCTGGAAGCACTCGAAGCGCGATCAACTCATTGTCTGCGCTGTCGTTCTTGCGTCCCAGCCATTCTATTTCATGTCGCTCGACCTGCCTCGCCAGATCGTGAACGAGGCGATTCAGGGAGAGGCCTTCCGCGACGGCAATACGACGGCCCCGTTCCTGAAGCTTGGGATCGATCTCCCGTCGTGGCTCGGCGGCGGGTCGTTCCAGATCTTCGACGGGTTTCAGCTCAGCCGCGTCGGCCTGCTCTTCGGGCTCTCGACCCTGTTCCTGTTCTTCGTCATCATCAACGGCGGCTTCAAGTACTGGATCAACGTCGCGAAGGGCATCCTCGGAGAGCGGATGCTCCGGCGCATGCGCTTCGACCTCTTCACGATGGTGCTGCGCTTCACGCCGGAAGCCCTGCGCACGGTGAAGTCCTCCGAGACCGCGACGATCATCAAGGACGAGGTCGAGCCCATCGGCGGCTTCATCGGGGATGCCTTCATCACCCCGGTCTTCCTCACCATGCAGGCGGCGACCGCCCTGTTCTTCATCATGGTGCAGAACGTCTGGCTCGGCCTTCTGGCCCTTGGTGTCGTGGGGATCCAGATCATCATCATCCCGCGCCTGCGGCGGGAGCTCCTGCGCCTGGGCAGGGAACGCCAGCTCGCCTCCCGCGAGCTCGCCGGCCGCATCGGCGAGGTTCTCGACGGCATCGAGGTGGTGCACGTGCACCATGCGTACAACTGGGAAAGGGCGGAGATCGGCAACCGCCTCTACACGCTCTTCGACATCCGGGTGAAGATCTATAACCGGAAGTTCGTCGTCAAATTCCTCAACAACTTCCTGTCCCAGCTCACTCCGTTCTTCTTCTACGCCATCGGCGGCTATTTCGCCCTGCGCGGCACCCTCGACATCGGCCAGCTCGTCGCCGTGATCAGCGCTTACCGCGAGCTGCCGCCGCCCCTGAAGGAGCTGATCGACTGGGACCAGCAGCGTCTCGACGTGCAGGTGAAGTACGACCAGGTCACCCAGCACTTCGCCGACGAGCGACTCGCACCGCTGATCGAGGCCCGCGAAGAGGAGGCTCAGGACGAGCCTCTCTTCGGGACGCTCGTGGGTGAGGAATTGCGGGTCAGCGATCCGCATGGAGGCATGATTCTGGACAGCGCCTCCTTCGCGCTCGACCTGCCGGCGCGGGTGGCGCTGATCGCTGCCGGCAGTCCTGCCGCGAGCGTCGCAGCGCGCATCGTCGCACGGCGCACGCCGGGCTTCGGCGGCCAGATCCGCATCGGCGAGCGCGATCTCATGCGGCTCCCTCCCGGGGTCGTCGGCCGCCGGATCGCCTATGCGGGCATCGATCCGATCCTGTTCCCGGGCACGATCCGCGACAACCTCATCTATGGCCTGCGCTTCAAGCCGCTGGGCAGGACCGAGGAAGGGCGGCGCGAGGCCGAACGCCGGGTCGCGGAGGCGCTGAGAACCGGCAATCCGGTCGAGAGCATCTCGGACCAGTGGATCGATTATGAACGGGTCGGCGCGAAGGACGCCAAGGACCTGGACCGCCTGCTCGTGAACCTGCTCAACCGCATCGGCATGGGCAACGAGATCTATCTGTTCGGCCTCGCGGGCCGGATCGACCCGGACAAGGATCCCGAGCTTGCGGAGCGCGTCGTCGAGGCGCGGCGGCGACTCTGCGACACGTTCCGGTCCAGCGGCATGGCCGACCTCGTCGAGCCCTTCGATACCGACCGCTACAACGACCAGGCGACCATCGCCGAGAACCTGCTGTTCGGGGTTCCCACCACCGAGGAGTTCATGGGGCGTCGGCTGGCGGAGAACTCCGATTTCCGCAGCGCCCTCGACAAGGCCGGCGTGACGGACGACCTGGTGCATATGGGCCTGCAGATCGCCAAGACCATGACAGAGATCTTCCAGGGCCTGCCGCCGGGACATTCCCTGTTCGAGCAGTTCTCCTTCGTGGGCGCGGAGGAACTGCCCGAGTTCGAGGCCATCCTGCGTCGCCATCCGCGTCCGAGCGAGGACATGGACCGGGACGACCGCATCAAGCTCCTCTCCCTGCCGCTGGCCTATGTGGAGGCCCGCCACCGCTTGGGACTCCTCGACGACCGGCTGAAGGCGGAGCTGGTGCAGGCCCGCCGCTTCGTGCGCGAGACGCTGGAGAGTTCCGAGTTCGCTGGCGTCGAGTTCTACGATCCGGAGAGGATCACCGCGGCCGCGCCGCTGCGCGACAACCTCCTGTTCGGCCGCGTCAGCTACCGGGTCGCCAACGCCCGCATCCGGGTCGCCGAGGCGATCTCGACCGTGGTGCGCGAGATGGGCCTTCTGGAGGACATCCAGCGCATCGGCCTCGACCAGCAGGTCGGCACCGCAGGACGCCTGCTGACGCCGCAGGAGAGGGCGAGCGTCAATCTCGTCCGCTGCCTCGTGAAGCGTCCCGACATCCTGGTCGTCGACGGGGCCCTCGCTCCGTTCGACGAGGCGCGCGCGCAGCAGATGACGGAGCTTCTCCTCGATCTCCTCGAGGGGCAGAGTTTGTTCATGGTCGTGCCGAACGAGCGGCAGGCCGGTGGGTTCGACGTCCTGATGCGCTTCAAGGACGGACAGGTTACGACAGAGACGACGACAGGCGGCCGGGAGCCCGAGGCCACAGAGCCCGGGCCCGGGGCTGCCCAACCAATAGAAGGAGAGGTGGCATGACTCTTGAGGCCGAGGTGCAGTCCCTGCGACAGGTGCCCATGTTCCGGGACATCGATCCGGCCCGATTGAAGCTCCTGGCTTTCACAAGCGAGCGGGTGCAGTTCTCGGGCGGGCAGCGCTTCTTCTCGCAGGGGGATGCCTCCGACGCCGCCTACGTGATCCTGGACGGCCGGGCGCAGGTGCTGCTGAACACCCCAGGTGGCGAGATCACGGTGGCGGAGCTCTCCGACAACGCCCTCGTGGGCGAGATGGGCATCCTGTCCGATTCCCCCCGCTCGGCGACGATCATGGCGGCGGAGCCCACCACGGCGCTGCGGATCGACAAGAGGGTCTTCCTCGAGCTGCTGGCCCAGTTTCCGCAGATGGCGCTCGCCGTCATGCGGGAACTCGCGCAGCGCTTGGAGCGCACCAATGCGCAACTTGTCGCGCAGTCGTCCTGAAAAATTGGGGAAATCTCCCCGATTTTAAGGAAAATTTGGCGTAAGTTTCGGGGGAAAACCTCATCCGGAGGGTTAAAAAAGCGTTTCTTACGGTCAAGCTGACCGATTATGGACACAACTTCCCGTCAACCCTTGTCCCACAATGACACAAGGGAAGGTTCGACCGTCCGGTCGGATCGAGCGGGAAAAAAGTGATGCCGACCAATGCGAGAACGCTGCTCTGCGCAGTGCCGCAACCTGTCGCGGACGTGCGCAAGCACCACAGCCGCCATTCGCTTCGCCTCTTCCTCACCGTTGGTCTGATGCTCGGAGTCCAGGCCGTGAGCGCCGGCCCTGCCGCCGTCGCCACCCTGCCGAGCGCCCTCACGGCACGTCCCTTCGCGGTGGCGCCCGTCGCCGCCGCGGTGACCGTGCCTGATGTCTTCACGCCCGCCCTGGGCAAGGAACCGGGGCTGTTCCGGTCCATCGTCGAGAGCGCCTTCTCGTTCGCCAAGCCGGCCAAGCCGAAGCCCGAGCCCTACCCAGTCGAGGCCGCCGGCGATCCCGACGAGCTCATCCCCTTCAGCGGCCGCAACGTTCCGCGCTGGCTGGTCCATTCTATCCTCAAGGCCGCCCACGTGACCGGTGTCGACCCGGTCTACATGATGACCCTGGCGGATGTGGAATCGAGCCTGTCGCCCGAAGCCAAGGCCTCAACGTCTTCGGCCCAGGGGTTGTTCCAGTTCATCGACAGCACCTGGCTCGAGACCGTCCGAAGCCACGCGGCCGATTACGGCTTCGCGGCCGCGGCCGAGGCGATCAAGACCGTCGACGGCGAGGCGGCGGTGGACGCCAAGGACCGCGACTGGATCATGGGCCTGCGCACCGACCCGTACTTCTCCGCCCTGATGGCCGGCGAGCTGATCAAGGACGTGGAGCGCGCTCTTCAGGCGCAAGGGGAGCGCGAGCTCGCCGAGGCCGAGCTCTACATCGCCCACTTCCTCGGCGCGAAGGCCGCCGTGCGCTTCCTTGAGGCTCTGGACCAGGACCCGAACATGAAGGCCGCCAAGCTCTTCCCGAAGGCCGCCAAGGCCAATGCCGGGCTCTTCATGGACGGAAAGGGCCGCAAGCGCCGCCCGGTGACGGTCGCGGAGTTCTACAACAAGATCGATTCCAAGATCGTCCGCCGCCTCGACCGCTACGACGACATCGGACCGTATCTCGCCGAGATCAACACCATGGCGGAGCGGACGATGGAGGCTAACGCCGTCGTGCAGTGACGGAGCGCTGATCCCGCTCTTTCGGGATCGGCCTCTTCAGCCTGATGAGTGCATTTTCAGCGGCGAGGTGGGATCACCTCGCCGAGTTTCATTTCAAAACGCCTTGAAGGTGATGATCGTGCGGGTGTCGGCGATCTCGGGGACCGACTGCACGTTCTGGGCGACGAAATGGCCGATATCGACATCGTCGTCCACGTGGAACTTGGCCAGGATGTCGTAGTTGCCGGCCGTCGAGTAGATCTCGGACGCGATCTCCCGGGCGGCGAGCTTGCTCGCGACGTCGTAGGTCTTGCCGAGCTTGCATTTGATCTCGACGAAGAAGGTCTGCATGAATCGCTCCGGTGTCGCGGGTTCCGAGATTTGCGCGGAAGATATGGCACGGGACGCGGGCGGCGTGAACCGCCCTCGTG
>JAFAAP010000270.1 GCA_023426505.1 Pseudomonadota bacterium
CCTCAGGTGGGGGGGGGGCCCCCGGCCGGCCGCTTTCATACGGAGCGGATGACCGTTCAGGGCCGTCCGCGCGACGATCTGGGCCTCGGCCTTCGCTTCGGTCTCACCGTCACGAAGCGGGTCGGACACGCTACGGAGCGCAACCGGATCAAGCGCCGGCTCCGAACCGTCTGCCAGAAGGCAGGCGCAGATTTTGCCAGCGTCAACATGGATGTCGTCATCATTGGACGCCGCGACATCTTGACTGCTGACTACGATTTGCTTGTCGACGATCTTCGGCGTGCGCTGAGGGTTGTCACCAAGCCGAAGAGTGCGCGGACCACCGACCGTCCGGTCCCCTCCTCACCTCCCTCCAACGGCGAGCGTCGCGGACATTCCCATGCGTGAAGAAAACAGAAACCTCATCGTCGCCATCGTGCTGTCGGTGGCGGTTTTGATCGGCTGGCAATACTTTTTCGCGGCCCCACAGGCCGAGAAGCAGCGCCAAGCCGCCCAGCAGCAGCAAACCACGCAGGTCACGCCGAACGCGCCGACGCCCAGCCAGGCCGGCGGCCCCTCGGCGCCGGTGCCGGGAACGGTTCCGAGCACGCCGGCCGCTCCGGTCGTCGAGTCGCGTGAGGCTGCTCTGGCCCGGACGCCCCGCGTCGCCATCGACACCCCGGCCATTGCCGGATCGATCAACCTTCGCGGCGGCCGCATCGACGACGTGGCGCTCAAGAATTACCATGAGACGGTCGACCCCAGCAGCCCGAAGATCGTCCTCCTGTCGCCGGCCGGGACCCAGAATCCTTATTACGCCGAGTTCGGCTGGCTTGGCGCCGAGGCGGGGCCCCTGCCCAACGCCGAGACGGTCTGGACCGCGGACCGCCAGACGCTGACGTCCTCCACTCCCGTCACCCTCAGCTGGGACAATGGCCAGGGCCTCGTCTTCCGCCGCACGATCACGGTGGACGACAAGTTCATGTTCACGGTCAAGAGCACGGTCGAGAACCGCGGGTCGGCCCCAGTCACGCTGCAGTCCTACGGCCTCGTCTCCCGCCACGGCAAGCCGACGACGCTCGGCTACTACGTGCTCCACGAGGGCATGATCGGCGTCCTGGGCGACAACGGCCTCCAGGAGCTGACCTACGCCAATCTGGACAAGAAGGAGCAGGTCGCCGGAGCCGGCACGGTCGGACAGACATGGCAGGACGTCACGGGCGGCTTCCTCGGCATCACTGACAAGTACTGGGCCGCGGCCGTCATACCGGACCAGACGCAGCCCTACCAAGGCTCCTTCACGTCTCGCCAGGGGCAGATCTATCAGGCCGCGGCCGCCGGTTCGACTCAGACGGTCCAGCCCGGCGCCTCGGCCGAGGTGACCCAGCGCCTGTTCGCCGGCGCCAAGGAGGTCGCGCCCGTCGCCGCCTATCCCCGCGCCCTCAACATCAAGAACTTCGACCTCCTGATCGACTGGGGCTGGTTCTACTTCATCACCAAGCCCCTCTTTAAGGTGCTGGACTTCTTCTACCGCCTCTTCGGCAACTTCGGCGTCGCGATCCTGCTCGTGACGGTGATCCTGAAGGCCATCTTCTTCCCGCTCGCCAACAAGTCCTATGCGTCGATGGCGAAGATGAAGGCCGTGCAGCCGGAGATGGCCTCGATCCGCGAGCGCTATGCAGACGACAAGATGAAGCAGCAGCAGGCGCTGATGGAGCTCTACAAGAAGGAGAAGATTAATCCGGTCGCCGGCTGCTGGCCGGTCCTGATCCAGATCCCGGTCTTCTTCGCGCTCTACAAGGTGCTCTTCGTCACCATCGAAATGCGCCATGCGCCGTTCTTCGGCTGGATCCGCGACCTCGCGGCCCCGGACCCGACGACGATCTTCAACTTGTTCGGCCTGCTGCCCTACAATCCGGGCGCCGTGCCGGTCGTCGGCCACTTCCTCCTGCTCGGCGCCTGGCCGATCATCATGGGCATCACGATGTGGCTCCAGATGAAGATGAACCCGGAGCCGCCGGACCCGGTCCAGAAGCAGGTCTTCGCCTGGATGCCGGTGATCTTCACCTTCATGCTGGGCTCCTTCCCGGCCGGTCTCGTGATCTACTGGGCCTGGAACAACCTTCTCTCGGTCACCCAGCAGGCCTTCATCATGCGGCGCAACGGCGTGAAGATCGAGCTGTGGGACAACCTGCGCAGCACGTTCAGCCGCAAGAGCCCGGCCAAGGGCTGATCGACACGGATCGCACTGCCATCATCCCCGGGGCTTGCCCCGGGGATTTTTCTTTGCCCCGACGGGAGACCCGCCATGCCGGCCAACGGACCTGACCCCTCGACGCCCTACCCGCTGCCGGGCCATCCCCGCGTCGGGTTCCTCAAGGCCTTCGTGAAGCAGGCGAATATCGAGGTCGGCGACTTCACCTATTACGACGATCCGGACGGACCGGAGACATTCGTGGAGCGGTGCGTGCTGCACCACTACGAATTCATCGGCGACCGGCTCGTCATCGGGAGGTTCTGCGCCATCGCCACGGGCGTGACCTTCATCATGAACGGTGCAAACCACGCCATGACGGGCTTTTCGACCTATCCTTTCAACATCTTCGGCCATGGCTGGGACGATGGCTTCGACTGGGCGACGATCCAGGCCGGCCTGAAGGGCGACACCATCATCGGCAACGACGTCTGGATCGGGCATGAGGCGACGATCATGCCGGGCGTCAGGATCGGCGACGGGGCCATCGTGGCGGCGAAGTCGGTGGTGACGTCGGACGTCCCTCCCTTCGCCATAGCCGGAGGCAATCCGGCGAAGGTGCTTCGGCAGCGCTTTGCCGACGAGGTCGTGGCGGAGCTTCTCGCCATCCGCTGGTGGGACTGGCCGGTGGAGAAGATCACCCGAAACCTCAACGCCATCCGGGGAGCGGATCTGGCTGCCCTGAGGGGGGTCAAATAAGGCTTCAGCTTCCAGCGGGAACCTCGGGCCCTATATGACATGGCACGAGTCAATGCGGCGGCCATGTCCATGGGATCATCCAAGAAGGCACGAAACCGACTTGCCGACCACAAGGAGGCTCCGCGCGAAGTCGAACTGAAGCTCGAAATCGAAGCCGGCGCGGTCGGGCGCCTCCTCGATCATCCACTCGTCGCCAGGGCCCAGCCCGATCAGGACCAGAGCGGCCATCTTTCGGCAGTCTACTTCGACACGCCTGACCTGGACCTCAGAAAATCCGGACTGAGCCTGCGCATCCGCCGACGGAACGGCAACGCCGTTCAGACCATCAAGGCGGAGGACAAGTCCCGCGGCCTTGCCCTCGATCGCAGCGAATGGGAACAGGCCGTCGATGACCAACTCGATTTCGGGGCTGCGGCCGGGACACCTCTTGCCCGCCTGATCGCCAAGAAGGGGATCCGCGATTCCATTCGGCCGGTTTTCGGGATCGAGACGGAGCGTCGCGCCTTCACGGTCGAGCATGATGGAGCGCTGGTCGAGCTAGCTCTCGATAATGCAGCGGCCACCGCGGGCGACAGCATGGCACGATTCGCGGAACTCGAACTCGAGCTGAAGCAGGGCGCTCCCGCAGCCCTCTTCCGCCTGGCGCACGACCTCGCCAAAGCCGCGCCGCTGCGGCTGGCTCCTGTGACGAAATCCGAGCGCGGTTACGGGCTGCTGGAAAGGGCGAGGTCCGCGCCGGTTCACGCGCAGGACGTCGCAATCGATGCCGATGCCTCCTGCGCCGAGGCGTTCCAGATCATCGCGCGCTCCTGCGTGTCGCAGATGATCGCGAACGAATCCGTGCTGCGCCGATCGCCGGATCCGGAGGCCCTGCATCAGATCCGGGTCGGTCTGCGACGCTTGCGGGCGGCCATCTCCCTGTTCAGGAAGATGCTGGCCAGGCAGGAGACAGAGGCCGTCAAGCAGGGCCTGCGCTGGATCGGTCGCAAGCTGGGTCCGGCCCGTGACCTCGACGTGCTTCTCGGCAATCTTCGGGAGGCGGCCGGATCGCCGGACGTGGAAAATGCCATCGCGGACACGGAACGAAGGCGACTGAAGGCCTATGCGGTCCTGCAGAAGGCGCTCGACACGCCCCGCTACATGAGCGCCATCCTCGAAACCGCAGCCTGGATCGAAGCCGGACAATGGCTCGGCAACGAGAAGCGGACCTCGCGCCCTGCCCGAAAGCACGCTGCCAAGGAGCTGTCCCGGCGCCACAAGAAGATCGTTCGGGAAGCCAAGCACCTCGAAGAGCTTCCGGACGAGGAGCGGCACGAATTGCGCATCCGCATCAAGAAGATGCGGTATGGCACGGAATTCTTCGCCTCGCTGTTCGAGCGCAAGAAGGCCAGGAAGCGCCGCAAGGCCATGCTGAAGGGGCTGGAGCACCTTCAGGACCTGCTCGGCGAAATGAACGACATCGCGGTCGGAAGCGCCATGGTCCCGTCGCTCGCGCAAAGCGACCCTGAGCGGGCCGAGCAGCGCTTGGCGAAGCTGCTGTCGAAAGCCGTGGTCGCGGCGCATGACCTGCCGGGCGCCAAGCCGTTCTGGAAATGAGATTTCGATCCGGGCTCGCCCCGTGAGGCGCGTCCGCCGCCTTGAAGTCTGCGGCCCAAGCGTCGATAAGGGACCCCATGACCGACATGGCGCCTGAAACAGACCCCCTTCTCGAAACCGGCCGCAAAATCTTTGCGGGCGAGGCCGACTTCATCTGGGCCTCGAACTCCCTCAAGAACCTGCCGCCGATGAGCAAGGTGGAGATCGCCTTCGCGGGGCGCTCGAACGTCGGCAAGTCGAGCCTCGTCAATGCGCTCACCGGGCGTAACACCCTGGCCCGCACCTCCCATACCCCGGGTCGGACGCAGCAGCTCAACTTCTTCGACATCGGCGGCCATTTTCATCTGGTGGACATGCCGGGCTACGGCTACGCCGCCGTCGAGAAGGAGAAGGTGCAGGCCTGGACTCAGCTGATCCATGACTATCTGCGCGGGCGCGCCAGCCTCGCCCGGGTCTATGTGCTGATCGACTCCCGGCATGGCATCAAGCCCGTCGACGAGGGGGTCCTTGAGACCCTCGACAAGGCCGCCGTCTCCTACCAGATCGTCCTCACCAAGGCGGACGAGCTGAAGAAGGGAGAGCTCGACAAACGCATCGCCGACACGGCAGCGAAAATCGCCAAGCGCGCCGCGGCCTATCCCGAGATCATGCCGACCTCGAGCCGCTCCGGCCTCGGCATTCCCGAACTGCGGGCGGGAATCGCGCGCCTCCTTGCCGAACGAGGCGCCCCGTGAGCCTGCCGGAGCGGATCCTCGTCGTCGCCGCGGCGCTCTCAGGCGTGCTGGGCGTCGGCCTGTCGGCCGCAGCGGCGCACGTCACGGGCGGCAATCTGACCACGGCCGCCCAGTTCCTGCTGTTCCATGCCCCGGCCCTCCTGGCTCTGGTGGCGCTCTCCGAAGGCGGCGCGATCGGGCCGGGCCTCGCCCGGCTGGCGGGCTTCGTCCTGATCCTGGGGCTCGTCCTGTTCTGCGGCGACCTCTCGCGCCGGGCCTTCTCGGGCGTCGCGCTGGCTCCCATGGCGGCCCCGACGGGCGGGATCCTCCTCATGATCGGCTGGATTCTCGTGGGAGCCGCCGCGCTTCTGCGTCGTTGACACCGAAGTCTCTGTTTCCAGAGCGTCGCGGCTGAGCTAGAAGGCAGGCCGTTTGTCGTTCTCTCGCGCTGGAGCCGCCCATGACGCATCCATCTACGCCCGACCAGCTCCCCGATGTTCATGTGCAGGCCGAGGTGCTTGTGCAGGCGCTACCGCACATGCAGCGCTACGACCAGCAGGTGGTGGTGATCAAGTATGGCGGCCACGCCATGGGCGACCGTGCGGCGGCCGAGGATTTCGCCGAGGACGTGGTCCTGCTCGAGCAGTCGGGCATCAAGCCCATCGTGGTGCATGGCGGCGGGCCGCAGATCGGCCGGATGCTGGACAAGCTCGGCATCAAGTCGGAGTTCAAGGCGGGCCTGCGCGTGACCGATCAGGCGACCGTCGAGGTGGTCGAGATGGTGCTGGCCGGCTCCATCAACAAGCAGATCGTGGGCTGGATCGGCGCCGAGGGCGGCAAGGCCGTGGGCCTGTGCGGCAAGGACGGCAACATGGTCACGGCCCGCAAGGTGACCCGCACCACCGTCGATCCCGATTCCAACATCGAGAAGGTCGTGGACCTCGGCTTCGTGGGCGAGCCCGAAAAGGTGAATCGCGAGGTTCTGGACCAGGTCCTGAGCGCGGAGCTGATCCCGGTTCTCGCCCCGGTGGCGGTGGGGCAGGACGGCCAGACCTACAACGTCAATGCGGACACCTTCGCGGGCGCGATCGCGGGCGCAATGATGGCCAAGCGCCTCCTGCTGCTCACGGACGTGCCCGGGGTCCTGGACAAGAACAAGAACTTGATCCCCGAGATGACGATCGAGGATTGCCGGCGCCTGATCGCCGACGGCACCATCACGGACGGCATGATCCCGAAGATCGAGACCTGCATCTACGCCCTGGAGCGCGGGGTCGAGGCCGTGGTGATCCTGGACGGCAAGGTGCCCCACGCGGTCCTGCTGGAGCTCTTCACGGACCATGGCGCCGGCACCCTGATCCGGAGGGGGTAGGGTCTTCCCGGAACTCCGTTCAATCCTTATATGAAGATCAGTGGGGCCAGATCGGCCCCATTGCTATCTTGATGGTCATGAACGCGATTCCGCCTGTCGATCCCCACGTCTCATCCGCCGAATCCCGGCCCTTTTCGCATGTGGAGACCTGGATTTTCGACCTGGACAACACGCTCTATCCCCATACGTCCCGGGTCTGGCCCCAGATCGACGAGCGGATCACCCTCTACATCGCCGAGCTTTTTGGGCTCGATGGCCTCTCGGCCCGGTCGCTGCAGAAGTATTTCTATCACAAATACGGCACTACCCTGCGGGCCCTGATCGACGAATACGACATCGATCCGTACGACTTCCTCGATTTCGCCCACGACATCGACCACGCCGACATCGCCCTGAACGAAAACCTCGGCAAGGCGATCGAGAAGCTGCCCGGCCGCAAGCTGATCCTCACCAACGGCTCGCGCAAGCATGCCGAGAACGTGGCGAAGAAGATCGGCATCCTCGACCATTTCGAGGACGTCTTCGACATCGCAGCTTCGAACTTCGTGCCGAAGCCGGACCGGCGCGCCTACGAGATCTTCCTCGAGAAGCATGCGGTCGAGCCCGCCCGCGCGGCCATGTTCGAGGACATCGCCAAGAACCTTGTGGTCCCGCACGAGCTCGGCATGACGACCACCCTCATCGTCCCGCCGACGATCGACCCCTTCCGCGAGGAATTCGAGCAGGAGGCGGTCAAGACGCCTCACATCGACTACATCACCAAGGATCTTGCGGACTTCCTCAACGCCTGCCTTCTGCCGTCCAAAGGACGCTGAGCGCGATCCATACGGAAAAGCGGCGCCCGACGGGCGCCGCTCTTGTTTCGATCAGACCTGAGGACCGGCCTTTAGGCGGCCTTCGTGTTGATCTTGCTCTCCGCGATGCGGTTCAGCTTCTGGTCCGTAGCCTTCTCCTGCTCGAGGATCTGGTGGAGGACGCTGGCGCAGTCGTCGCGGCCGAGCTGCTTGGCCCAGGCCACGAGCGTGCCGTAGCGGGTGATCTCGTAATGCTCGACCGCCTGGGCGGCTGCGAGCAGCGCGGCGTCGAGGACCTGCGGATCGTCGATGTCGCCGGCGATATCCTGCGCCTCGTCGATGATGCCGTCGATGGCCGGGCAGGTCACGCCCTTCGGGTCATGGCCATGCATGCGGAACACCTGCTCCACCATCTGAATCTGCTGTTCGGTCTCGCCGAGATGGGTCTGGAAGGCCTGCTTCAGCTGCGGATCGCTGGCCTTGCTGATCATCTCCGGCAGCGCCTTCGTAATCTGCTGCTCGGCGTAGTAGATGTCCTGCAGGGTGTGAATGAAGAGGTCGTCCAACGTCTTGATGTCCTTCGACAAAAGGCCCATGGCGCATATCCTTCCTTTGATGTGAGGCAAGTCAGCACGCGGCGCCATCAGCGGCAGAGCGCGCGGCACAACCGCGGGAAGAACGTCGCGGCCCACTCCCAGTTCCAAGGGCCAGGCCTGCCCGTCAGGGTAATTTCTATGGCCCGAGCAGCCGCCATCGGCTAGTCGACGGCCCGCAGATTGCGGCCCTGCAGGCGCAGCAGTTCGGCGCGGGCGCCCGCTTCGCCATCCTCGAACTCGAGCATCTCGATCTTCTGGCCGCGCTTCACGATCTTGTCAGTGGAGACCCGGATCTGCGCCACGTCGTCCTGCGCCTGGCGGAAATGCGCGTCGAGCTTCGCGACGCGGCCGTCGAGCCGCTCGATATCCTCCAGGAGCTTCTGGACCTCCACCTGGATGACGCGGGCCTCCTCGCGGATGCGCGCATCCCGGACGAGGGCCTGCATGACCTGGATGGCGAGGGTCAGCAGGGACGGCGACACGATGACGACCCGGGCGCGGTGAGCCTTCTGCACCACATCGTCGAAATGCTCGGCGAGATCCGCGTAGATCGACTCGGCCGGGACGAACAGCATCGCGATGTCCTGCGTCTCGCCGGGAATCAGGTATTTCTCGGAGACGTCCTTCACGTGCACGAGCATGTCGGCACGTACTCGCGCAGCGGCGCGGATGCGGGCCTCATCGCCTTTCGCCTCCCGGAACAGGGTGAAGCCCTCAAGCGGGAACTTGGCGTCGATCACGAGACCACGCTCATCTCCCGGCAGCCGCACGAGGCAATCGGGCCGCGTGCGGTTCGACAGGGTCGGCTGGAACGCGAAGGCGTTCGGCGGAAGCCCGTCGCGGATGATCGCCTCCATGCGGCCCTGGCCGTACGCGCCGCGGCTCTGCTTGTTGGCGAGAACGTCCTTCAGGCCGACGATCTGGCCCGTGAGGTCGGTCAGATTCTTCTGCGCCGCATCGATGACGGCGAGCCGTTCGTTGAGCTTCGACAGGTTCTCCGATTGATGCCGCGTCGTGGCTTCCAGCCCCTGCCCCATCCGGTGCTGGAGCCCGTCGATTCGCTCGGAGATCAGGCGCACGAAGTCGCTCTGCCGTGTGCCGAACACCTCGGCGATGGTCTGCATCCGCCCCGTCATTTCCGCCTGGATACGGGTGAGCTCGGCCACCTTGTCGTCCATCTCCCGCGCCCGCTCGTCCGCAATGGCCGACTCGAGGGCACGCTCACGGCGCGACCTGAGCAGGAGCAGCGTGACGATCACGAGGAGGACGAAGCTCCCCGCCGCCGCGCCGATCACGATCTTCCCCATCGTGAGGGGGAAGGAGCCGAGGGTGAGGACGACGTCGTTCATGGACTTGGAACTTCCGGTTGACGCGGGCATCCGAACATAAGACGAACGATTTGACCATCCTGCCCTGAGCGCTTATCTCCCGCGATCATGACCATCAGACCCCTCGTCATCCTCCCCGATCCCAAGCTCCGCCTCGTTTCCGATCCCGTGAAGGACATCACGGACGAGATCCGGAAACTCGCCGACGACATGCTGGAGACCATGTACGACGCCCCTGGCGTCGGGCTCGCCGCCATCCAGATCGGCGTTCCCCTGCGCATGGTCACCATGGACGTGTCGAAGACCGAGGGTGAGCGCGAGCCCATGGTGCTGATCAACCCGGAGATCGTCTGGGCCTCGGAGGAGAAGCGGGTCTACGAGGAAGGCTGCCTGTCGATCCCCGAATACTACGAGGAGGTCGAGCGGCCGGACCGGATCCGGTTCCGCTACATGAACCTCAAGGGCGAGATCATCGAGCAGGATGCCGAGGAGCTGATGGCGACCTGCGTCCAGCACGAGATCGACCACCTCAACGGCGTGCTGTTCATCGACCACCTGTCCAAGCTCAAGCGCGACCGGGTCATGACCAAGTTCAAGAAGGCCGCGAAGCGGGGAGCCGCCGGCGCATGACCCTTCGCGTCGTCTTCATGGGCACGCCCGACTTCGCGGTGCCCACCCTCTCGGAGATCATCGGCCAGGGGCACGAGGTCGTGGCGGTCTACACCCGCCCGCCCGCCGCCGCAGGCCGCGGCATGGAGCTCAAGCTCTCTCCCGTCCACCGGATGGCGGAGCGTTTCGGAATCCCGGTCTTCACGCCCAAAACCCTGCGCAGCGACGAGGCCGTCGAGATCTTCCGCTCCCACGGGGCCGATGTGGCGGTGGTCGTCGCCTACGGCATGATTCTGCCCAAGGCGATCCTCGACGCGCCCGAGCTCGGCTGCCTGAACCTGCATGCTTCCCTCCTGCCCCGCTGGCGCGGCGCGGCTCCGATCCAGCGCGCCATCATGGCCGGAGATGCCGAGACGGGCGTCGCCGTCATGAAGATGGAGGAGGGCCTCGATAC
>JAFAAP010000041.1 GCA_023426505.1 Pseudomonadota bacterium
ATGATGCCGACCTGCGGCACGTAGAGAGCCCCGGCGACACCCGCGAGCATCGCCGAGAGGGTGAAGACCATAAGCTTGTAGTTCTCGACCCTGTAGCCGAGGAAACGCGTCCGGTTCTCCGCATCCCGGATCGCCACCAGCACCTTGCCGAGCTTGGAATTCACCACCCAGCGGCACAGCATGTATCCCCCTGCGAGCGTGACGGCGGACAGAACGAACAGCACAATCCGAGTAGCCCGTGATTGAATTGGGAATCCCAGAATGTCCTTGAAGTCGGTCAGGCCGTTGTTGCCGCCCAGGCCCATATCATTACGAAAGAATGCGAGCATCAGGGCGAAGGTCATCGCCTGGGTGATGATCGACAGATAGACCCCCGTGACGCGGGACCGGAAGGCAAACCACCCGAATATGAAAGCAAGGCAACCCGGCACCGCCAGGACCATGAGCGCCGCGAAGGGAAACCAGTCGAAGCCGTGCCAGAACCAGGGCAGATCCTTCCAATTCAGAAACACCATGAAGTCCGGCAGGACTGGATCGGCATACACGCCTCGTGGTCCGATCTGGCGCATGAGGTACATGCCCATCGCGTAGCCGCCGAGGGCAAAGAACGCCCCGTGCCCGAGCGAAAGAATGCCGCAGAAGCCCCAGATCAGATCCACTGACAACGCCAATAGTGCAAAGCACAGGTACTTGCCGATGAGCGGCACGAGATGGTCGGACACATGGAAAGGGGAGTCGGGCGGGGCCAACGCGTTCAGGACCGGTACAAGAACGGCCGCCGCCGCCAGAAGGGACAGAACAACAACGCTCTGGCGATCGAAAATGGACTGCGTCCTCATGCTTCTACCGCCCTGCCCTTGAGCGCGAACAAGCCGCGCGGACGTCTCTGGATGAACAGGATGATCGCAACGAGAAGCAGGATCTTCCCGAGCACCGCCCCTGCATAGGGTTCAAGGAGCTTGTTTGCGATGCCCAGCGTCATCGCGCCGATGAGCGTCCCCCATAGGTTCCCGACCCCACCGAACACGACGACCATGAAGCTGTCGATGATGTATCCCTGTCCGAGATTCGGGCTGACGTTGTCGATCTGGGACAGGGCCACTCCGGCAATGCCGGCGACGCCGGAGCCCAATCCGAAGGCGAGCGCATCGATCCGGTCGGTGCGGATCCCCATCGAGCCGGCCATGCGGCGGTTCTGCGTCACCGCCCGCATATAGAGGCCGAGAGACGTGTGCTTCATGACCAGGAGCAAGGTTCCGAAGGCCGCGAAGGCGAAGATCACGATGGCCATGCGGTTATAGGTCAGGCTCAGGCCGCCGAGCTCCAGGGCCCCGCTCATCCAAGCCGGAGTGCCGACCTCTCGGTTCGTCGGGCCGAAGATCGTTCTAACGGCCTGCTGCAGGATCAGCGACAGACCCCATGTCGCCAGCAGCGTTTCCAGCGGCCGGCCGTAGAGAAAACGGATCACCGTCCGTTCGATCAGGATCCCCACGGTCCCCGCGACGGCGAATGCGAGCGGCAATGCGATGAAGAGCGATGCCCCGAACAAGTCAGGCGCATGGATGCGGATGATCTCCTGGACGACGAAGGTGGTGTAGGCCCCCAGCATGACCATCTCGCCGTGCGCCATGTTGATGACGCCCATCGTTCCGAATGTGATGGCAAGCCCGATAGCGGCGAGCAGGAGGACCGAGCCGAGGGATATCCCGTACCAGACGTTCTGAAGTGCGCTCCAAAGCGCAAGGCGCGACCGGATGCTGTCCGCAGCCCTACCGGCTGCCTCTAAGATCTCGGGCTGCGTGCCGGCAGGCAAAGATGTCAGCAGGGCGAGTGCGTCCTGGTCGCCGCGCTCCCGAAGCGTCTCGATGGCCCACAGGTGGTCTGCCGTCGCTGCATCCTCCTTGCCAAAAAGAACGGAAGCGCGTGCCGCCTGAAGAGCGAGCTTGAGATCGGGATCCGTTTCCCTGGCGACGGCCTGCTCAATCGTCGGCAAGGCGGCAATATCACGCGATCGAAAGACTGCCCGGGCAGCCTCCCTGCGCGCAGCTGCCTCCGAACTGAGCAGTGTCAGGCCACCCATGGCCGCCTCTATGGCGCGGCGGACTCGATTGTTGACACGGACGGGCTTGAGATCGGCCGGTGCAGGTCCGAAGGCCTGACCGGTCGCTGCATTGATGAGGTTGCCGGAAGGCTCGCGGATGAAGATCTGTCCCGCGCTGACGAGCAGACGCCCGTCACGAAGCGCTTCAACCAGTGGCAACGACAGCGAATGTCCGCTGGCCGCGACGGCGCCGACCGCGACTTCCGTAGCCGAGTAGTTGTCAACGGCGAACTTCGGCAGCGCTTCCTCATACGGGCCTGCAAGGGCGCCGGACGTGGTGACAACAAGCAACAGAAGGATCCGCAGGAAGTCCCGCAAGTTGATCATGAAGCAAACTTTGTAGGAGGGCTCCACGGGAGTGGCGCGACGGCCACTCCCGGCTCGGCAGACGTGGCTATGCACCGCACTTCTTGGTGACGGTGTTGTAGTTGCCGCATTTAAGGGTCTTCCAGTCGGCAACCAAGTCCTTCGACCCGTCGAGGAACTTCGACCATGCATCGCCAGGGACGAGACCGTCCGTATTCCAGACGACGTCGAACTGGCCGTCATCCTTGATTTCGCCGATGAGGACGGGCTTGGTGATATGGTGGTTCGGCAGCATTTCCGAGACGCCACCGGTGAGATTCGGAACCTGGACGCCGACGATGGCATCGATGACCTTGTCCGGATCCGTCGCACCGGCTTTCTCGACGGCCTTCACCCACATGTTGAAGCCGATCACGTGCGCCTCCATCGGGTCGTTCGTGACGCGCTTGTCGTTCTTTGTGAACGTCTTCCACTTCTCGATGAAGGCCTTGTTCTCAGGAGTCTCGACGGACTGGAAGTAGTTCCATGCCGCGAGATGGCCCACCAGCGGCTTGGTGTCGATGCCGGCGAGCTCTTCCTCTCCGACCGAGAAAGCGACGACCGGAATATCAGTCGCCTTTACGCCTTGGTTCGCCAGCTCTTTGTAGAACGGCACGTTGGCATCGCCGTTGATGGTCGAGACGACCGCCGTCTTCTTGCCGGCCGAGCCGAATTTCTTGATGTCCGCAACGATCGTCTGCCAGTCGGAATGTCCGAACGGCGTGTAATTGATCATGATGTCCTCGGACTTCACGCCCTTGGACTTGAGGTATGCTTCAAGGATCTTGTTGGTGGTGCGGGGATAGACGTAGTCGGTTCCGGCCAGAACCCAGCGCTCCACCTTCTCTTCCTTGGCAAGGTAATCGACGGCGGGGATCGCCTGCTGGTTCGGCGCGGCGCCTGTATAGAACACGTTGCGCTCGCTCTCCTCGCCCTCGTATTGCACGGGATAGAACAGGACGCTGTTCAGCTCCTTGAAGACGGGGAGCACCGACTTGCGCGACACCGAGGTCCAGCAGCCGAACACAGCGGCAACCTGGTCCTTGCTGATGAGTTCGCGCGCCTTCTCTGCGAAGAGCGGCCAGTTGGAAGCAGGATCGACGACCACAGCCTCGAGCTTCTTGCCCAGCAATCCACCCTTCTTGTTCTGCTCGTCGATGAGCATCAGCATGACGTCCTTCAGGGTCGTCTCGCTGATCGCCATCGTGCCCGACAGAGAATGCAACACGCCGACCTTGATCGTGTCCTGCGCCTTCGCAGCCCCCGCCATCGCTCCGGATACGAGTGCCGCCGCCGCGAGCGCCATCATGTTCCTTCGGGTTCCAGTCCATACCGACATTGGCCTCTCCCTTGCCTTCGCTGCACGCCGTGCAGCCCACAGGGAAAAAGCAAGAAGTGTGCCAGTTCGGATCGGACGGACCGGCGGGCACGATCAGTGCCCTGCCGAGCAGAATGTCAGCTAATGGATGAGGCGCGCTGCCCAGAAATGATGCTCGCGCTCAAAAACGAGGCCGGCCTTCACCCCTAAGCGGCCTCGACAAGCAACCTTCCCGGGATGTAGCGGGAGTGCTTCGTTGTGATCTGGTGAGACTGCAAGACAGAGCGGCCCGATCTCAGGCCGCCATCCGCTCGGTTCTCATGCAGACGATGCGACGGACCTCGTCGCCGTCGATGGTCTCGCGCTCGAGCAGGGCTTCCACCAACTCGTCGAGCGCATGCCGATTATGCTCGATGCACGCTTTGGCGGCAGCATACATCTCCTCGACGATGCGTCGGATTTCCCGTTCCACTTCAGGAGGGAAGCTGTCGTTTGCCCGGGACACCCGGACCATCCCGATGGCGGGGCTCATGCCCCATTCGGTGACCATGCGCCTCGCGATGTCGGTCGCATGAGCAATGTCGCTTGCAGCGCCCGTGGTCACCTTCTTCGGTCCGAACACGACCTCCTCAGCCGCTCTCCCGCCCATGGCCACGACGAGATCTGCCTCGAGCTTCTCGACTGGAATGCAGTGGCGATCATGCTCCGGCAGCCGCATCACGAGCCCAAGTGCCTGTCCATGAGGCACGATGGTGGCGCTGTGCACTTGGTCCGAGCCTGGCGTGAGGCAAGCGCAAACCGCGTGGCCTGCCTCATGCACCGCGACAAGGCGGCGCTCCTCCGGACTGATCACGAGGGAGCGCCTCTCAAGTCCCATAATGACCTTGTTGCGTGCGGCCTCCAGATGATCGGGGGTGATCACGCCCATCCCCTCCCGGGCCGCAAAAATGGCCGCCTCGTTGAGCAGGTTGCCGAGATCGGCACCGGAAAAGCCGGGCGTTCCCTTTGCGATCGAAGCGAGATCAGTGTTAGCACCAAGCTTGAGATTTCTGGCATGCACCTTGAGGATAGCCTCTCGGCCACCGACATCCGGCAGCCCGACATGGATCTGGCGATCGAACCGCCCTGGGCGCAGGAGGGCCGGATCGAGCACGTCGACCCGGTTGGTGGCGCCGATCACGATGACGCCGGCCGTCGTGTTGAAACCATCCATTTCGACGAGCAACTGGTTCAGGGTCGATTCGAACTCGCGGTCAGCCGCAGATCCGCCTCCGCCGCGCTTGCGGCCAATGGCATCGATCTCGTCGATGAAGATCAGGCAGGGAGCACGCTTGCGGGCCTGCTGAAAAAGCTTCGAGACGCGGCTCTTGGCGATGCCGATCAGGGGAGCCGAGAAGTCACTCCCCGAGACGGCCAGGAAGGACACCCCGGCTTCGCCGGCGAGCGCCTTGGCGATGAGGGTCTTGCCCGTACCAGGGGGACCGACCATGAGGAGACCACGCGGAATGCGGGCGCCTACCCGCGTGAACGACTCGGCATCGCGCAGAAAAGCGATGACCTCCTGAAGCTCGGCCTTGGGCTCATTCTGGCCGGCCACATCGTCGAACCGGTCGGGGACGTTCTTGACGACGCGAGGCCAGCGGGCGGTAGGGTTGAAATCGGTCTGAATGGCCAGAAGGCCCAGCACGGCAGCGACCAGGATCAGGGGGACCAGCGCGCCCGCGACAGCCGACGGGTCGATGCCGGGCTTTGTGAAATCCACCGCCACGCCAGCAGCGGTGAGCTTATCGAGATAAGGTGCGCTGAGGAGTTCCCCAGGCAGTCGGACAAAGGCATCCCGATCCACGGACTGGACGGTCAGGCCGTCCTCCTCGATCGTGACCCGCTTGATCTTCCCGAGGCCAAGATCCTGCGAGAACTCGGAGTAGGAAATCTCCGCAACCGGATCAGCCAGCATCCGGGGTAAGGCGAAGGCGCCAGCAATGGCGAACAGCATGAGCAGGCCCGCTACTATGGCGGCTCCCCTTCGGCCCAGCCGATTGCTTGTATTCCTCAGGATCTTAGACACGGGCTGCCCCCAATGTACGGATATAGTTTTTCTCTTGAAGGTGCTCTCTAGTCCGATTTTCCGTCGGGCGCAGTACGGCGAAATGGCACGGAGGCAGACGTCGGATCAGGAATTTAAGCTTGGCCGCATTTATTCGCTGAAGAAATCGAGGAACTCGAAAAGACCATCCAGTGAGTGAGGGCCTCGGGGTTGGCAGCGTTTTGTAAACCCTCGTCAACGATAGTTGAGCCGTGACGCAGGGTAACTCAATGCATTCCCATCGTGGCCTAGGCCTGGTTCTTTTATGTTGTACGAGCTTGGCTGGAACGGCAGCGGCTGCGGCTCCGGCCGACGGTTCCGCAGGGGCTGCGCCTCAGGCCTCGGCCCTGCCGGCTGCTCCCACTCCCAAGCCGATCGTGCAGGCTCCAGTCTCCAAGCCACCTCCGCCGGGCTCTGTCGATTCCACGGCCACGCCCCCTTCCCCGAACGGCCAAACTGCGGTCAAGCCTGTTCCAGCGGCTGTCGCCGTGTCGCAGGACCCCAGGCCGACGTTCACCCCTAACACCTTCATCAACACGATGAAGGTGGCGTGGACCTACAAGCAGATCGCGGAGGCGGGAGGGTGGCCGACGCTTCCTGCCGAGACGGTCTTGAAGAGCGGCGACCGAAGCCCCGCCGTTGCAGTTCTCCGTAGGCGTCTCACCATAGAAGGGGATCTGCCAGCTGACAAAACGTCCGGTGAAGCTTTCGATCCTGACGTTGTCACTGCCGTGAAGCGCTTCCAAGCTCGCCATGGCCTGCCCGAGTCCGGCGCGGTCCGGGCCAAGACCGTCGAGGCCTTGAACGTCCCTGCCCTCACCCGTCACCGCCAGCTCGCCGCCTCGGCACAAAGGCTCATGGGGTCGAACTTCCCATTTGGCCAGCGCTATGTCGTGGTCAACATCCCGTCCGCGACCGTCGAGGCGATCGAGGAGGGTCAGGTCGTGCGGCGCTACGTAGCCGTCGTCGGCAAGGTGGATCGTCCCTCTCCCAGGGTCGAAACCCGGATCACCGCCGTAAACCTCAACCCGACCTGGACCGTTCCGGTATCACTCATCAAGAAGGACATCATTCCTCACGTCCGCAAGGATCCCTCATATCTTTCGAAGATGAAGATCCGCATCCTGGACGGGAAAGGACAGGAAGTAGACCCGCAGACGCTCGACTGGTCGACGCAGAACGCCGTGAATTACACCTTGCGGCAGGATCCAGGCGCGATCAACTCGCTGGGCCAGATCCGGATCGACATGCCGAACAAGGAAGCGGTCTACATGCACGACACGCCGTCGAAGCGGCTGTTTGCGCAGGACACCCGCTTCCACTCCTCAGGCTGTGTCCGCGTCGCGGATGTGGTGAGCTTCGCCGAGTGGCTCCTGCGCGGAACCTCGTCGCCGACGGGTGCGTGGGCGCGGCCGGATATCGAGTCTGCGATCGCAACGACGGCGCGCCAAGACATCCGGCTGGAGAAACCTGTCCCGGTCGCTTGGGTCTATCTCACGGGGTACGCAACGGCCGACGGCATCGCCCATTTCCGGAAGGACGTGTACGGCCTCGATGAGCCGAAGGCGGAGCCGTTGCCGGATGCACAGGTCCTCGACGTGCCGGCAACCTCGTCGATTGGACCCAAGCGGTCCTGAGCGGTCCGCCGATCGGAACACGCTCCCGATGGAATAGATTGCGCTCGTTCTCGTGAAGTACTCCTTCTGAAACAGCGCATTCCCCAGTCGGCGCGCTATGAATAAAGCCTGGAAAATCGACTGACTGACAGAGGTCGTCATGATCTGGGCCAGGAAAAGTGCCAGCAACATCGAATGGGCGCTGGTGAAGCAGCAATATAACCAATTGTCGTCAAGTCTCGGCCTGCCTTTCGACATGCTGATGATATCGACTCCTATTGCAACAAGTGGGGGATTAGAAGTCTATCTAAGCCTTCCGAACGAGGATCACCTGTCCCTGTTCAGGGGCTTCGACGTGGTGGCCGAGACCGATCTTCCGGACGCCGCTACCTTGAGCTTCGGCCATTTGGCGGCCTTCAAGGAACGGTTCGGCTGGCTCAATGAGGACGACACGCTGCACTGAGAACGGTGCACAAGACGAGCAATCGTTGCGCAATCTCGCTCAAGCGTTTCGGCTTGCGCACCGCCAGTCAAACCGAACGGGAGGCGGCCAGTCTCTCACTCGTCAGGCACATGCGTTTCTTCACCGGGCGGATAGTCCCAGCTCGGGAGCTGAGCGAAGGGATCGGCCGAAGCGTCGTCCGATGATGGGGCAGCGGGCAGCATGCGCTCCACAGCCGGCGCAGACGTAGCAGCCAGACCACCTGACGCGATCAAAGTCAGAACGACACAGACCCATATTGCCCGAAAGCTTAAGAGGAAATGTGAGCGAAAGGCCACATAGTTATATCGAAAGTTTCGCCATTCTGGACCGGAGCACACGGATCGGAGGTACGCCCCTGGAACTCGGCTCAGTCCTTCGGCGGAGTTGTGCTCTTCAGAAATTCGGCAATAGCGTCGAAGGCCTCGTCCCCTTCCTTCAGTAGTCCGGGAAAGAAGTAATAGCCGTGCGGCATCCGCTCGCGCACGAACGAGACGACCCGATCGTTGCCGCTGTCCCGCAGCTTCCTCACGAAGGCGAGATTGTCGTCGAGGATCGGGTCCGCCGTTCCCGACACTACTATCGTCGGCGGATATCCCCGCAGATCAGCCAGTGCGGGACTGACATGCGGGTGGGACCAGTTTCGATAATGAACCGCATAGGCACCACGGATATAGCCGACGAAGGCGGTGTCGTAGATGATGCCGAGCGGTGCAAGGCGCTCGAAGGATTCATGCTCCTCCACGAAGAAGCTCGTGATCGGGCACATAAGAATCGCTGCCTCTGGCGGAGACCCTCCCTCGTCCCTGATCTTGATCGGCAGGGCGGCCGCCATGTTGCCACCGGCCGAGTCACCGCCGACGGCGATCCATAACGGATTCCCACCGACATCGCGTCCGTTCTGCCGCAGCCAACCGAAGACCACAGCGCAATCGTCGAGGCCGGCCGGAAACGGCCACTCCGGGGCGAGGCGATAATTGACGCTCACCACCACCATTCTGTTGTCCGATGCTATGCGGCTCGTGATGTAGGCCGTGTCCTCCGAACTGCCGACCGTGAATCCACCGCCATGGGCGTAGAGCATCATCGGCAGGTGCTCGTCGGATTGCGGCCTATAAATCTGGCAGCGAATGGAGCCTGCTGCCGACGGGACGTGGATTTCCGAAACCTCGATCTCCGGGTAGAGCTGCGAGGCGCTGGGAGGAAGGTCGGCGGGGTCGATGCTATGGCTGATATAACCATGCCGCACCGGCTGAATCATGATGTCCCGCAAAGTCAGGGGTGTCCGCATCTTGGCGAGAAGCTGAAAGTAGCGAGCAGCCGGATCCAATGGATCGATATAGGACACACCCGGACCGTCGGTTCGTTGGTCAACAGGCGTCGTCAGGGACTTGGCGCCGGCAGCGTCATCGTTCATTTGCATGGCTCCATCAGGCATCGTCCCGATGGAGCCTAAAGGGACGATACGCCGCTGACATCTGGCAGAATAGCTTGATGGGCGACCCTGAGTGATTAGGCATAAGGTCTAAGAGGCCTTTGCGATGTCCTAGTCCAGAGGCTCGGCCTTCGAAGCGTCCTGGTCCGAGTTCGCCTGCATCGCAACACCGCTGATCAGTGACATTACCGGCGACGGCGAGCCCGGAATCCCATTGCGGCGCACCTCCACGATGTCGCCTGGCAGAAGGCGGGTCGACATGTCGGCTTTGACAATCTCTTCCTTCCCGCCCCGGGTGCGCAGGATGGCAACGGCATAACTTGCGTCGGCCATGCCCATCAGCGCCGCTCGGCTTTGCTGGAAGCGGGTCTCGCGCAACTCCTGAGCAACCGGAATCGTGATGTCGAGCTCCTGGAGACGCGAACGAGTCTCCTGCAGCTCCGTCATGGTCCGGCGCATATACTCGTTCTCGGCCTCCTGCATCCGGACGCCGATCTCCCCGATGCTGTTGTCGAGCCGCGCCATGTCGGCAGCGAAACGCGCGAGATTGCCCTTATGACGTGCCTCCTCCCGCTGCAGTTCGATCATGGCATAGCGGCGGGCCAATCCGGTGGCGACGAGCTTGTTGTAGTCGGCGATATGTTCCTGAAGGAGCTCGAGCTGCTTCTGCTCGGCGTCCGCCTGGGCGCGAACACCGGTAATCTCCGCTTCGAGGCGCGGCTTCTGGTCCCGAAGCAGACGTAGGGTCTGCTCATGCCCGGCCCGCTGGACGGCTAGGAGATCCTGCTCCTCCTTGAAGATGCGCGCCACATCCGGATCATCGCGTGAGTAGGCCGCATCACGCGGAAGATCGAACTTCGCTGAGCCGAGGCGCTGGGCCTCCAGGCGGAACCGGCGGATGAAAAGGGCACGATGCGTCGCCTGAGCGACTTGCAGGCGTTCGTCTGCCTGAAGGAACTCCGACCGGTTGCCGGCCACCGCCTGCTCCTGCATCCCAATTCCCCCCGCGAGGGCGACGGCGCTCAGGACCGATGCGCCATAGCGATAGGGATAGCTGCCGGGCGACCTCACGTCTCCTAGGATGTAGACGGGACGTTGTTCGTTGATCTTGAGGCTCACGATCGGTCGATCGATGAACCCCTCTGCAAGCCGCTGGGTGATGCGCTTCTCCGCCTCGCCCAACGTCAGATCCTGTACGGCGATGGCGCCAATGAGAGGGATCGTTACCGAGCCTGCCCCATCGACGATGAAATCGCCTGAAATTTCTGGCTGTTGGAAGACGATGACCTGAATCCGATCCCCGGGTGCAAGCTGCTGCGGGCCCGCCCCCTCAGCGGCCTCAGCATACTTAGTGGGCAGCAACATGATCCAACTGAGGAGAGCCGCGCACGTGAGCGAGAGGATAAGGGAACGAGGTGCGCGAGCCATGGCAGCTATCCCTTCGGCTGATGCAGTCTCGCAAATGCGACGACAGGCATGATGATGAATGCCCCCACGAGCGGAGCAAAGTCCGGACGAGCCGGCTCAGGATTCGATTTTGTAGAGTAAGCGTTGGGCCTCTGGCCGTGGCGGCAATTCCGGACAGCCTCGGCCCGCCGACCAAAGTACCTCCTATGAGTGGTGTCCGTGCTGCTGCCTCGCACGCATCAGTGCCCCGGCGTTTCGGCATACAGAGATTCAGCAATGATGTTATGAAACTACGTTTTTATGTGCCGAAAATCACAAGATTTGAGCTGATATGCCTGATGCCGCATCGCACAACTCTTCTTTTCCAATTAGTGTAAGGCCTTCGTAGGAGCCAGGGTGGAGTAATGGCGAAGCCCGCTGGAACGAAGCCGTCACAGCAGACTGTCGATGCGATCACGGGCGAGCGCCGCCAAGTGACGGCGTTCTTCTACGACATCGTCGGATCGACGGAGATTTTGCAGACGCTCGATCCTGAAGATTTCGGTATTCTTCAACGCCGGATCCATAGCGAAGCAGCCGCGGCCATTCGGGGCAATGGCGGCTACCTCGAAAGTCTGCACGGGGATGGCGGATCTGCCTACTTCGGTTTTCCCGTGTCATTGGAAGATGCGGCCGAGTCCGCCGTCTCGGCGGCGCTGGAGCTGGTCGCCCGGTGCAAAGCCGCCGGGGAAAGCGTCGTCCGGGGAACACCCTTGCGAGTCCGTGTAGGGATCGCCACCGGCACTGTGGTGATCTCGGACCTGAGCGGGGCGGACCTGCCGCTGACGAAGGAGGTGATCGGGATCACGCCGGCTCTGGCGGCTCGCATTCAGTCGGAGGCAGAACCGAACAGCATTGCGGTCTCCGACACGACATATCGCCTGACGCACGGGGCCTTCGACTTCGAGCTCCTTGGCGAGCGGCGCCTGAAGGGCTTGGTCGAACCCGTGCGCCTTTGGAAGCCCGTTGCCCGTCGCGACCCGATAGATCGGTTCTCCACGTCGGGTCGCGTGCTCGCTCCTCTCGTCGGCCGAGAAGAAGAGCTGGCGCTCTGTAGAGATCGATGGCTCAAGGCGCAGGAGGGCCATGGTCAGGTCATCCTTCTCGTCGGCGAAGCCGGTATCGGCAAGTCACGTCTGGTCGCCGAACTGCGTCAGGGATTGACGCCTTCGGAGGCGGGGGTCCGAATTCTTCAGTGTCTTTCGCGGGGCAATGGTCGTCCCCTTCACCCGTTTCTCGACATGCTTCGGCACCAAACCCATCATGACAGGCCGGGATCGACCAGTCTCGCGAAGGACGAAATCCTTGGTTCCCTGCTTAGTGATAGAGTGGCGATCAGTGACGACGCAGCAAACGTTCTTGCCTTCCTGTCCGGAGGCGCCGCCTTGCCGATGGACAATCCCGAGCCCGTGGAACGCACGGCGGATGAACTCCGCCAATCGGGACTCGATGCGGTCTTCGATGTTCTAAAAGGCTGGTCGCGGCACAAGCCGCAATTGGTCCTCCTTGAAGACATTCATTGGGCAGATACACTGACGCAGGAGTTGATCGATCAGCTTGCGGATCAGATTAAACAGTTTCCGATCCTCGCCGTTTTGACCTCTCGGGACGATACCGTCCTCGGTGGCGGCGATCATAACAATGTTCTGTCCATCACATTACCCCACTTGGAAGCATCCCACACGCCGAAGCTTCTCGAGGCAATTTGGGAGCATCCTCTCCCCCCAGGCCTAGCATCATTCGTTCATGACAGGAGCGACGGCATTCCGCTCTTTGCGGAGGAACTAGGCACGCTGTTCAAGGAACGGTTCGGAGGCACAGCCTCGACCGTCAGAGATTGGAGCAAGGTGCTGCACGAAGGCAGCATCGTGACCGTCCAGGATCTCGTGTCGGCGAGGCTCGCGGCTCTCGGACCGACACGCCGGATTGCGCAGGTTGCAAGCGTCATCGGGCGGGATTTCTCTGGAAGTCTCCTCAAGAGGCTCGTTGATGGCGAAGACGAAGCGGCTTCCCTCGACGATGCATTGGCGCAGCTGATCCACGCCAGGATCGTTCAGTGTCAGGAGGCGAACGATGTCGAGGTCTTCCGCTTCCGGCATGCATTGATCCAAGAAGCGGCATACGACAGCCTCCTGCGCGTCGATCGTCGGCGCCTACATGGTCGGCTGGTCGACCTCGTGATGAATGGCGATGTTGCGCCACCTCCCGACGAGGTTACAGCCTGGCATTGCGAGCAGGCAGGGCGATGGATCGAGGGAGCACGCTATGCCGTGAAGGCTGCCGAGGATTATGCCCTTCGGTCGGCTATTCGTGAGGCGGATCAACTGCTCGCCCGTGCAGAGGAGGATCTATCGCATTGCGAAGCGGGCCCGGACGTGGACGAGCTTTCCCTTCAACTCCTAGCCGCAAGAGGGCCTATTGCCATCGCTCTGTTTGGAAAAGGCTCACCGGAAGCGCGCGCGGTCTATGACCAGGGTGTCGCGATCTGCCGCCGTCGCGAGGTTGAAGACCGTGAGCGTTGGTTTCCCCTCTACTGGGGCTGGTGGTACACTTCACCGGACCGGCAGACGAAGCGGAGTCGGGCAGAGGTTCTGATCAGCGATCTCGACAAAGCCAACGACCCTGAGATCAGACTCCAAGCCCTGCATTGCGCCTGGGCTGCGAATTTCCACGCCGGACAGCACCACCTGTGCCTAGACTGCATCAACAAAGGCCTTGCCCTCTATGAGTCCGACCGCGGCCGCATCAGCCGTGCGCGATACGGTGGCCACGATGCCAGTGTCTGCGGCCTCGGAGAGCGGGCGCAACTTCTCTGGCTTGTGGGAGACAATGAGGGCGCCAACGAAAGCATGACCCAAGCAATGTCATGGGCCGAAGCTACGGATCATCCTGGGAGCCTCTGCCATGCGCTAGACAACGCAATCCTCCTGGCAAGCTATCAGCACGATGCATCCAAGGTGTCCTATCTCGCGCAGAGAATGAGGGCGCTTGCGGACGAACACGACCTGCCGGAAGTGCGCGCCAAGAGCCGCATCTTTTCCGGTTGGGCGCATGCACTTCTAGGATCTCTCGAGGCCGGATTGCTTGAGTTCGAAGAGGGCATGAAAGCCCATCGCGCCATCGGAACGGACGAGGACATGCCCGTCTACTGCAGCCTGTGGGCCGAGCTTCTCGTCAAGTCGCAGCAGCCCGACAAAGCGCTGACGATCCTCACCAGAGCGATTGCGGAGGCCGAGCGGGCGGGCAATGTCGTATGGCTTCCAGAGCTATACCGGCTCCGCGCTGCTACACGGCAAGCCCATCGACCGGACGAGACCTTGTCCTCGCAGGATCTCGACCGCGCCATATCGCTGGCTGAAGAACAGGGTGCAGCTGCCCTTGCTGCGAGGGCCCGCACGGATCGTACGCGCTTCGCGAGTCAAGGCTGGCAATGAGAGCAGGTCTTGCGCCGCCTGCATCATCAGTGTCGCACAGCCTGAAGCGGCTCGGCGACGGCCGCGAGAATGGCCCGAACGATGCCGCTGAGGCTTGGCTCCGACAACTGGTGCGCCGAAGTCAAGACATCGGCGTGACCCGGATCGGATCGATCACGCGCTTGGATCGCGTCGGCATACCCGTCGTCCAGGCGGTGCGGCCTCTCTCGCTCTCCAATGCCGTAAGCCAAGGCAAGGGTCTCTCTTGGCCCCAGGCAATGGCTTCCGCCATGATGGAGGCCATGGAGAGCTGGGCTGGCGAAAATATTCCCACTGAGCGGCTTACATTGGCTACGACCGAGAGCCTGGGGACCGCCATTCGAGAACTTTATGCTTCCTGCCTCGTCGACGAGGCGCCCGAAAACTGGGCTCGGCATCCTATAACCTGGATCGAAGGCTGGAACCTCTTCACCGACGAGCCGGTGCTGGTGCCTTCGGCGCTCGTCGATACCGTCTATACACTTCCATCCCCGCATCCCATCATGTTCCCACGAACGACCACAGGGCTCGGTGCCGGTCGGACGATACTCCAGGCCATCGTTCAGGCCGCGCTGGAGGTGCTGGAGCGTGACGCGATCGCCGAGGCGCACAAGACCCAGAATTTCTTCGACCTGCATCAGACCAGCCTCCCGGATGAAAGCACCGAAGCCTGTGGAAGGCTGATCGATGCGGTCAGAAACGCCGGCCTCCTCTGCGGTCTCTGGCAGGCGCCCATCGATCACGACCTGCCAGTCTTCTGGTGTCACCTCATGGAGCGGGGCCCGCCCGACGAACTCGTGCCCCTGCCGAGCGAAGGCTTCGGGTGCGGTTGGACGCACGTGGACGCGGCCGCCAAGGCCATTCTCGAGGCGTGCCAAGCTCGGGCCACGGCAATCTCGGGCGCGCGGGAGGATCTTACACGCCAGCATTATCCCGCCGTGCATGACCGATCGCATCTCGCGGAATGGCGCGAGCAGCTGTCAGCGCCCTGGCGGCTCCGCGTGTTTCCCACGGGCGGGACTGGCCCCGGAGCACCCCACGTCGACCGGGTGCAGCGGGTTCTTGGTGCTTTGCGCAAGGCCGGTGCACGCGCAGCCGTGATCGTTCCGCTCCTAAGCGACCAAGAGAGCGAGGTTCATGTGGTCCGTCTCGTGGCCCCTCACCTGCGGCTCAATCCGAGGAACAGGCAATGACGAACAGGATCATCGTTTTTCTCGGGCCGTCCCTTGACCAGAACGAAGCGCCTCGCATTCTCGACGCGATCTATCAGCCGCCTGCCGCACAGGGGGATGTCGTGCGTGCCGTCATGTCGCTCAAGGCAGATTGCATCGTGCTCATCGACGGCGTCTTTGCGACGGCTCCGGCCGTTCGCCACAAGGAGATCCTTTGGGCCCTGGACCGAGGAGTTCACGTTTACGGAGCCTCCAGCATGGGAGCTCTGCGGGCCGCCGAGTTGCATGCCTACGGAATGGAGGGGCATGGTCTCATCTATCGCTGGTACCGGGCGATACCTCTTGCCGATGACGACGAGGTGGCGGTCGCGATGATGCCCGCCGAACTGGGATCCCAGGCCCTCAGCGACGCACTGATCGACATCCGCCTGACACTTCGCCGCGCAGAGCGATCCAGGATCATATCGTCGGCGATGCGGAGACGGCTCGAAGCTACGGCTCGAGATCTGCACTTCATCGATCGGACCTACACGGCCCTGTTCGACAAAGCGCGAAGGCTGCTGCCGAAAGACGAGGAGGCCGTGATCCATCTTCTGGAAACATGGGTGGACGAGCATGCCGTTCGACAGAAGCGAGAGGATGCAATCAGCCTTCTGCATCATGTTGCATCACGGCGTTTCACTAGAGCTCCCGTTGAGACCGCCCCCTTTCGTATGACCGAGGCCTGGGCCAACGATCTCGATGCTGCCGGATTATTCTCGGAAAATATACTTTAGGATAGACTATACTCCATCGACTTCAACCTGACGATGTGGGACATTTCCCTTGCGGAATCGCATGGGGAAGCCCGGCATGGATGCTCTTGCGGAGCGGCCGTTACGCGGCAACGAGGCGGCGAGCCTCGGAACGCGCTTCCTTGTCTATCCTCAACCTCCCTTCGTTCCAGGCTATGAGCGGCCGGAACTCGTATGGCTGCCGATTGCGCCCGGCGAGATTGCTGCAGGGCCTGCGAGCTACCGCGCCTATGTGCGGGACCCCATCCTGACGAAGCAGCCCTATCAGGCGCCCTTTCTTCCGCCTTACGGCGGATTGTGCCATTCGCCGGCCGAACCGGGGCCGGATGGGCATTTCGATCATCTCACTCCCGGAACACGCCCTTTCATGGCGGCTCACGCCTTCGCCTGCGTGCACCGGGTGCTGGACATCTGCGAGAGCTATATCGGCTCTGCGCAGCCCTGGTTCTTCCAGCCCTACTACGAGCGGCTCGAGATCGTTCCTCATCTATTGTGGGACAATGCACAATCGGGCTTCGGCTTCCTTGAACTGGGAGAGGATGATTTCGGCGAGAAGCCTTTCCCCTTCGCACTGAACTTCGATGTGATCGCACACGAGGTCGGCCATCTTGTGCTGTTCGGAGCGCTCGGCCTCCCTCGTGCATCCGGCCCGAGCGAAGACTTTCTGATCTACCACGAGGCAGCCGCAGACTTCATCTCGCTCATTGGCCTCCTTCACTTCGATACGGCTCTCGATCGCATTCTGCGCCGCACCCGGGGCAACCTCCTGATCACCAACGAGCTAGATCGATTTGCCGAATTGAGCGACGAGAAGCAGGTCCGACGGTTCAGCAATTCCCTGCGCGTGCAGGACGTGGGCAATGAGGTTCACGATCGCTCGAAGCCCTTTGCAGGCGCTTTGTTCGATACGCTGATCGAAATCTACCAAGTCATCCTGTTCGAGCGCGGATTGACGCAAATCGACCCGCGGGATTTTGACTACATTAGGATGGAGATGCCTGGAGACGAACTCGAGCAGGAACTTCGGGTCTCAGGTCGTGACTACGAACTGCGCCACTATGCCGTGAAGGCGGCCCTCGCGGATGCACGCGATATCGTCGGCCAGAGCCTCATGCAATCGTGGCGCTACCTCAATCCGGATCGCTTCACGTTAGAGGATGCGAAGGAGGCCATCATCGCGGCTGCCACCGCCGGATCCGGGCAACGCTATGCCGACCGCATCACGGACAATTTCTCATGGCGCGGATATTCATGAATGACCTAGCCAAGAGTGCTGGCGAACATGACGTGCAACTGATTTGACCAGGAGGCTCAAGGAAGATGTCGGACTGTGACTGCACCCCAGATCCCGGAGGCAAAGTTTTCGCACCCGATGAGATCATCATATACGGCGTCAATCTCAGGGACGGCGCTGCCGGAAAGGCTCAGGGCGAGCTCCTGTTCAAAACGAACTGGCACGTCACGCTTTCCCCCAAATCCGTCCCACCGGGCACGGACTTCCAGATCGTGGCGGCGTACGGCTATGCCTATCAAGGTCATTGCTACCGTTTCGATCGCCCGCGCGTGCTTACCTTCAGCAGCAATGAGATCCCTCCTGTGGAGGCTGCCAAAGGGTGCGGGTTCAACATCTCCCCTCAGTACCAGATGTGGCGTGTCCCGGCCGACAAGGAGGTCATGGAGCTGACAGCCCAGATTGATACATTCCGTTCTCTCGTGCTTGAAGCCAACCTTCCTGGCCGTCGGCCACCGAACACCTATGCGTCCGAGATGATGCTGGCGCATCGGGGCGGCCGATTGACTGGGGCGGGTTCCTAGGGAGGACCGCCCAATGGCGGGCAATGTCATGAGCCCAAAAACTTCTGCTAAGATGCCAGCCGTCATAGCTACCGACGGGACAGATACTCCTCTAGGGGTGGACTCGCGCCTCGTCATTCATCGCGGCTATCTCAGTGGTCCTTTCTCCGGATCGTTCACGATCGATCTCGGCCACCCGTTCTCCGGGCACCTCGTACAACTGATTCCAATACCCAAGGCGGGCAAGTCCTGTACTGTCCAACACGTCTCATCAGGACCAGCAACCGCTCAGAACCATATAACG
Organism: Pseudomonadota bacterium; assembly: GCA_023426505.1. Taxonomy (GTDB): domain Bacteria; phylum Pseudomonadota; class Alphaproteobacteria; order Rhizobiales; family Beijerinckiaceae; genus Microvirga. Next base: position 18,345 of record JAFAAP010000041.1, read on the forward strand.
GTGACATACACCATCCAGAGTGTGAGCGATCTTGCTCAGATTGCTTACACTCTTTTCGTAACAGCGTAAGACTTCGACTTACCGTCGGCTCGGTTTTTGCATTGGCAAGGCCCTTTGCAGCGGATTAACCGTGCTATTCCGCCGCCTGCCTGAATGGCAGGAATCCGATCGGCTGGCGCTGGGGCCCTTCTTGCTTCAGCGTCCGCACCATATCCTCGTATTCCCGCTCCATCTCGGGAGTCACGGAGGGCCTTGTCTCCCGCAGCGCCTGCTCGAAATGCTCAATGGTGACCGACTGCGCCTCGAGCGACTGTCGCAACGCGAGAAGACCCGCTCGGCGCGTCAGGTCCTCCAGGTCAGCCCCGGTGAACCTGCTCGTCCGCTCGGCGATCGTGTCGAGATCAACGTCCTCCGCGAGAGGCATGTCCTTGGTGTGGATGCCAAGGATGTGCCGGCGACCGGCAGCGTCCGGGACCCCTACATAAATCAGCTCATCGAAACGCCCGGGTCGCAGCAGTGCCGGGTCGACGAGGTTGGGGCGATTGGTTGCCGCCATCACGACCACACCCTGCAGTTCCTCAAGCCCATCCATCTCGGCCAGGATCGTATTGACGACACGCTCAGTCACCGCAGGTTCGCCAAGTCCTCCACCGCGTACGGGTGCAAGGGAATCGATTTCGTCGATGAAGATGACGGTCGGCGCCACCTGCCGGGCGCGGGCGAAGAGACGCGAGACCTGCTGCTCGGACTCGCCGTACCACTTCGATAGAAGATCGGATGACTTCGTTGCCACGAAGTTCGCCTGCGCCTCTCGAGCCACCGCCTTGGCGAGAAGGGTCTTGCCCGTGCCGGGCGGCCCGAAGAGGAGAAATCCTTTCGCGGGGCGGATCCCAATCCGGCGGAAGGATTCAGGACTTTTGAGGGGAAGCTCAACACCCTCGCGAAGCCGCGTCCTTGCCTCCTCCACGCCGCCGATATCATCCCAGGTCACGTTCGGCACCTGGATCATGATCTCGCGCAGGGCGGAGGGTTGAACGCGTTTCATGGCATTAAGAAAGTCTTGGCGGGTGACCTGGAGGTTCTCCAGCACCTCCGTCGGGATGCCTTCCTTGAGGTTGATGTTGGGCAGGATGCGGCGCAGAGAGTCCATGGCCGCTTCGCGAGCCAGCGCCGAGAGATCTGCCCCGACGAAGCCATACGTCGTCCGCGCGATGTCATCGAGGTTTACATCTTCTGCAATGGGCATGCCGCGGGTATGGATTGCCAGGACCTCCCGGCGCCCCGGCTCATCCGGCACTCCGATCACGATCTCGCGGTCGAAGCGCCCCGGACGACGCAGAGCCTCGTCGATGGCCTCACGTCTGTTCGTCGCACCGATGACCACGATGTTCTGGCGCGGCTCCAGCCCATCCATGAGGGTGAGGAGTTGAGCAACAATGCGCCGCTCGACCTCGCCGGTGACCTCTTCACGCTTCGGCGCAATGCTGTCGATCTCATCGATGAAGATGATCGCCGGCGCGTTCTGCTGCGCCTCCTGGAACACCTGCCTGAGGCGCTGTTCGGACTCGCCATAATGGCTTCCCATGATTTCGGGGCCGGCAATATGGAAAAACTGTGCCTCCGTCTCGTTGGCGACAGCACGCGCTAGCAGCGTTTTGCCGGTCCCTGGCGGTCCATAGAGCAGGACACCCTTAGGAGGATCGATGCCGAGTCGCTGAAATAGCTCGGGATGGCGAAGGGGAAGCTCGACCATTTCCCGCACCTGATCGACCGTGTTCCCAAGGCCGCCGATATCGTCATAGGTTACGTCTGCGCGTCTCGCCTCCTTCGGTTCTTCGAACTGCGGGCGAAGTTCGACCTCGGTCTCGGCCGTTACCTGAACGATGCCACGAGGCTGAGTTGAAACGACGACGAGTCGGATCTCCTGAAGGCCATAGGCTGGAATGTTCAAGAGGCCGCGCATCTCTTCAGGGAGCCGTGGATCGACCGCGCGGGGTGAGTGCACGGAGGTCGAGATCACGTCACCAGCCGTGAGCGGACGCTGATAAAAGGTGCGCTTGAGTGCCTCGCCCGACCCTTGGAGACGCATGTTCTTCTGAGCCGGTGCGAGCACCACGCGGGTTGCCGGTCGCACCTCGGCCTGCTTGACCTCGACGTGATCGCCGCTTCCGACGCCGGCATTGACGCGCTGCAGACCGTCAAGTCTGATGATGTTCAGGCCTTCGTCCTCCGGGTACGGAGCAACCGCGATCGCCGTGGTATGCCGCTTTCCGATGATTTCGACCGCCTGACCTTCTTGAAGCCCTAATTCGCTCAGCGATTTGCGGCTCATCCGCGCGACGCCCCGCCCCGAGTCTCCCGGTCGTGCATTCGCCACCTGTAGGCGCAGGACCTGCCCATCGTCTGCCATTGCTTCGTTCCCGTGATCTCAGAGGCCGATCCTCGACCGGCTCATGCAAGGACGCTTGCCGTCGGACATCCCCACAGACGCGACGTCTCAGCGGCAAGGATGAGGGACAAACGCCACGTGCATTGATTTGTTGCAGGAGGTGCGGACGACGAGCCCTTCGACGATGAGAGCACAAAAGGGTGCCCAGGCCGACCTGTATCATGAAGACGCATTATTGACGCTGGAAGCAGCCTTAATCATGTTTGAGGCATTAGTATAAATGTGTAATAATTGTTCATCTCGCTGAGAGTGCGACATGATTACAGCAGCTCAGATGAGGGCCGGACGCGCCCTGCTTGGTATCGATCAACGGCAACTGGCCGTAATGTCCGGTGTCTCCCTGCCGACGATTCAGCGCATGGAAGCCAGCGAGGGGAATGTCAGAGGTGTCGTCGATACCTTGACCAAGGTCGTTGAGGCTTTCGAGCGCGCAGGCATCGAGTTGATCGGTGAGAACGTTACGAGCAGCGGCGGCGGACGAGGGGTCCGGTACAAGCAGCCGTCCTCCACGGTCTCGCCCAGGGGAGCACGCTGAGGCCCAGCATCCCGAGGACACTAGAGAGCAGCGTCATGGCGATACGGCCGGCAGTCCCTACCTTCTCTGAGCTTTTCACGCCCAAACTTGTCACTGTCTTCCGCGAGCGCTACGGTCTTCAGGACCTGCGAGCCGATGTTACGGCCGGACTGACGGTCGCGATCGTCGCCCTTCCCCTATCCATGGCCATCGCTATCGCCTCCGGGGTCACACCGGATCGAGGCCTCTATGCCGCCATTGTAGGCGGCTTCGTCGTTTCTCTTCTCGGCGGAAGCAGATTTCAGATTGGCGGGCCGGCCGGTGCTTTCATCGTGCTCGTCGCGGCGACCGTAGAGCGCCATGGCGTTGAGGGTCTGCTGCTGGCGACCATGTTGTCCGGCATCGTCATGATGGCCACTGGCTATCTTCGGCTGGGAACCTTCATCAAATACATCCCCTACCCCGTAACGGTCGGCTTCACGTCAGGCATTGCCGTCATCATCTTCGCCAGCCAGATCCGGGAGGTGCTCGGCTTGTCCTTGGCCGAAAAGGAGCCGGGGCCGTTCATCCCCAAGCTCACGGCCCTCGCAGGCGCCCTGCCGACCCTCAGTGTCTCGGCCGCATTCGTGGCGGCTCTCACGATTGCGGCCATTTTCGCCGTCCGCCGCCTGCGGCCGCATTGGCCGGCCATGCTGATTGCCGTCGGCCTTGCCGCTATCATCAGCGCCTTCATCGGCCTACCGGTCGAGACGATCGGGACACGGTTTGGCGGCATCCCGCAATCATTGCCAGCGCCGCATCTTCCGATTCTGACGACGGATAAGGTCCTGACAGTGCTGCCGGATGCGCTTTCCTTCGCACTTCTAGGCGGTGTCGAGAGCCTGCTCTCGGCCGTCGTGGCAGATTCCATGAGCGGCCGGCGTCACCGCTCGAACTGCGAACTGGTGGCGCAAGGTGTCGCCAACATTGCCTCCGCCCTGTTTGGCGGCCTGTGCGTGACCGGCACGATCGCCCGAACCGCCACGAATGTCCGCTCCGGAGCGCGGGGACCGGTTGCCGGGATGCTTCACGCCCTCTTTCTGCTCCTCTTCATGATGGTCGCGGCTCCCCTGGCAAGCTATATCCCGCTCGCAGCACTCGGAGCCGTGCTGGCTGTGGTTGCCTGGAACATGGCCGAGAAGCATGAATTTGCGACGCTCTTGCGAGCTTCGCGCGGTGACGCCGTCGTGTTGCTGGCCACGTTCCTTCTGGTCGTCTTCCGCGATCTGACGGAGGGGATCCTGGTTGGCTTCGGCATCGGAGCGCTTCTCTTCCTCCATCGCATGGCCCAAGCGGTGGAGGTCGAAACCGGCAAGCCCCTGGTGGAAGGCGACACAGCCGATATCGTGAACGGCAGAGGCCGGGAACCCTATGACGCCGCTCTCGCAACGGATCCGGCCGTCGTGGTCTATCGCATCTCAGGAGCGTTCTTCTTCGGGGCGGCCGCGACTGTCGCTGCCACACTCGAACGTCTTGCAGAGCATCCGAAGGCTTACGTGATCGACTTCTCCGCCGTCCCCATCATCGACTCGACAGCCGCCGCCATGATCCAGGGCTTCACCCGAAAGGCCCGCAGGCAGGGAGCAATCGTCTATTTGACCGGAGCCAAGTCACCGGTCCGGCGAACTCTGCTCACCCACGGTGTCAGACCCCCTCGTGTGCGGTTCAAGCCCACCCTGGCCGACGCAGTGAAGGCAGCTCACGCCGGGTTGGAATCCGGAGATCGGCGATCTCGTGATCCATAGCCTTCCTATGCCGTTAGGCGGATCAGCATGATTTCGGCATAACCTGCAATTGCCCCTGCGCTGATGCCGTCGGCAAGGGCTTCCGCAGGGTGTTCGCGGAAGACAAACCACCAGAGGGCAGCTGTTCCGGCTACAGTCACAAGAATATGAAGCAGGATGAAAAGTCGCAGCTGCAAAGTTTCCTCCGTATCCCTTCCCAAGTGACCTAATCCAAGCAGTCTTCTCGAGCTCTTGGGAAAATCGTTGTCCCCTGACCACCGACGGTCATGCGCGTCATCCGAAACCGCCCAAACGGCTAAGGCCAACAACTTGTTTTCGCCGCATTATCCATCATCTTGAATGGGTCGCAAGTTCGACCAATCGTGATTCCGTGAGCGCCCTTCGCAAACTCGTCGGCCTTATCCAGCTAACGCTGGCGCTTCTGCTGATCACAGCAGCGCCATCGATGGCGTTCGACCGGTCGGACGACGGCCGGATGGCAGCACTGCAAAGTTTGGTCTCAGTGCTAGCCACAGACCAAGACCCAGGCGATGACGGGACGACCGGGCACACGGCCAATTCCGACCAACTGAGCAGTGACGGACCAGGGTTCTTCCTACTTAGCCTCGCTGAGAAGCCTGCATTCACGTTCACGAGAGTTATCGGAACCTCTCTTATTGCCTACTCGCCATTTTTCTCGTCCCACCACCCCTGCGCATTCCCTTCGACCGGACCTCCGCACGCTTAGCTGAACCCGTGCGGGCTGTGCCGATAGGCCCAGTTCTCCCGCGCGAAGTCGGCGGAACGCGTCGTGCTTCAAGCAATACTCGTCGGCCGCCGTTTGGGCGCAACAGTGTCGGGGCACCTCGAAACGGGTGCTGGAACCTCATCGAGACACTCCTGCGCACCGGCCCGAGACCATGGTCAAGAATGACTCACATGTCTTCACGTCACGTCCGAGCGGTTGAAGTCGAGACGGATACCACTACGGTTCCTTCGATCTCCGGCTCGATCGAGCCTGCCCCAGCCTCCGCGGCCTCCCGGATGGCATTGACAAAATGGATCGGCACGGCCGTTACAACTTTTGTTGCGGCTGGGATCCTAGCCCTCTTGGTCAAATTCGGCTCTGAAATCGACATTCGGCACGTCGCCGAGGGGGTGGTGGCCACCCCTAAGGCCGCGGTCGGGCTGTCGCTGCTCTTCAGTGTAATGAGCTACGTCGCTCTGATCGGCTATGATGCCTTCGGCATCCGGACCGTCACGGATAAGCCTGTGCCGCTTCGTACCATCGCTCTGGGCTCCTTCACGAGCTACGCCATCGGACATACCCTCGGCTTTCCGCTCGTGACCGCAGGTGCCGTTCGTTGGCGGATCTACGGTCGCACGGGACTTTCGATCCCGGATGTCGGCCGGCTCACTGCCGTTGCCAGTCTGAACCTCTGGCTAGGGATGGCATCTGTTGTCTCCCTTGCTGCCCTTCTGCAGCCGTCCGCCTTGACGGCTCTCGACCGACTGCCGGCGAACGTCAACAAAGGATTCGGCGCGCTTCTCCTGATCGCCCTCCTGGGCTTGGTGGCATGGACCGGCAGAGGTGGCCGGGTCATCAGCCGAAACTGGGCGCGGGTCCCCCTGCCGAGCGCACCCCATGTCCTCATCCAGATCGGTTTAGGGGTCATTGATGTCGGGGCTGCTGCGGCCGCCCTTTGGATTCTGCTTCCATCCAGTATCGAGATCGGCTTTCCGGCCTTCGCGGCGGTCTTTTCCGGCGCCATCGTTCTGGCCCTCGTCAGTCATGCGCCGGCCGGCCTCGGAGCATTCGAAGCGGCCGTCCTCCTCGCACTCCCGGATGTTCCTGCCTCCGATCTCATTTCGGCAGTTCTGATCTGGCGCTTCACTTACACATTGATCCCGTTCGGCCTGGCCGTAGCGCTTCTTGCCGTCGACGAGCTTCGACACCCGGGCACGAAGCTCACCCGAGCCGCAAGGCAGACAGGACGCCTCATACTGCCTTTCATTCCTGCAGCCCTGGCGGCGCTGACGTTCCTCGGCGGGCTGGTTCTCCTCACATCAGGGGCATTGCCCAACGATTACTCGCGCATTCGGGGATTACGCCATCTCATACCCTTGCCCTTCACGGAGGTGTCGCACCTTGTCGCCAGCACGGTAGGCGTCTTCCTTCTTGTACTGTCACGAGGCCTCCTAAGGCGACTGACAAGTGCGTGGACGCTGGCGGTGATCCTGATCAGCGCCGCTATGGTGCTGTCGCTGGTCAAAGGGTTCGATTGGGAGGAGGCGCTGATCCTCGGGGCCGTGCTGACCCTGCTTGTGACCTATCGATCCGCATTTTACCGGAAGGCTGGCATCTTCGCCGAACCCTTGGAGCCACGATGGCTCATCGCGATCGCGTTCGTGATCGGATGCACCATCTGGCTCGGTTTCGCCGTTTTTCAGGATGTCGATTACAGCCATCAACTCTGGTGGCAATTCGATTGGCATGATGACGCCTCGCGCTTCCTGCGTGCAAGCCTTGCGACCGTGATCGTGGGAGCTGCACTCTCGCTCTATGCGATGCTGCATCGATCGCCTGCTCAGCGAAGGACGGCCCCTCTCCATTTCGATATGCTTGCTCCGGCTCTGGCCCAGGCCACCCGGGCCGATGCGCAGCTCGCCCTCCTGGACGACAAGCGTGTCCTCATGCACGAGGCTGGCGATGCCTTCCTTATGTATGCCGTGCGGGGCAAGAGCTGGATTGTCATGGGTGATCCAGTGGGCCCTTCCTATCGGGCGCCGGATCTTATGTGGCGCTTTCTCGAAGAGGTGGATCGCCATGCGGGCTGGCCGGTCTTCTATCAGGTCAGTCCGGTCCATCTGCCTCTTTATCTGGATGGCGGCCTATCGCTGATCAAGCTTGGCGAGGAGGCAAGGGTGGACCTGTCGGTCTTCACAACGGAAGGCAGGGCTGGTCGGGACTGGCGCAGCGCCATCAACCGGGCCAAGCGGGACAACCTGGAATTCGCGATCATTCCTGCAAACGAGGTCCAGGCTCACCTGTCCGAGCTGAAAGGGGTCTCCGATGCCTGGCTTGCAGAGCGTGGCAGCCGCGAGAAGGGCTTCTCGATCGGCTACTGGTCGGAAAGCTATCTGTCGCGCTTCGACATCGCCGTCGTGAGGCGGGCAGGAGCGATTCTCGCCTTTGCCAACATCTGGTATGGCCAGCCCGGCGGCGAGATGACCGTGGATCTCATGCGCCACCTTCCGGAATGCTCCGGAGTCATGGATCTTCTGTTTGTCAACCTCATGCAGGAGGGCAAGGCGCGCGGCTATCGCTGGTTCAATCTCGGAATGGCTCCTCTGTCGGGTCTCTCCCACCATCGCCTCGCACCAAGCTGGCATAAGGTTGCAGCCTTCGTCGCCCGCAACGGCGAGCGGTTCTACGGCTTCAGGGGGCTGCGCGCCTACAAGGAAAAGTTCGGTCCGGTCTGGGAGCCTCGTTACTTGGCGTGCCCAGGGGGCTGGGCGCTTCCGCAGATCCTGCTCGACGTGACGAGCCTGATATCCGGCAGCGCTTCGAAGGCGATCATCAGAGGAGCGCGGCGATGAAGCCTAAAGATATTCTCAAGAGCATCGCCATCACCGTTGCCCTCCTGGGGCTGAGCATCGGAGCCGCTCTCAAGGGTGGCGCAGTTTTTGCCGCCCTCACCCCTCCCAGCATCACGACGACAACCATGGCGATGAACGACGTGGAGCAGTTGGAGGAGTTTGGCACCGTCGAAGTCGTAAGTTCTGACCAGCCGGCGCGAGGGCTCGTAATTCTTGCCGCCGGCGCGCCGGACATCCCTGCGCGCAAGGCGGATGCTCAAGCCCTGGCCAAAGAAGGACTCATTGTGGTCACGTTCGATTTCGATGCATTTCGGCAGGCGCTTGCCAAGGAGCCTGCAGACGAGGACTGCCACTACATCGCCGACGACCTGAAGGATCTCGGCCAAGCCGTTCAGCGTCAACTCGGGATCAAGCGCTACTTCTTCCCGGTGGTTATCGGACGCGGCGACGGTGCAGCATTTGCGTATGCGGCTCTCGCTCAAGCCCCACCGAACACCCTCGGCGGCGCGATCAGCATCGGCTTCGAACCCATGATCAAGTCCGACCGACCCTATTGTTTCGAGCCTGACCTCGTAAAGGCAGCAGACGGTTTATACGCTCTGCCGAACAATGCCGACCTCCCCGGCCAATGGCGGGTGATCGCCGGCGAAAGCGAACGGACTCGCATTGAAGCATTCCAGGAGCCGATCGACGCGGCCGAATACGTCCCTGCCCAGGACGAGGACGGCACTCGGTCGGCCCTCGTTGAAGGAGCCGTACGCCTAGGACGTACCGGAGAGCGCGGGCATTCGGAACTTCCCGTGGCGATTATCAGGCCCGAGGGCCAGATCAACGGTCTTGCGATCATCGTGTCCGGCGACGGCGGCTGGCGTGACATCGACAAGTCGATTGGTGAATGGCTGGCAAAGCAAGGTGTCGCCGTCGTCGGAGTCGATTCCCTGCGGTACTTCTGGTCGAAGAAGAGCCCGGCGCAGGTTGCCGCAGACCTTGCGCTTCTCTTCGATCATTACGGCTCCGAGTTCGGAACCAATCGCTACTCCCTCGTCGGCTTCTCATTCGGGGCCGACATCATGCCGGACGTCTGGCCTTTGCTGCCGAAGACCGTGAAGGACCGGGTCCAGGTGGTCTCTCTTCTGGCCCTGGGGCAGAACGCCGATTTTGAAGTAACCGTCGAAGGCTTTGTGGGTGGCACCACGGCCGAAAGCAGACCGCTTGCGCCACTTCTGGCCCAACTGCCGCTCAACAGAACACAATGCATCTACGGCAAAGAGGAAGCAGAGGACGGGGACACGTCGTGCACGGCTCCCGAGCTTGATCAGGCAGAACGTCTTCCTCTCGAAGGCGGACACCATTTCGACGGTGACTACACCAAGGCAGCGGAGGCAATCTGGCGACGAATGCAGGGTGAAAGCGCGAAGCTCTAACGCAGATCCATCGATAAAGACCTGGTTGGACGGGCCTATTTGCCTCCGCCCGCACTCACGCGGGGCTTCTCGAGGCTCTGCATCACCGGGCCGGTTCCAGTATCCCATTCGAAGAGATCGGGATATTGCGTGGCGAGCTCCGGAAGCGAGCGGAGAATTTCGCTGAGATGCTGGCGCATCGCTTTTTCGGCGGCCTCGGGGTCTCCTGCCTTGATGGCGTCGACGATGACAATGTGCTGTGCCAGGACAGCATGGCGCGGCATGGCCTGCGCCATATCGAGGAAGCGAACGCGATCCATCTGAGGCTTGATGTCCTCGATCATATGCCAGGCGGCCGGTCGCTTGGCGGCCTCGGCGAGGAGGCGATGAAACTCCTCATCGAGAGACAGAAACTCTTCCGTCGACGCCGACCGTTGCGCGCGTCGCTGTCGTGTCAGGCTGGCATTCAGCTCAGCAACGAGGGCCGATGTTGCGTTCAAGGCGGCCTCACGTACGACCGCGCATTCCACCGCCTCCCGGATGAAGCGGGCGTTCTCGACGCCCGCCTGCGAGATCTTCACGACCTGTGTGCCACGCTGGGGTAATACACGCACGAGACCCGCTTCGCTGAGCTTGATTAAAGCCTCCCGCACTGGCGAGCGGCTGACGCCGAAGCGGCGAGCCAGATCCTGCTCGGAGAGCATTTCTCCGGGGGCGAGCTGCATGGTCACGATTGCATGACGCAGGGCCCGGGTGACTTGGCGGGCTATGGGCTCCCGGCTGAGATCGAGCTTCCTGAGCGTCTTGTCGGTCATATTTGCCACACTACCATACTAGTAGACCATTGCAATGCCTTCGAGACCGTTCTAAGCTCCGGGACGTTGCGCTCGAAACCGATCGGAAAACAGTTCGGAACGGAGCCTTCAGGGAGAACGCAATGCTGATCCATCCGGACCGGATGTTTCCTGCCGACCCCGCAACGCGCCAGATTGCGCGGCGGCTCTATGCGGGCATCCAGGACCTGCCGATCATCTCGCCTCATGGCCATACGGATCCGCGCTGGTATGCGGAGAACGAACCCTTTCCAGACCCGGCAACATTGTTTGTAATCCCGGATCACTATATTTTCCGGATGCTATACAGCCAGGGAATTCGCCTTGAGGATCTCGGCGTTCCGTCCCGCGATGGAAGTCCCATCGAGCTTGACCCTCGAAAAATCTGGCGCCGTTTCGCAGGAAACTACCACCTTTTCCGAGGCACCCCGACCCGCGCCTGGCTTGACCACACCTTCGCGACGCTTTTCGGTTTTACGGAACGCCTCTCCGGGCAGAATGCGGACGAATACTACGACCGAATCGACGCTGCGCTGCGCACGCCTGAATTTCGACCGCGAGCGCTATTCGAACGCTTTCGGATCGAAGTCATCGCCACAACCGAGAGCCCTCTCGATCCCCTGAAGCATCACGACACTATCCGTCGATCCGGATGGAACGGTCGCGTGATCACCGCCTATCGCCCCGACCCTGTAATTGATCCGGGCTTCGAAGGCTTTCGGCAGAACCTCGAACGGTTTGGAGAGATAACGGGCTGTGACACCCTCAACTGGGACGGCTATCTCGAAGCACACCGCAAGCGCCGTGCCTTCTTCCGCGATTATGGTGCAACGTCCACCGACCACGGGCATCCGACGGCGCGGACGGCCGACCTGTCGCGAAGAGAGGCCGAGGCGCTGTTCCGCCGCATTTCGACTGCAGATGCAAGCGCCGAGGATGCCGAACTCTTCCGGGCTCAGATGCTGACCGAGATGGCTGCCATGAGTGTCGAGGACGGCATGGTGATGCAGATTCATCCGGGCTCTTTCCGAAACCATAATCGAACGATCTTCTCGCGCTTCGGCCGCGACATGGGAGCGGACATCCCTTCGTCGACGGATTATGTCAGCGCACTCAAGCCTCTGCTGGACCGCTTCGGCAATGAACGTAGTCTCACACTGATCCTCTTCACGCTGGACGAGACGAGCTATTCCCGCGAGCTCGCTCCCCTCGCCGGGCATTATCCCGCTCTGAGACTCGGACCGGCCTGGTGGTTCTTCGACGCTCCCGAGGGCATGAAGCGCTTCCGCGAACTCACCACGGAGACAGCCGGCTTCTACAACACAGTCGGCTTCAACGACGATACGCGCGCATACCTGTCCATCCCCGCGCGACATGACATGGCACGGCGCGTTGACTGTGCCTTTCTGGCCAATCTCGTGACGCAGCATCGTCTTGATGAAGATGAAGCGCATGAGGTGGCTCACGACCTCGCATATCGCCTCGCGAAAGAGGCCTACAAGCTGTGACACAGGACGGAGCTCACAAGGGCTGCGCCGCACAGACCAGAACGGGAGGAAAAGAATGAGCAACGTGATCACCAGACGAACCTTCGTCGGGGGTGTCGCCGGCGCTGCAGGCGTCGCGGCTTTCGGCGGACCGGCATTCGCGCAGCTCGCGCTGCCGACGAGCCCGGTTACGCTCAACATCATCGACGTCGCGGGCAACCTCGCCCTGACGCAGAAGGCGATCGAGAACTACCGGAAGGCCAAGCCTAACCTCGTGTCGCGCATCACCTTCACTAAGGCGCCTGCTCCGGAACTCGCCGGTAAGATCAAGGCGCAGCAGGATGCAGGCCGGGTCGATATCGATCTGGTACTCACCGGGACCGACGCCCTATCGGCCGGCATCGAACAGAAGCTCTGGGTCGAGCTTCTGCCTGCTCATGCAAACGTCCTGCCGAAGCTGGACGACATCTATCTTCCGGCCGCCGCGAAGATGCAGGGACTGGCCAAGGGGCAAGGCGTCGTGGTGACCTACTACCCGTCCGGACCGCTCCTCGAATACATGCCCAACAAGGTTCAGAACGTTCCGACCACCGCTGAGGAACTGCTGGCCTGGGCAAAGGCCAATCCGAACAGGCTGATCTATGCGCGCCCGGCGAATTCAGGCCCTGGCCGCACCTTCATCATGGGCCTGCCCTACATTCTCGGGGACAGCAATCCGCAGGATCCCGCAAAGGGTTGGGACAAGACCTGGGCCTACCTTAAGGAACTCGGTCAATATATCGAATACTATCCGTCTGGCACCGGCGCCGTCATGAAGGAGTTGGGCGAGGGCTCCCGCGACATGACGGTGTCGACCACTGGCTGGGACATCAATCCGCGCGTTCTCGGCGTCGTTCCGAAGGAAGCAAAAGTTGCAGCCATCAAGGGCTTCCACTGGGTGGCGGATGCGCACTACATGTGCGTTCCCAAAGGGCTGCCGAACGAGAAGGTCGCGGTCCTCATCGACCTGATGAACTTCCTGCTCACGAAGGAGCAGCAGGCCTACACCTATGACGAGGGCTACTTCTATCCGGGTCCCGCCGTAAAAGGCGTCACTATCGACATGGCGCCGCCGGACAGCCAGGCGGCGATCAAAGAGTTCGGACGTCCGGAGTACGAAAAGTGGATCGCCGAGAGCCCGATTGAGCTGCCCCTCCAGCCCGAGCAGATGGTCGTCGCCTTCCGCATGTGGGACGAGCAGGTCGGCGGAGCGAAGCGTAAGTAAGGCTAGGGACCCGCGATGACGATAGCTCTCTCACAGTTCGACGAAGTTCGGCTCGACCGTGTCAGCCGCGATTTCGGGGCCCTGAATGCCCTTCGCGACGTCAGCCTGACGATCCGCCGGCGCGAATTCATCGCGCTTCTCGGACCATCGGGCTGCGGCAAGTCGACGACTCTGAACTGCATTGCGGGTCTCCTCCCCGTTACCGGAGGCGCGATCTGGCTCGATAAACAGCGCGTCGATAGGCTTCGCCCCGAAGAGCGCGGCTTCGGCATGGTGTTCCAGAACTATGCGCTCTTTCCCCATCTCAATGTCAGACAGAACATCGGTTTCGGTCTGAAGATGCGCGGGACGCCCAAGACCGAGATCGACCGCAAGGTCGATGAAGCCCTGAGCCTCGTGAGGCTTCAGGGACAGGAGCACAAGCTTCCCGGACAGCTCTCTGGAGGTCAACAGCAACGCGTGGCGATCGCTCGAGCCATCGTCATCGAGCCGCCGCTGGTCTTGATGGATGAGCCTCTCTCCAACCTTGACGCGAAGCTTCGACTTGAAATGCGCGCGGAGATCCGCCGCATTCACAACGAGCTCGGCGCCACGACTATCTATGTGACGCACGATCAGGATGAGGCTCTTTCTCTCGCCGACCGCATCGTTGTGCTTCGTGACGGCGTCATACGCCAGGTGGGGTCTCCCAAGGAACTTTACGAGGAGCCGGCCCATCTCGATGTTGCCGACTTCATGGGCTTCAGAAACAAATTAAAGGGCCGTGTGGTCGCGGTTGAGAACGGCCGCGCGCTCCTCGATGTCGAAGGGGCAAGAATTGCCGGAGTTGCGCGCGAGCACCTATCGCCCGGATTGCCGGCCTATGCGGCCATACGCTCCGACGACATGGTCGTCGGAGCCCCGGGCGA
>JAFAAP010000069.1 GCA_023426505.1 Pseudomonadota bacterium
GGTCATGTAGGGGAGCCTTTGGGCCGTGGGGGGCAGATTGGCGGTGTTGTGGGCCGTCACGCGCGGCCCGGGTCCGGCCCTGCTGCTGGTGGAATGGGCCGAGAGTGGCGGCCCGCTCGTGAAGAAGCCCGAACGGCAGGGCTTCGGCACCAAGCTCATTCAGCGTGGGTTGGCGCAGCAGCTTGGAGGCGACATCAAGCTCGATTTTTCGCCTTCGGGGGTGCGCTGCGTCATCACGTTCCCCATCGAGTCGGTGCTGATCGCGGCCGAAGTGGCCGACGAGGAGGAGAAGCGCTTCGCCTGACGAGGCGAAGCGCCGGTTTCGACAGGCTCAGTCCTGGCGGAGCTCCACGAAGGGCTCGTCGTAGATCCCCGTCCGCAGGATGTTGTCGCCGCGCACATAGCCGCGGTACATACCCGAACAGTTGAACGGCAGCGACACCGCGCCGGTCCGGTCGACCGCAATGATGCCGCCGGATCCGCCGGCGGGCGCCAGCAGGTCCATCACCACCGCGCGCGAGGCTTCGTCCAGAGACTGTCCGGCATAACGCATGCGCGAAGCGATCTCGTGACCCGCCGCATAGCGGATGAAGATCTCCCCGTGGCCGGTTCCCGACATCGCGCAGGTCTCGTTGTCGGCCCAGGTGCCGGCGCCGATCACCGGGCTGTCGCCAACGCGGCCCGGTGACTTCGCCGTCATGCCGCCTGTCGAGGTCGCGGCGGCGAGGTTCCCGTGGCGGTCGCGCGCCACGGCCCCGACGGTGCCGTGCTTGCGCGACTCATCCTGGTCCTCCTGGCCGCTGCGGCGCATGGCGAGGGTGTCCTGCAGCGCCTGCCAGCGAGCCTCGGTGAAGAAGTAGGACGGCTCCTCGAAGGCGAGTCCCCGGTCGCGGCAGAACTGCAGTGCGCTCTCGCCGATGAGGAACACGTGGCCCGAATGCTCCATCACGGCGCGGGCCGCGAGAATCGGGTTGCGCGGGCCGCAGATCCCCGCCACCGCGCCGGCCGCCCGGTCCCGGCCGTCCATGATGGCGGCATCCATCTCCTGCTTGCCGGCGGAGGTGTAGACCGCTCCGCGGCCCGCATTGAACAGGGGCTCGTCCTCCAGCGCCATCACGGCGGCGCTCGCGCCGTCGAGGGCCGTGCCGCCCTCGGCCAGGACCTTGCGCCCGGCATCCAAGGCACGACGCAGGCCCGCGTGATAGGCCGCCTCGCGCTCGGGCGTCATCTTGCTGCGCAGGATGGTGCCGGCGCCGCCGTGAACGGCGAGGACGAAATCGTTGTCGGCTGTGGGTGTCATGGGTCAGGCTTTCGTCGAAGAGGAGGGGGTGAGGGCATCCGCGAGTCCGGGGCGGTGATGGCCGTCGCGGCCGGTCATGGAGCCGGCTGCCGCGAGGGCGTCGAGCACGGCCTCCTGGGTCGCGTCGGCCATGGCCTCGAACAGGAGGTCGATGCGGTTCTCGTTGAGAATGTCGATCGTCACAAGCGCCGCCTTTTCGTCGTGGGAAAGGCGGTTGGCGGTGGTGAAGCCGAGCGCGATGTCGCCGCTGCCATGGCCCCAGAACGAGCCGAGGCGGGCAAGTCCGACGCCGGAGCGGCGGATCACGCGTTTGAGCTGCCGGTCGCTCAACGGGATGTCGGTCGCCGCCACGATGATGATGGAGCCTTTCTCGGTTGCAGGTTCGGGTGTCGCCATGTCGGGCGACACGCGCGTTCCGTCCGGCAGCCGCAGGTCTCCTGCGCGGCCGAAATTGGACAGGACCAGGACGCCGAGATGAAAGTCGCGGCCGTCGAGGTCGAGGCGGCGCGACGACGTGCCGACGCCGCCCTTGAACCCGAAGGTGCTCATGCCGCAGCCGGCGCCGACCGCACCGACGGCGCAGTCGGGCGAGGCTTCGGCAAGCGCCGCCTGCGCGTCGTCTTCCGTGACGGCGAGCGCCTGGATATCGTTGAGATAGCCGTCATTGCACTCGAACACCACCGGGTTCACGGTGGCGGTCTCGCGGCCGATATCCGGGTTCCGGGCGATCGCCTGGCGGACGAGGGCCGTGCAGCAGGTGCCGACCGAGAGCGTGTTGGTGAGGAGGATCGGCGTCTCGATGACGCCCAGCTCCTCGACCTGCACCAGGCCCGCACTCTTGCCGAAGCCGTTGAGCACGTGCACCGCCGCTACCGGCTTGTCGCGGTAGAGATTGCCGTCGTGCGGCACGATCGCCGTGACCCCGGTATGGATCTCGCCATGATTCAGCGTGCGGTGGCCCACGCGTACGCCCGGAACGTCACAGATGCTGTTGCGCGAGCCTGCGGGCAGCGCGCCGCAGGCGAGGCCGAAATCCCAGGCGCGGCGAGGTCCGCTCATCAGGCGCATTCCTGCTTCACGTAAGCGGCGATTTCCGCATGGGTCGCGATCCACACGTCCGAGCGCTGCGTGATCTCCTCCAGCAGCTTCTCGAGGATCCAGATACGCGAGCGGTACCCGGTCACGTGCGGGTGCATGGTGAGGAGAAACAGGCCGCCTTCCTCGTAGGCCCGCTCAAATTCGCGGAAGAAGATGTCGTAGACGGCGGTCGGCGGCGTGTGCGGGCGCAGGCCGTTGAAGCGGTGCATATTGAAATAGACCGCATCGTCGCGGATCCACTCCACCGGCAGCTCGACGATGCCTGTCGGCTCACCCTTCTCGACGAGTTCGTAGGGATCGTCGTCCGCCATGAGGGAGGAATCGTAGAGGAGGCCGAGCTCGCGCTCGATGCGCAGCGTGTCGGGGCTGAAGTCCCAGGACGGCGTGCGCAGGCCGACGGGGCGCACGCCCGTGATCCGCTCCAGCGTGTCGGCGGCCCGGAACATCAGGTCGCGCTCGATCTCGTAGGGGAGCTGGCTGTTGAGCTCGTGGATCCAGCCATGAATGCCGATCTCGTGGCCCTCGGCCACGACCCGGCGCTGCTCATCCTCGTAGAGGAGGGCGGCGACGGCCGGCACGAAGAAGGTCGCCTTGGCGTCGTATTTCGCGAGCGCATTGAGGATGCGGGGCACCCCCTGCCGGTTGCCGTACTGGCCCTGCGACATGCGCCCGATGGACCGGCCGCCGTCGCGCAGCTCGTTGGTCTCGTGATCGGAATCGAAAGAGAGAGCGACGGCGCAGCGCGCGCCATTCTTCCAGCGGGCGGGCTTCAGGGAGCGACCGGCCCGGACGTGCTCGACCTTGGTGCGCCAGGTGCTCTCGTCCCAGCTCCACGGCTGGCTGCTGCTGATGTCGTTCATGGGCCTTCCCTTTGTTGTTGTGAAGCCGGCGCGAGCCGGCCTCAGGAGCGTCCGCCGTCGACGGAGATGATCTGCCCGGAGATCCAGGCGGCGGCATCGGAGCAGAGGAACAGCACCGCGTCCGCGATGTCCTGCGGGCGGCCGAGGCGGCGGGTGTGGATGCTCTCCACGAGCCGCGCTTGCCCGTCGGGACCGTAGCTCTCCCACTGGCGCTGCGTCGCCGGGTTCGACAGCACGAAGCCAGGGGCGACACTGTTCACGGTGACGCCATGGGGCCCCAGCTCGAAGCTCAGCTGCTTGGTGAGCCCGACGAGAGCGTGCTTCGAGGCCGTGTAGGCCTGGATGCCGGTGAGGCTCGGGCGAAGCCCTGCGCCTGACGAGATGTTGACGACCCGGCCGAAGCCCTGGCGCTTCATGTGCGGCGCCGCTCCTTGCGAGCAATAGAACGCGCCATGCACATTGGCCTCGAACAGCACGAGCCAGTCCTGCTCGCTCACCTCCTCGATCGGCTTCGCCACCTGGCCGCGCACGCCGCCGGCGCAATTGACCAGGATGTCGATGCCCCCGAGGTCCGCGGCCATTTCGTTCATCACGTCCGACACCGCCGAGCGGTCGGCGAGGTCGAGGGTACGGGTCGCCCTGGCGCCCGCCTCCGCGGCGACGCGCAGACCCTCGGCGTTGAGGTCGAGCGCCCAGACATGGGCGCCCTCCGCGGCGAGAGCCTGGACGATGGAGCGCCCGATGCCCTGGGCGGCGCCGGTCACGACGGCGCGGCGATTGGTGAAATCGAGCTTCATGGTTCGAGCATCAGATCGAGAGTGGACCAGGAAAGTTCGCGGCGGCCGTCTTCGAGGTCGTGGATCAGGCCGACGAGCTTTCTGAGCGCAGGGGTCGGGATGCCCGCCTCGTCGCCGAGATCGGCGATGATGGCGAGCTGGGCATCGACCTCCGTCTTGCGCTTGCGCACGGCGAGGTCGCGCCAGATGCCCGAATGGGTCTTGGCCGTGTGGCGGTTGAACTCCGCCATGTCGGCGACGGAGCGGCGCGCCGCCTCCTCGCCCGCGCCCGGCATGAAGGCCTCCGGGTCGAAGCCGTTGAAGCCGAGCGGGCTGACGCCCCGCGCCTTCGCGACCGCCATGACCTCCTGACCGACGCGGCGGAACACCGGGAAGTGCTTCTCGGAGGCGAGGTTCTCCGACATGGAGGCATTCGTGAGGGCGGTGACGAAGAGGAGCGCGCCGTACCCGAGCTTGCCCCAGAGATAGCCCCAGATGTTGTCGGTCAGCACCGCCTTCGGCTCGAAGATCGAGAGCAGGCGATGATAGTCCTTCGCGCGCTCCGTGATGCGGCCGTCGATCTCGCCGACCGCGACGGCGGCGCGGTTGCCGAACAGGATCCGGCCGGGCTCGAGCCAGTCAGCCCCGAAGTTCACGAAGCAGCCGACGGTGCGCTCTGCGCCGATCTCCTCGGCGATGACGAGCTCGTTGAGCCCGTTCTGCGCCGACAGCACGGAGCCGTCGTCGGCCAGATGGTCCTTGAGGGCGCGCACCGCATCGCGGGTGTGATGCGCCTTCACGGCCAGGATGATGCGCTTGTAGCGGCCGGTCACCTGATCCGGCGTCAGCGCCTTGACCGGCTGGCGGAAGGTTTCGACCGGGCCTTCGATGGCGAGGCCGTCCCGGTTCATAGCCTCCACGTGCGGCTCGACGATGTCCACGAGCACCACGTCCTCGCCCGCGCGGGTCAGGTAGGCGCCGAGCGTGCCGCCGATGGCGCCGGCGCCCCAGATCAGAATCGTGTTTTCGTTCGTCATCACCAGCTCTCGATCAGCGCGCGGGTTTCATCGATGGCGACGGACCAGATGGCGTTCATGTCCTCGTCGGAGCGCTGGTAGCGGCCGCCGAAATTGCCGTCGCCGAGGATCTCGCGCACGCCCTCGGGCCCGAAGGTGCGCATGCGGTCGAGGTCCACCATCGGCTTCTGGTGATCGGGCTGCGCGATGTTGGGCAGGCGCGTCCAGGGGAAGTTCTCCATCCAGGAGGCGTGCGAGGCGACCGGATCGATCTGCTTCACCTTCTCGAAGGTCTTCGGCGCGTTCCACCAGTTGTGGAACTTGACCCGGCAGTCCGGGTTCTGGCCCATCCACTCGATCGCCGCCGTGTGGCCCGGCGTGTTGCCGCCATGGCCGTTGACGAACAGGATGCGACGGAAGCCCGTGCGGCGAAGCGAGTCGAGGATGTCGGTCAGGATGCGCAGGTACGTGTCGGCCTTGAGCGACACGGTGCCCGGATAGGCCATGAAATAGGGCGTGATGCCGTAGCCGACGACCGGGAAGACCGGCACGCCGAGAGGCTCGGCGGCTTCCGTTGCGACGCGCTCGGCCAGGATGCTGTCGACAGAGAGGCTCAGGTAGGCGTGCTGCTCCGTGCAGCCGAGCGGCACGACCGCGCGGTCGTCCGATTTCAGGTACTGTTCGACCTGAAACCAATTCATCTCGCTGATTTTCATGGAAGTTGGTCCTCGTTTTGATTCGTTGCCGTACGCAGCCGCTCGATCACCGGCAGAAGCGTCTGCCGGATGGCGTGAGGATCGGGCACGTATCGGAATTCGATGGCCTGCCGTCCCGGCGGCAGGAACTCCTTGACGGTCGCCTCCGCGCCGCTGGCGTAGATGGCGACGTCGACGGAGGCCAGGAAGGCCTTGAGGTCGGGCGCCGTGATGAGGCGGACGTCGACGTCGGAGACGTGGGGCGCGAAACGCAGCACGCCAGGCTTCATCAAGGCCATGAAGGTGGGGAAGATCGACACGATGCCGACGCGGGCCATCGGGTCGATGGTGGCGAGGAGCTTGCGCGTGTCCTCGGCCGGAATGAAGCTGAGGCCCACGACCGGAATGCCGGTCGGGATCAGATGCTCGACCTCGTTGCGGCGGTGGGCGAGCGTGAGGCAGATGTCGCAGGGATGCGGGAAAGCCTCGCCCGATTGCAACGCGTCGACCGTCGTCACCGCGATGGTGTCTCCCGGGCCGAGATACTCCTGGATGCGATCGGCATATTGCTGCGTCGTGTCGATGAAATTGCCCACCATCACGAGGCGCACGGGGCGGGTCGGCGTGCGGCCGCGCGCGGCGCGGGCATTGACGAGCGACGACACGACGGAGGGTGCGAGCCCGAGCTGCTCCGCCTCGTCGAACAGCGCTTCGATGCGGGCCTGGATCTTGCGCATCGCGGTGGTGCGAACGCCGTCGCCGAGATGGCCCTCGCCCACATAGGTGCCGGCGCCGGGACGGGACTCGATCAGCCCTGCGTGCCGCAGTTCCCGGTAGACTGTCGCGACGGTCATGTTGGCGATCCCGGCACGCTCGGCCAGCTCGCGCACGGAGGGCAGGCGCTGTCCCACCGGTAATTCGCCGAGTGCGATGCCGAACTCGATCAGTCCGCGCAACTGAATGCCGAGAGGCACCGGAAGCGTGCGGTCGAGCGCATTCGCAAGGCTCGCCAGAATCCGCTCCTCCGGCGTCTGTTCCGCTTCATTGTTACAGTTGCCCACGGAAACGGCAGAGTATGTTTGAGTTTTAATCACGTCGCAGTTGACTTTAATTGACGCGGTGACCTACCGTTCTAATCGATAAGAACACCTTGAACGAAAAGTAAGGTCCTTAGCAAGAGGGGATATGCAGTGAAACAAACTTTCAAGCTTGGCGGGGCGCTGGTCGCAGCTCTCCTTCTCGGAACGACGCTGAGCGGCGCGGCCTCGGCGCAGACTCTCACCATGGGCCTTCGCGCCGGTCCCGACTCGATCGACCCGCACTGGTCGACCCTGGGCAGCCAGGCGGAGGCCCTGCGACACATCTTCGATACGCTCGTCATGTCCGACGAGAACCTGCAGCTGAAGCCGGGCCTCGCGACATCCTGGAAGCCCATCGACGACACCACCTGGGAGTTCAAGATCCGCGAGGGCGTGAAATTCCACGACGGATCCGAGCTGACCGCCGAGGACGTGAAGTTCTCGATCGACCGCATCCCGGTCGTGACCGGCCCCATGAGCATGACGATCTACACGAA
Organism: Pseudomonadota bacterium; assembly: GCA_023426505.1. GTDB lineage: Bacteria > Pseudomonadota > Alphaproteobacteria > Rhizobiales > Beijerinckiaceae > Microvirga. The sequence goes on from JAFAAP010000069.1 coordinate 7,322, forward strand.
GCAGGTCGACTCCACATCGGTGGCCGACAAGTACACCCTGCACGTGAAGACCAAGAAGCCCGCTCCGACATTGCCGAACGACTTCATCCGTCTCTTCGTCGTGTCGAAGAACGTCGGCATGGAGGCCCGCAACGAGCAGTTCAACTCCGGCAAGGCCGCCATCGGGACGGGCCCCTACAAGTTCGTCTCCTGGGAGCCGAAGGGCGATCTCGTGCTCGAGCGCTTCGACGGCTACTGGGGTGAGAAGCAGCCGTGGCAGAAGGTCGTCCGCAAGGAGATCCCGAACGATCCGGCCCGCATGGCGGCCCTCAAGTCCGGCCAGGTCGACCTCGTCAACTACGTCCCGGCCACCGACTACGCCGCGATGCAGCGCGACAAGTCGGTCGACACTTTCGTGGCCGACTCGGTCTACTTCCTGAACATCACGCCGAACGTGAAGGAGACCCTGCCGAAGAAGGTGAAGGTCGACGGCAAGGAGATCGACGCCAACCCGCTGCGGGACCCCAAGGTGCGTGAGGCCATGGATCTCGCCATCGATCGCAAGACGCTCGTGCGCGTCGTGCTCGAAGGCCTGGGCCGCCCGGCCAACCAGCTGATGCCGGCAAGCTTCTTCGGCGGCAACAAGAACCTGCCGGAGCGTCCCTACGACATCGCCAAGGCCAAGCAGCTTCTGGCCGATGCCGGCTATCCGAAGGGGTTCGAGATCGACTTCGCCTGCACCAACAACCGCCTTCCCGGCGACTCGGCGGTGTGCGAAGCCCTCTCGCAGATGTGGGCCCGCGCGGGCCTGAAGGTGAACGCCAATGCGCTCAACGGCACGGTGTTCTTCCCGGCTCAGCAGAGGGGCGAGTTCTCCCTGTGGATGAGCGGCTGGGGCACCCTGACG
>JAFAAP010000148.1 GCA_023426505.1 Pseudomonadota bacterium
GGGCAATGCCGGCGACGATTATCTGCGGGGCGGAAATGGCGACGACATTCTGTCCGGCGGCGACGGCAACGATATCCTTGAAGGAAACAACGGCAACGACGTCCTCGTGGGCGGCGCCGGTGACGACGTCCTCCGCGGCGGCAACGGCGACGATATCCTGACCGGCGGCGCGGGCGACGACATCCTGCATGGCGGCGCCGGCGGCGACACCTTCGTGTTCAGCGGCGGCGGCGGCAACGACGTCGTTCTCGACTTCAAGGCCGGCCAGGATATCCTCCAGATCTCCAAGGGCATCAACGGCACCGACATCCAGTCGGCAGACGATCTCGTCGACCGTGTCGAGCAGGTCGGACACAACACCGTCATCGATCTCGGCAACGGCGACAAGATCACGCTCGTCAATGTCGACGCCGACGACGTGCACAACAACCCGACCGACTACTTCTCCGTCCACTGATCGGGCGATCAGTCGAAACCGGATGTCGCGGACACGCTCCGCGGCATCCATGTCATGAGCGCCCCTTGAGCAGTCATTGAATGTCTGACCTCGCAGATCCCATTCGACCCGGTGTACACACGAACCGCGTTGAGATTTCAGGTCTCGGCCGGGACGTGCTTCTCGTTACGTGGGATGTATCACAGGCCGCGCGGTTCTCGTCTCCTCACTTCGCGACGGACAATCACGCGATCGCGCCGCTCGCATCGCTGCGTCTCGCCCGCACGGATGGCGGCGCGCGACTCCTGTGGGCCCTGAAGCGCCCGAATGACGGAGATCTCGAAGCCGTCCTGTCGGCAGGGCCGCTCTATCCGTCCGCGGACATCCTGGTCGAGGCCCATGAGATCGTCACGGCCGTCGACGCCGAAGCGCTGCTTGACGGGATCACTCGGTCGGGCCGCATCGCTCTCGTCTCGGCACTCTTCAACGTCTGGAGCGCCATGTTCCGCCTTCGGCGGAGCCGGACTTTCATCAGAATCCTGCACGGGATCCTGGCGCGGATTTCCGCCGATCCCAGTCCCGCCATCGTATCCGCACAAGCGACGGACGATCTTGTCCTGCTCCAAACCTCTCTTTCCGAGAGCTTCGGCAAGATCGATGCCGTCTATGCTCTCGGCGACGAAGGCCCCGTGCGCGTCGCGTGCGCTCCTTACAGCATCAACTCCCCGCGTGACGCTCGTAACCTCGTTCATATCCTAGCCGAAGGTACGGCCATTCCTTCCGAGGGCGGCTTGATCGTCCTCGTCGGTCCGCGCGGGCTATCCGTTCGGAAGGTGCGCCGCCCCGATCGCACCGCTCCTCCGATCGACCAATGGCTGCGCGAACACGCTAAGAATGCGCCGGGCCTGCGCGAGCACCTGCTTCTGGAGATCGCCGACCGCTCAACGGCCGGGCGGGCTCTCGCGGTCGAGGTGCAACTGCGCGCGCCGCTGAAGGCGCGACGTGCGATTTCCCATGCAACGGCACCCTCGGCCGAGATCGTGTCCGCCATCTCGACACCGGCCGGTACGCTGGTCACGGGTTGGTACCGCGATCCGGTCCATCTGTTTGCAGGAATTGATGCGCTGGGCCCTGCCGACAGGATACAAGATCTTTCGGCGGGCCTGCGCCGCTTTCCGGTCGATGTGGCCGGCCCGACCAAGGGGTCGAAGATCCCTGCGACCGGGTTCGCGGTTCTTGCCGCGCCGCCGTCAGGTGCCGCGCCGGTTCTTCAGCCCCGTTTTCGACTGCGCCTGAAGTCCGGGGCCACGCATCCTCTCGTTCCGCCACTTCAGCCTGCTGATCCTGTAGAAGCGCGGGCCGCCGCTCTGCGGGCCATTCCAGCCCAGCATGTCGACGAATGTCTGCTCACGACGGTGCTTGCACCTGTCATCGCAGACCTGCATGAGCAGGCGCGAACGAGGGTCGGCCGGCCTTCCGTCAAGGAGATCGGCAATCCACCGCCCAGGCCGCGAGTCTCGGTCATCGTTCCGCTTTACAAGGCTCTGGATTTTCTTCGGTTTCAAGTTGCCGCGTTCGCCATGGATTCCTGGTTCAGGTCGAATGCGGAAGTGATCTATGTTCTGGACTCGCCGGAGCAGTCCCGGGACGTCGAGCACCTCCTGCGGGGGCTCCATCTCGTCTACGATCTCCCGATGACGCTCGTCGTCATGGAGCGGAACGGCGGGTATGCCCGTGCGAACAATGTCGGGGCGAGCTTCGCACGGGGAGACGTTCTGGCTCTTGTGAATTCGGACGTCATTCCGATCGAACCCGGCTGGCTCGAAGTCCTGCTAACGCGTCTCAATGGCCGGCGCCGTATCGGTGCGGTCGGGCCGAAGCTGCTGTTCGAGGACGGCTCGATCCAGCACGCCGGAATGTACTTCTCGAAGGACCACCACGGACGCTGGCTGAACCAGCATTATCACAAAGGCATGCCGCGCGAATATGGACGTGCATGCGAGGAGCGCCTGGTTCCTGCAGTCACCGGCGCATGCCTCGTCACGCCGCGGGCCGTCTTCGAGGCCGTCGGCGGCTTCACGGAAGATTACGTCGTCGGAGATTACGAAGACAGCGATCTCTGCCTCAAAATCACCATGACGGATCGTAAGATCGCGTACGCACCCGACGTCGAGCTCTATCACCTGGAGCGCAAATCGATGTCGTTGAATGCCGAATACATGCGTGGCATCGCCTGGCAGTACAATTGCGCTCTGCACACGGAGCGCTGGGGCGATCTCATGACTTCGATCATGCAGACCGGTCGGCAGCGCAAGACAAGGAACGCCTCGATATGAATGCTCATTTCGACCTCAAGGCCGAACGCCCGGAAGTTGCTCAAGAAGGCTTCGACTCCGCTCGCCTCGCGGAGCTGATGGACGAAATCTCCCGCAACGCCGAGCTGCCGTGCCCGGCGCCGGAGAACGTCTATGTCGGCGACGGCGACTATCGCGCCATCGGCGTCGAATATCTTGGACATTACATCCGGCTTGGCGAGCTTAGGCCATCCGATCGCGTGCTCGACATCGGCTGCGGCATTGGCCGGATGGCCGTTCCGCTCACCCAATACCTCGACCCGGACCATGCCTTCTACGAGGGTGTCGACCCGGTCAACGAGGGTATCGAGTGGTGCGTCCAGAACATCACGTCCGCTTATCCGAACTTCCGGTTCTGCCGCGTCGATGTCGCGCACGAGCTCTACAATCCCGGTGGCGCGATTCCCGGCCATGAGGTCGTTCTTCCCTTCGCCGGCTCACGCTTCGACTTCATCACGATGGTGTCGGTCGCAACCCATCTCCCGGCGAGCGAAATCACCGCCTATGCGCGCGAGGTCATGCGGCTTCTGGTGCCGGGCGGGCGACTTTTTCTGACCGCCTTTCTCGTCACGGCGGAGGATACCGGATCGGAGCAGGCGAGGCCGCGTTTCCTGAAGGGCGAGAAGGCGGGCACCTGGATTGCCGATCCCGCCGCTCCTCTCGGAGCCATCGGTTTCGACAATGGGATCATTCAGGACATTCTCAAGAATGCGGGCCTCGAGATCCGACGCGTCAGCTTCGGCCATTGGCGTGGCGTGGAGAGCACCCATTACCAGGACGTGGTCATTGCGATCAAACCGGAGCACGTGGCCTGACCATGCGCGTTCTCGTCGTCGCCCATAATCACCCGGACCTTCACCCCGGCGGAACGGAGATCCTCGCGCACGACCTGTTTCGCGAGTTTCGTTCGCGCCCGGATGTCGATGCGCTGTTCCTTGCGGCTACAAACCATATCCACCGCGAGCAGCGCCCGGGGACAAGCTTCCAGGCGGTCGGCGACACGCCCGATGAAGTCATCATGTGGAGCGGTCACTTCGAGCGCTTCTACCTGAGCCAAATCGACTCGTACGGGACGGTCCCTCACCTCGTGAACCTGCTGGAGGAATTCCGGCCGGACGTCGTGCACATCCACCACGTCCTGCTCATCGGAGTCGAGTTCATCGCGCTCGTGCGTCGCGTCCTGCCGAACGCCCGCATCGTCATGACGCTGCACGATTATTATCCGATCTGCGCTCATGACGGCCTGATGGTCCGCACCAAGGGCCGCGAACGATGCGAGCGCGCCTCGCCGAACCGCTGCAGCGGCTGCTTTCCGGAGATCTCGGCCGATCGCTTCCTGCTTCGGGAACAGTTCATCAAGACATCGTTCCGGCAGGTCGATCGGTTCATTGCTCCAAGCCGCTTCATTAAGGATCGCTTCGTCTCATGGGGGCTGGATGCCGACCGCATTACGGTGGTGCCGAACGGCCGTCCGGCTGTCGACCCGGCGTGCCATCGTCCATCCCCGAACGGACGGCGTCAGGTGTTCGGCTATTTCGGCAATCTCAATCCCTGGAAGGGAGCCCCGGTTCTGCTGAAGGCGGTTCAGCGCCTGATCGCAACTGGAACGGATGATTTCGAGCTCCGCCTGCATGGGGGAGCGCCTTTCCAGGCCAAGGAGTTCGTCGAGGAGATCGAGACGCTCGCCGAGGAAGCAGGCTCCCACGTCGTACGCCTCGGGCCGTATCGTCCCGACGAAATCCCGGCTCTCGTGTCGGCCGTGGACTGGATCGTGGTTCCGTCGATTTGGTGGGAGAATGCCCCTCTTGTCATCCAGGAGGCCTTCCAGCACCGACGCCCGGTCATCACCAGCAACATCGGCGGAATGGCCGAGGCGGTGCGCGACAGGGTTGATGGCCTTCTCGTCCGCCCTGACGATCCGATCTCCCTCGCGCAGGCAATGCGTCGCGCAATCGAGGCGCCCGATCTCTGGGAGGCCCTCGTGGCGGGCATCACGCCGCCTCCGAGCATCGCCGAGGTCGCCGAGCGGCACCTCTCCATCTACGGCAGCATCCGCAGACAAGCCGACATCATCGAATTGAAAGCGACCGCCGCATGAGCACAGCACAGAAGAACGCACTGGCCGTCACGGACCAGCCGGCCGCCTCCCAGATCCAGGGTCGCCTCGATGCCATCGAGGGCCGCAGGCTGTTCGGCTGGGTCTGGGACAGCGCACGCCCGACCGAGCGCCTCCTGATCAGGATCCTACTCGAAGGCCGGATGATCTGCTCCGCAACGGCGGATCTTCCGCGCGTCGATCTCCGGCGCAACGGGATCGGCGATGGCGGGCACGCGTTCGAGGTCGAACTGCCGGAGGCGGTGGCGGGGCTATCGAGCAACCTTGCCGTCGTGGCCGTCTCCCCCAGCACCGGCGAGGAGGTGGTCCTCCAGTCGCCGAGCCATGACGAAAGGGCCGCCGAAGCAGCGATCAGCGGCCCGCTGAATCGGGTCCTCGACAGGCTCGAACTGCTTATCGAAGCGCAGCGCCGGTCGCAGTTCGTTCAGCGGGAGGTCTCCAATGCGCTGCGCGACACCTCCAAGCAGATCGACGAGATTGTCAGCCAGGAGAACGGCATCGGGGCTGCTCTCGACGTCGTCCGTGCCAGCCAGACGGAACTTGCAGGCAAGATTGCCGATATCGAGGTCTTCCACATGCGCTTCGATACCGTTCTGGCGGACTTCGACAAGCGGATCCGTGAGCTGACGACGGCCGCTGACCGGCCCATGCGCCGGGCTGTCGCGCTTCTTATCGCCTTCGGCGGACTGTCCGCGGCTAGTGCGCTGGCGACGCTGGTGGTCCTCCTCCAGCACGGCGCGCCGTAGCCGCCTCGGGCCGACGACGCATCGCACCTTTGTGGTGCCCCCACCTAGATGACTGACGGGACGAACCCTGTGAAAGACCATTTGATCCTTCCTGTCGACGGCGAGACCGCGCTCGCGACGCCGATCGGCGATGACCTCGCCCTGATCTGCGGCGTCTGCGACGCGATGCCGGAGACGGTCGAGGTCCTCCTCAACGGCGACCCCTCCATGTGTATGCGGGCCGGCGTCATCAGCTGGCCCCGCATCGGCTCCCCGCCCGAGGCGAGCACGGGTTTCGTCGCCGTCGTCCCAATCCGGCTCGCCGCGAAGGTGCGCCTCCGATCGATCGTCATGCGCCGGAACGGTCAGCCGACCCGCTATACGTTGGTCAGGGCAGCCGTTCCCCTTCAGAGCCTCGTCCAGATCGTGTCCGCGGACGCCGCGGGACGCTTCGCCGAGGTCGCCGACCGGATGGCTCAGGCCCTGACCAACGGCAAGGGCAATCCCAAGCGATCGGCCGCCGCCCTGTCGATCATGACGGCAGCCGCACAGAACGACGGCTGGATCGAGGTGATGGGATCGCTGGATACCGGCGAGGTCTTCCTCCAGGGCTGGGCCATCGACCTGCCCGGCGATCAGGTGCGTGTCCTCGTGGAACACGACGGCTTTGCAGCAGGCGCGGTCCACGCAGCGACGGTCGAGCGCACCGACCTCGGCGGGAAGGGCAAGGGCTTCATCGGCCTGGTGGATTGCGGCAAGACCGTCATCGATCCCGAGAAGCTGAAGAAGCTGTTCTTCCGCACCCAGAACGGATGGCGCACGCTGGACGTCTACAGCCGCTGCGTTTTGCTTCCCTCGACCGAGGTTCCGGCCCATATCCGCGACGGCCTGAACCGCGCCTCCGCCGGTCCGGAAACGTTGAGCACGCTGCGTCGCGCCGGCGAGCGCTTCGACGGGAGGGACACCGTTTCGAGCCTCAAGCAGCCGGTCCGCATCGGAATGGATATGGTCGCCGAGGTGCCGGGTGGCGGCCTGCTGGTTGCCGGCTGGATGCTCGATCCGGAGGGCCATGCGCAGACGATCACGGTTCGCTCCGGCGCCACGTCATCCCGGGTCGACGAAACCTGGACGCGGCTTCCGCGGCCGGATGTCCTCGCGGCCTTTCAGCAGAGCGACCTCTTTTCCGGGCGGCTCGATCCCCGGCGGATCGACCACGGCTTCCTGGCTTTCGTGCCCGAGGTTTCATGCTCCGCAGATGCGCCGATCTATTTCGAGCTCGAGCTCGGCGACGGAATGGCCTTCTACCCCCTGAAGCCGATGCGGCACCTCTCGCGCCAAGCTCTCGAGCGCCTTCTGGCACCGCTCGATCCAAAGACCGCCTCGGCCGGAACGGCCATCGAGCGTCATATCGGCCCGATGATGCAGGCGCTCGCGGCGCCCGCGCCACGGGTCGTCGAGAGCCGCGATTTCGGCTTTGACGACAACGGCGCCGGCAAGGTTCTGGTCGTCGGTGCAGGCCTCGATGCCGGCGAGGTCAGCGCGGCTCTCGTCCTGCTCGCCCTCGATCCGGAGGTGCATGACGTCCCGGTGATCGTTTCGGCGCCGATCGAGGCCTTCGGCAGCATCGCGCCGGAAGCCGAGCGCCTTGCTTCGTTCTACGGACTCAAGCTCCGGGTCATCGGATCGGAGGGTGTGCAGGATGCCTGCGATGCCTTCGAAGCAGCCGTCCAGGCAACCCAAGCGGATGCGCTCGTCTTCCTGTCGGCCGGCGTTCTCCCACGACAGGCCGGCTGGCTGACCCAGATGGAGCGCGCCTACCGCGCACGGGGTGGGAAAGCTCTGGTGAGCCCGACAATCGTCTTCGAGGACGAGTCGGTGCAGTTCGCGGGGACATGGTTCGACAGCGACGAACAGAAGCTCGTCGATCGCTACATCGGCTATCCCCGCGACGTCGTGCAGGGTTCCCGGCCGACCGAAGTCATGGCCGGGACGACCAATTGCTGCATCGTCTCCCGCTCCGCCATCGAGGCCGCGGGCGGGTTCACACGCTCCTACTTGGAGACCAGCGAGAAGGGTCGGGATCTCTGCCTCAAGCTGCGCCTGGCTGGAACCATGTCCGTCTGGCTGCCCGACGTCGAGATGATCTCGGCAGAGGACGACGCCGGGCGTGTGAGCCTGCCGCTGCGCCGCCTCGCGCAACGGATCGATCGATGGAGCTTCGACCGGAAGTGGTCCCTTCTGGTCAACAACATGCGATGATGACAATGACCAATCATTCCCCACGCGTCCTGATCGTGTCTCATGGCCACCCGAGCTTCTCGCTCGGGGGCGCGGAGATTGCGGCCTACAACCTTCACAAAGGCCTCAACAAGATCGGCGGCACCGAGTCGCGCTTCCTTGCCCGAGTCGGATATCCAGTCGTCCGGCATAGCGGAACGGCGCTCATGAGCCTCCGCCAGAAGGGGGGCGACATTCTCTACCATGCGGACGATTACGATCACTTCCTGATCTCGAACCGCAACACCGAGGAGCTGGAGCGGGATTTCCTGCGCGTCCTGAAGGACCTGAAGCCCGACGTGGTGCACTTCCACCACTTCATCGGCTTGGGTCTCGAGACGATGTACGCGGTGCGCCGCGCACTCCCCGGCTGCGTGATCGTAGTCACCTTCCACGAGTTCCTGTCGATCTGCCACCATCACGGCCAGATGGTGAAGACCGGCGGCACCAAGCTGTGCCACCGGGCCTCGCCCTCGGACTGCAACGCGTGCTTCCCGGAGATCTCCCCTGCCCGCTTCCTGCGGCGCGAGCACTTCGTGCGGGGACTCCTGGAGGTGGCGGATTATTTCGTTTCGCCGAGCCAGTTCCTGGTCGATCGTTATGTGGACTGGGGTCTCGATCCCGCGCGCTTCATCGTGATCGAGAACGGCCTCGACGTCGCGGAGCCGGCTCCCCCGCGGGAGCTTCCGACGCGTAGAAAGAGGAACCGGCGTTCGCGCTTCGCCTATTTCGGGCAGATCACCCAGTTCAAAGGCGTCGACGTGCTTCTCGAGGCCGTCGCCCGCATCCCGGACTCGGTCTGGGGAGACGACGCGCAGTTGATGATCTTCGGCGGCAACCTCGAACGCCAGCCGAAACCCTTTCAGGAGAAGATCGAGAAGCTGGTCGAGCGGGCCGGAAACCGCGTCCGCTTCTATGGGGCCTATCAGAACAGCGACATGCCGCGCCTGATGCGCTCGATCGACTGGACGATCATCCCGTCGATCTGGTGGGAGAACTCGCCGATCGTCATCCAGGAGTCGTTCTTCCATGGCCGCCCGATGATCTGCAGCAACATCGGCGGCATGGCCGAGAAGATCACCGACGGCATCGACGGCCTGCATTTCCGCGTCGGCTCGTCGGAGGACCTTGTCGACCGGATGACCGAGGCGCTGACCACGCCCGGCCTCTGGGACCGCCTGCGCGCAGGCATCAAGAAGCCCATCAGCTACGAGGAGTGCGCGCAGCAGCACCTCGACCTCTATCGCGATCTTGCCACGGCCAAGGTCGCCACGTCATCGGCCGCTGCGCTCACCGCGTGAGACGGCGCCACGTCGAAAATCGGAGAACCCTCACATGAAACGTATTCTCGTCATCAGTCCTTCGGGTGAAGTCTACAACCACGACAATGTCCGGTGGTACAACTACAAGGACATTCAGCGCAGCATCAACCACTACCACAACATCGGCGACGCCTTCGTGTTCGACTCGTCGCTCAAGCTGCTCAACTACGACAAGCTGAATGCCCTCGAGATCGTCAATCCGAAGTTCGAGGATATGGACCGCATCAATGCGGAATACGACTACGTCTTCCTGCGCGGCTCGAACTACGTCCACAACAGCATGCGCTGGAACCAGACCATCGAGGTCCTGAAGCGGCTCAAGATCCCGGTCATCGCCTGGGGCATCGGCGCGCAGGCGCCGGTGAAGGGCAAGATCGAGCTCTCCGACGAGACGAAGACGGTCCTGCGCCTGATGGCCGATTCCACCACGTCGATCGGCGTGCGCGGCGCCTATTCGGCGCAGGTGCTGTGGGATATCGGCATCAAGAACGTCCGCATCGTGGGCTGCCCCACGGCCTTCCGCCGCAACAACCCCGATCTCGAGATAAAGCTGCCGCCGCTCGAGGTGATCCGCTCGGCCGGCATCACGCTCCGCCGCGAGGTGTCCGCGACTTACGCTCAGGACATCAAGCAATACCTCACCTTCCATCGCGACCTGGTGAAGAGCCTCGCGGCGCGCTTCGACGTGGTGCTGATGGCCCAGGGCGAGGTGGAGGAGAAGAAGATGGTGTTCGGAACGCCGGAGCAGAAGGAAGAAGCCTTCGCGGCTCTGCGCGCCAACAAGACCGTCAACGACTGGTACATGGACGAGACGATGGAGAAGCTGCACCGCGAGCGGCTGTTCTACTCGGACGTGGTCGCGGACTATGAGGGCCTGGTGCAGCAGAAGGACATGGTGCTGGGCTACCGCCTGCACGGCAACCTGATGGCCCTGGCGAACGGCGTCCCTTCGATCTACTTCACCTATGACAGCCGGACGGTGGAGTTCGCCGAGACCTACCAGATCCCGAGCTTCGACGTGTTTTCCGGCAAGGAGTTCAAGCTCGAGGAGTACTGGGACCAGTCCCTGTTCGACAAGTTCAACCGGGCCTATCACCACACCTATCGGGAGATGCGCCAGTTCCTCGTCGAGAACGGGGCGGACACGAAGATGGTGGACGTCATGGCGAGGCCCGAGAAGGCGCAGCTGAAGGCGGCGTAATGGTTCGCCCGACCAGATCCGCAGGAGCGCTCCTTTCCGCCTTGATGTTCGGGGCCGGCTGGTTCGCCGGCTCACCGGTCCGGGCGGAGAGGGCTCCGGAGTCATTCCTTTCGGTCAAACCTGCCGGTCCAATGGAAACCGTCTTCGACTGGTCGCGCGACGCATGCGTGAAGAGCCACGTGCCGGATGCTCCGGCGCGTGCCTTCCGGAATGCCGACGGCGAGGTTCGCCTCGTCATCAGCCACAACGACAACAGGGTGCATGTCGGCCGCAGCCTCGACACGGTTGCGCGGGACTGCACGGTCATCCATGAAGCCCATCGGTCGCCAAAGCTCAGGGAATTCGACGACCTCTCATGGATCAGCGGCGTCTACACCCAGGACGGCAAGACCGTGTACGCTCTGGCCCACACGGAGCTGCGCGGCGAGCGTACTCCGGGCCAGTGTCCGGCGAGCTCCTACTCAGCCTGTCTCCTGAACACGGTCACGGGGCTCGTCTCGCAGGACGGAGGCCGGTCGTTCAAGCCCGCCGCCAACGGCGGCAGGCCGCCCGTGGTGGCTACCCTGCCCTATCCTTATCCGACCGATCGGAAGTCACGGGTCGGCTACGCCAACCCGACGAACATCATCCAGCGCGACGGCTGGTACTACGCCTTCATGTTCGCCGACGGCTATCGCGCGCAGTGGCGCGGCAACTGCCTCATCCGCACGCAGAATCTGGACGATCCGAGCTCGTGGCGTGCCTGGAACGGCCGGGACTTTTCCGTGCGCTTCATCGACCCGTTCCGCGACACGGCCGGGGACCCAGAAGCCCATGTCTGCACGCCGGTCGCCTCCCACGTCATCAATCGGATGATCGGCGGGCTCGTGACCCATCGCGCCAGCGGCACAGTCATCGCCGTGTTCGGCGACAAGCGCCAGCTTCCCGACGGCCGCCAGGTGGAAGGCATCTTCGCGTCAACCTCGGCGGATCTCCTGAACTGGAGCGAGCCCTCTCTGGTGATGGAGGCGGAACTCCTTTGGGACCTCACCTGCGGGGACAAGGAGGCGTTCTTCTACCCGAGCCTGATCGATCCCGACGCCGAGACCCCATCCTTCGAGGACTTCGGCGACAGGGGGTATCTGTACCTCGCGCGCTACCAGAACTTCAGGAACTGCAAGGTGACGTGGGACCGGGACCTGGTGCGCCTGCCCGTCACCCTTCAGCGGATCCGCTGAACCCAACCGCTTCAACCGGCTCCGGATCCTCCGGAGCGTCAACGACAAGGTCGAACATGACTGTATTGGTAACTGGGGGTGCCGGGTACATCGGCAGCCATATGGTTCTCGCCCTGGTGGATTCCGGACAGGACGTCGTGGTGCTCGACGATCTGAGCACCGGCTTTCCCTGGATGGTTCATCCGAAGGCGACGTTCATAAAGGGCGATTGCGGAGACGAGGCGCTCGTCTCCCGGATCATTCAGGATCACCGTATCGAAGCCATTGCTCATTTCGCAGGCTCCATCGTCGTGCCGGATTCGGTCGTCGATCCGTTGGGATACTATCTCAACAACACGGTGAAATCGCGCGCCCTGATCAGCGCCGCCGTCCGCAACGATGTGCGGCGCTTCATCTTCTCGTCCACGGCGGCCGTCTACGGTGACGCCAAGGAGAGCCCCATCTCCGAGAGCACCCCGCTCAACCCCGTCTCGCCTTATGGCATGTCAAAACTCATGACCGAGTTGATGCTGCGGGACACGGCGGCCGCTCATCCGCTCAGCTACGTCATTCTCCGCTACTTCAACGTCGCGGGCGCCGACCCGCAATGTCGGAGCGGCCAGTCGAGCCGGCGGGCGACCCACCTGATCAAGGTCGCCACTCAGGCGGCGCTCGGCGACAGACCCTATCTCGACATCTTCGGGACGGATTACCCGACCGCCGACGGAACCTGCGAACGGGACTACATCCACGTCTCGGATCTCGCCCATGCGCATCTTCTCGCGCTCGACTATCTGCGCGGCGGCGGAAAAAGCGCTGTCCTGAACTGCGGCTACGGCCGCGGGTACTCGGTCCGGGCGGTCATTGATGCCGTGAAGCGCGTCTCGGGGGTCGTGTTCGACGTTCGCCTGGCCGAGCGCCGGGCGGGCGATCCTGCAACACTGGTGGCGGATCCGACCGCCATTCGCGACAGGCTGAAGTGGGAAGCGAAGCTCGATCACCTCGACACGATCATCGCCCATGCACTCGCTTGGGAGGAAGCGCTGAAAGGCCGAAGCTCCGAGGCGGCCTGAACACCGCTTCGGGATCTCTCCCATCCCGAGCGGCATGATGGGAGGGGCTTGCGCAACGCCAGCCCCATCCAGGTTTAGCGCAGATGCGTCTCGATCACTTCCTCGGGGTGAGTTGCAGGCGCTCGCTGGCAGCCCCCTCGACGGCGTTCCGTGAGTAGAGCAAGGGCACGTAGTCGCCCGTGGCCCACAGGGACGCGAGATCGCGGTAGTGCGGGCTGTAGGGATTGCCCGACTGACCAGGGGTGTTGATCGCACGGCTGTCGTCCCAGTTGCCGACGTCCAGCACCATCCGGAACGATGCGCCCGACGTCACCTTGAAGGTGGACAGGTTGTAGCCTGCCGCGTGCGGGACGTTGTTGCCCCCGCCCATGGCGAGCGGACCGACCGTCATCTGGGCCTGGGTCGCCTTGTCGGCCAGAGGCTTCAGGGCATGGTTGAACTCGGCCTGATGCAGGTTCCCCCACTTCCACTGCGCCATGTCATCGCCCAATTGCTTGCTGACCTCGTCCGCTGCGGCCGAGAGGCTTTGCAGCAGGACCTTGTCTCGCGCAGCCGACTGGTCCGCTCCCAGAGCCTGATCGGGCTTCTCCAGATAATCCACGACGGCCGAAAGGCTGCCGTTGCCGATGATGGGACGCGCGGCTTCCGGCGTGGTCGCGGCAATCGTGGCCCGGCCCAGGTGCTTGCTGCTCCAGACCTCGAAGAGCGCTGCGGCCGCGCTGTCGGCAGTCTCCCGCCCGTCCCAGTTCTGCAGGAGGGCAAGAGCCGCCTTCTGCTTCTCGTCCGTCGCCTGAAGCGGCTTCAGCAGCGCGATCAGCCGAAGGGCGATCTCGCTGGTGTCGTCGTTCTGCAGGTCCATGGCATCCGCAAGGGTAAACTTCGGCTTGGACTGAAGCACCTTCGTGATGCGCTGGAAGCGCGACGGATCCGCCCACTGGTCGAAGCCGATCTTCCGGTCCTTGATCGGGTAATCCGGCGGCAGGTTGTTCTGGTTCGCCGTGGCGAAGAAGCCCTGTGACGGGTTGAACTCCTTCGGCAGATCGGACAGCGGGATGAAGCCCTCCCATTCATAGCGCCCGTCGCCGGGCACCGGCATGAGGCCGTCGTAGCTCACCCTCTTGGGCGTGAGCCCGCCGGGGATCCAGCCGATGTTGCCGTCCGTGTCGGCATAGACCTGGTTCTCGGACGGCGCGCCCCAGCGGTTCATCGCTTCGAGGAACCCGTCCCAGTTCTGTGCGGTCATGTAGTCGGACGAGCCGAAATAGGCCGAGGTGCCCGGATCGAACCACACCGAGCGCATGGCGAAGGCCCGCTGCTTGGCATCGTCCTTGGCCAGGACCGGCCCGTGGCGCGTGAAGAGCAGTTCGACCTGGCGCGGCTGTTCGCCCTTTACCTCGATCGTCTCCGTGACCTTCTTCATGTCCTCCCAGCCGTCGCGGAACTTGTACTGGTCGGGATTGCTCGGGTTCAGCTCGTAGACGTAGAGGTCCTCCTGATCGATCGCGAAGATGGTCAGGCCGAAGGCGATCTTGCCGTTGTGCCCGATGGAGATGCCCGGCAGAGCCGGCTCGCCGGCGCCGATCACGGACATGCCGGGCGCATTCAGGTGAACGATGTAGCGCAGGGACGGCACCCCGTGCGCACGATGCGGATCGTTGGCCAGGATTGGCCGGCCCGTCGCCGTGCGGCTTCCGGAAACGACCCAGTTGTTGGAGCCGATGCGGTCCACATTCGCCATCGCCTCGTTGAGAAACTCCTCATGCGAGTCCAGCGACGCCTTCTTCTGAGGTAGGGAGAAGGACACATCCTTGGTGCCGAGTTCATAGTCCTTGAGCACGTCCTTCGGAATGGAGCACGGATCGAGCCCCGCCGGAACGGATGTCTGCCAGTCCGGCTCGAACTTCGTGCGCAGGCGGTCCGCATCGAGGCCCGCGGCGCAGGCCACCTGCGCACGGCGCACCTCGGACACCACGTTCCGGGTGAGGCCGTGGCTGCGGATCCGGACCACATCCTCCGGCTTCCACAGATCCGGCTGGGTTCCGGCGATCTTGAACTCCACCGGCGCGGGGCGCGTGCCGTCGCGCACTTCCTGCACGAAGGCGTTCACGCCTTCGACGAAGGCTTCCGTGTAGGTCTTGGCATTCGGCCCGTAGGCTGCCCATTCCTTGTCCATGTCGCCGCGATAGAGGAACATCCGGGCGGCGCGGTCCTGGTCGACGTAGCTCGGCCCGAAATCCTTGGCGAGCTGGCCCAGCCCGCGCTTGCGCCAGAGATCGATCTGCCAGAGGCGATCCCGCGCCGCGTTGTAGCCTTGCATGAAGAAGGCGTCGTGCTGGTTTGCCGTGTAGATGTGCGAGATGCCCCAGAAGTCGACGAGGATCTCGGCCGGCGCCTGCAGTCCCTTCACGTCATGCGACGTGGTGCGCACCGCGCTGGACATCTCGGCGAGCGCCGGCAGTGCCGTGCTCGCGAGAAGGGCGCCCGCGAAGGGCATCATGCGTGCGGTTCTGGACAGCGTTTTCATCGGGGTTCCCTCCATGGACAAACGGCGGGTCCGTTCCCTTTTCTCCGGCTCCGGAGCGGCGTGCGGGAATCGGACAAGCCCGATGGTGGGTTGTCGATGAGACCCGGGACAATTGCGTTTCCGACGGGTCTGATCCGAGCCTAACGATGCTTGTCGTCACGGTTTCGGACTCTACGTCTGCTTTCCGCATCGAGAGTAGCACCGGGCGCACCGCTTCGATTCAGGAGCCTGAAATCACGTTACGCCGGCAGCGGACTCGATCGGCCGCGAACACCTCGGAACATTCATCCGCGCGCTGCTCGATGTCCTCGCGGAGCGCAGCGCCCCTTGTTCTAAGCAGGCTTAACGAGATCCTTCGGCTCGTTCTCGCGAAACGGCTGCAGCTGCGCCTCGAGCGCACGCGCGAAGGCGGGCCGGACCTCGCACCGTCGGCGGTAGGCGTCGAGATTCGGGAAGCGCTCGAGGATGCCGGAATCGACCAGTTCGCGCAGCACGGTCGTCATCATCAGATCGCCCGCCGTGAACCGGTCCTCGAGATAGTCTCTGCCCTCGAGCCACGCGCTGAGCGCGGAAAGCCGCTTGTTCAGCGCAGCCTCCGCCTGGGGCCGGCGTTCCTCCGTCCAGGCCTCTCCGGCGTGAAAGACATCGAGCTGGACGAGGTTCTGCACCTGCGGCTCGATGGAGTTCAGCGCCGCGATGACCCAGGTGGTCACTCGGGCGCGGCCGGCCTCGTCGCGCGGAGCCAGCGCCTCCGACTTCCAGGCGATGTGCAGCACGATCGCGCCGGATTCGAAGATCTCGACATCCCCGTCCCGATAAGCCGGCACTTGGCCGAAAGGCTGCCAGATCCGATAATCCTCCGACTTCTGGACCTGAGGATCGATCAGCGTCGCCTCGTAGGGCATTCCCGCCTCCTCCAGGGCCCAGCGTACGCGAAGGTCGCGCACATAGCCCTGGGCGAAGGGCGGCACCCAGCGGAAGGCCGAAACGTGAATGCTCATGGAAGCCTCCTGGCTATGCTTGCACCTTGCGCGGACCGACGGCACCGAACATCGCCCCCTGCGGATCGCTGGCGACGATGATGAAGGCACCGCCCGGCACCTCGGCCGGTCCGTAATGGATCGTGCCGCCGCTGCCCGACACGGCGCTTGCGGCCTTGTCGATGTCCTCGACGCCGAAATAGAAGGTCCAGGCCGGCCGCGGCCCACCTGGCATCCGCTTCATCACCGCCCCGATGGTCGTTCCATGGTGCGTGATGAACTGATAGTCGCCCATCTCGCCCATGGGCATGGCGTCGCCCTTCTCCCAGCCGAAGCGGGCGCCATAGAACGCCAGTGCGGCCGCCGGGTCGCTGGTGGCGAGTTCGTTCCAATGACAATGCCCGGTCTTCTCCTGCGAGAACGACGTGCTCGTCCCATCCATGGCGCCCCGCATCACGTAGAACGGAACCCCCTGCGGATCAGCCACGAGCGCGAAGCGGCCGACGCCCGGAATGTCGGTCGGCGGGACATATTGCCGGCCGCCTGCGTCCAGGATTTCGGCAGCCGCCGCATCCACGTCGCCGACGGCCACATAGCCGAGCCAGCCCGGTTGCATGCCCGTATCGCAATCCTCCGGCGGGATGGTCATGAGACCACCCACATCGGCGCCGCCGATCCCGAAGATGTTGTACCCGCGCACTGACCCCTCGGCGGGTCGCGCCTGCCAGCCGAGCACCGCACCGTAGAAGGCGGCGGCAGCGTCAGCCTCCGTGGTCATGAGTTCGTACCAGATGAAGTCCCCGTGCTGATTGGTCATGCGCCACCTCCTCAGACGTCGAGGATCGGCGCGAAGCCGCCGAAGATCATGCGCTTGCCGTCGAAGGGCATCTGCTCGCCCATCGCCTTCATGCGCGGATCGGTCATGATCTTCCGGTTCGCCGCATCGCGAACCTCCTTCGAGGGGTATTCGATCCAGCTGAACACCACGACCTCGTCATCCGTCGCCTTCACGGCGCTCCGAAAATCCGTGAGCTTGCCGTCCGGCACGTCGTCGCCCCAGCATTCGACCATGCGGGTTGCGCCGAACTCCTTGAACAGCGGCGCTGCCTCGGCTGCATGCTTGCGGTAGATCTCCTTCTTGTCGGCCGGCACGGCCAAAACGAACCCATCCACGTATGTCATCGGCGTTCTCCCCTGATCCGCGATGCCGCAGCTCGACACGGCATCATTGTTCACCTTATAAATGTTGATATCAACCTAATTGCTCCATGTCAAAAGCCCGTTTGGGTGAGACGCTCTCATCGCGCCCTACCCATGCTGAGATTTCATTCCGGTAGGAACGGCGCTGCAAAAACGCTACTATCGTTGGGACACAAGGGGTTTGCTGTGTACCAATCCGGGGACGGCGCCACTGTTTTCGACATTCGAATCGATGCTGAACAGGCGTCGGGGGAGGATGTTGACGCCGATGGCACGATTGTCTTCCCGGATGCCGATCTTCTCTTCACAGCCGATTTCAAGAGATCCGGCGCCGATCTGCTGCTCATCGGCCAGGATGTGACGGCCGTCGTTACCGGCTATTTCAAGGATGATCGGCGACCGAACATCAGGACCCCGGAGGGCGCGAGCCTGACCGGAGAGACCGTCGATGCGCTGGCCGGTCCCGACCCTCCCGGGCAATATGCGCAATCGACCGACACGACGGCGGCCCGCGTTCCGATCGGCCGCGTCGAAAAGGTTTCGGGAACGGCGACCGTCCTGCGCAACGGCGTCCCGGTCGAACTCCATCTCGGCGATCCGGTCGCGAAAGGTGATGTGGTCCAAACCGCAGACGGCTCATCTCTCACCATCAAGCTCAATGACGGAACGGTCTTCGGTCTCTCTTCCAGCGCCCGCATGGTGCTGAACGATATGGTGTATTCCGCCGACTCGCAGTCGAACTCGGCTTTCTTCACCCTCGTTCAGGGCGTCATCGGGTTCGTGGCCGGGCGAGTCGCCAAGACGGGCGACCTCAAGGTCGACACGCCCGTCGCCACCATGGCGATCCGCGGCACGGCCGTTCACACCGAAATCGCGGCACTGAGCGGCGTCACGAAGATCTCGCTGCTCACGGAGCCGGACGGCTCGGTCGGATCATTCGTCCTTCTCGACAAAAACAACCCGTCACGGGTTCTGACCACCATATCGGATGCGCGATCCGCGACCGTCCTCACGCCGCGGTCAGCCTCGGACCTGAGCATCACGCAGGTGACGAAGACCGCGGACGATATACGCGGCGAGAGCGATCTCGTCCGTGACCTGTTCCAGATCTTCGCACCGCAGCAACGACGCGGCAGCAGCGACTTCGAACCCGGCCCCATCGTCCCGGCCAATCTTCTGCACGACGCACCGTCGGTCGAACACGGGCTCTTCGCCATCACGCCCTATGTTCCCGAACTTGCCGCGCCCCGGGATGCGAGCCTGGCGCCTTTCATAGCCCCGCCTGCGCCGATCCGCGGCAACGCCGTGGAGGACGGTCCGTTGGAGCGTCTCGATGCACCGGCGGTGACCGGCCCGAACGGCGCCGTGTCCGCGTGGCTGGTGGATGTGCCGGCGTTGCTGCCTCCAGGCGTTCGCTATGTCGAGAGTTCGCGCACGTTCACCCTGGACCCTTCGCATCCGGCCTATCAGCACCTGGGTGCGGGCGATAAACAGACCGTCACGGTCAACTACAGCCTCGTGGTTTCCGGCAGTCGCGTTCCGGCATCCGTCTCATGGACCGTGAGCGGTGCGAATGACGCTCCCGTCGTCCGGGGTGCCGTGACCGGCGCGGCCACGGAGGACCGCTCCGTCTCGACGCTCTCCGCCCTGGCGAAGGCGTCCGATGTGGATTCCGGCGCGACCCTCACTGTCGTGGACCTGCCGTCGTCCCTTCCTCCGGGAGTGACCTATGACGCGGCGACCAAGACCTTCCGGCTGAACCCGGCCGCGTACCAGTCCCTCGCGGTGGGCGCCCAAACCGTCGTCGTGGTCGATTATACAGTTTCGGATGGGATCGCCACGGCGCCTGCGTCCGTCTCATGGACTGTTACCGGCGCCAACGACAGCCCGGTGATCACCTCGGCGGCACCGTCGGGAACAGTCACCGAGGTGGCCGACCTCGCGGCCGGTGCAACCACCGTGATGCATAGCCAGTCGGGTGCCATCACGTTCACGGATGTGGACACGCCGGACACCCATACGGCGACCTTCATGCCGCGGGACGCCGGGTATCCGGGCACCTTCAGCCTCGACACGTCCGCCATCGACAGCGGCGGCACCGTGGGCTGGACGTTCTCGGTGGCGGACAGTGTGCTCGACTCCCTCGCGGCCGGCCAGGTCCTGGTTCAGAGATACGACGTGACCGTCAGCGACTCGCATGGCGGCAGCGCAGGTGAAACCGTGACTGTGACGCTCACGGGCGCGAACGACGCGCCCGAGGCCACGGACGATATCATCATCGGGGCCGACGAAGCCCGCCCCACGGTGCTCGCCCTGCTCTCCAACGACCGCGACGTCGATTCCGACGCCCTTCGGATCGTGCAGTGGACCGCACCGCCCGAAGGCTTTGTGTTCCAGACCTCATCGGGTGACCTCGCCTTCGACCCGGGCGACGCGTTCAGCACGCTCAGCGCCGGCGAGACCGCGACGGTCTCCTTCGTCTATACGGTGTCCGACGGGAACGGAGGAGCAGATACCGCGACCGCCACCGTGCAGGTCCGCGGCGAGGGAACCTACTCGTCTCCGCTTCAGGCGAATGCGGCCGATGCCGTTCTCGGGTTCAACCAGCAACCGGTCACACTGACCATGGAGGCGCCGTCCGCCACCACGACCGCGGCGGCGAATCTCGGCCTGACCATCGACCTCGGTCCGGTCGTGCAGCCGCAACTGAATATCCTGTACCTGGTCGACGTCTCGGGCAGCACATCCGGTGCTTTTGCCGGAACGCCCGTTGGGGACCTCAACGGCGATGGGAGCACCAACACCGTCCTCGATGCGGAAATCGCCGGCCTGATCGCCCTGACCGAGCGGATCAGAGGCCTCGGCTTTTCTCCCGAGGACGTCACCGTCACGGTCATTCCCTTCAACGGCAGCGCCGACCCGACAGATCCCCAGGGCTCTGGCGCGAACGCAGCAACGTTCGGCCTCGGCGAAGCGGGCGAGCAGACAATCGCGAACTACTTGAAGGGCCTGGATGCCAGCGGCCAGACGAACTTCGCTGATGCCCTCCGGGTCGCCAATGAGAAGCTGCAGGGTCTCGACCAAGGCGGCGAGAAGAACTTCCTCTACTTCCTCTCGGACGGAAACGGACAGGGCTCGATCGGAGGCGAACTCGCCTCATTGAATGATGTCTACGGGGCTAAGATCACAGCCGTGGGTGTCGGGGCGGATGCAAGTCTCGCCCAGCTCAATGTGATCGACAACACGGGTGGAGCCTCGCGGCTGACCTCTCCGGATCAGATCGACACAACCATTCTCGGCCGGCCGCTCGCGTCCGGACAGGTTGTGGACGTCGCAGTCTTCGTGAACGGGACGGAGGTGCCTGAGATCGGCCCCGAGGATCTCGTCAGCACCCCGACTGGCCTCGCGCTCGATGCGTCCGTGAGCGGCCTCGATCGGATCGTCGGAGAGGACAACGTGGTGACCGCGACGGTGACCTTCGCGAGCCACGAGGTTCTCACGACGCAGCTGACGATCGCAGGCGTCCTGCCCCGCTCCACCGATTTCCTGCTTTGAGGCGCGAATGCCCCACATGGCGATCAGGGATCCTGCCTGCATCACCGGAAAAATGCTTCTCCAGTGCGGCAGGAGTCGAAGAGGAGCTCCGCCGTGACGCGGGGGCTTCTCCGACGCATGCACGATTTCGGCATCGGCCGCATCGTCGCCCTGCTGCTCCTCGTCGAGCTGCTCGCACTACGGATCTGGGACCCCAGACCGATCGAGGCGCTCCGGCAGAAATCGTTCGACATCTACCAGCTGCTGCATCCCCGCACTACGACCGATCTCGTCGCCATCATCGATATCGACGAGCCGAGCCTGCGGGCGCTCGGACAATGGCCCTGGCCGCGGACGACCATGGCCGATATCGTCTCGACGGTGTCGGATCTGGGAGGAACCGTCATCGGGTTCGACGTGCTGTTCCCGGAACCCGACCGCAGCTCGCCGGACGTGGCGATCGAAACCTTTAGGGGACTGGACGATGCGGCACGGCAGGCGCTTCGCAGCCTGCCGAACAACGACATGGTCTTTGCCGAAGCCGTGCGACGCTCGAAAGTGGTGCTCGGGCAATCGGGCTATCGCGTGTCGGGAACGGCACCCGTGGAGAGGCCCGCGTCCCAGACGAGGATCGCGACGCTCGGACCTGATCCTCGGCCCTTCCTGGTCGATTTTCCGCGCCTCCTGCGCAATCTCCCGGTCCTCGACGAAGCCGCGCAGGGACACGGCCTTTTCTCGGTGCCCCCGGAAGGAGACGGCACCGTCCGCCGTGTGCCGCTCGTCGCGCTCGCAGACGGAACCATGGTGCCGTCTCTCTCGCTAGAGATGCTTCGGGTGCTTACCGGATCGGGCGCCGTTCTCATCAGAACGGACGCGAGCGGCATCCGCAGCATCGCGGTGCACGACCTCGACATTCCGACGGACGGCAAGGGGCGGATCTGGATCCATTTCTCCCCACCGTCGCCCGCCAAGTACATTTCGGCGATCGACCTGTTGCGCGGGGATGTCCAGCGCGAGCAGATCGCCGGCAAGATGATCCTCGTCGGAACGTCCGCAGCCGGCCTCCTCGACCTCAAGGTGACGCCCATTCATCCGGCCCTTCCCGGCGTCGAGCTGCACGCGCAGCTCCTGGAGAGCGCCCTCACCGGCTCGACCCTGAGCCGCCCGAGCTACACCGCCTTCGTTGAGGTCTCGCTTGCTACCTTGCTGAGCCTCGTCCTCATCGCGCTGGCCCCGCGGATGAATGCCGGGGTCCTGTTCATCCTGGGCGGGTCGACCGCCGTGCTGACGCTCGGCGTATCGTGGTACTGCTTCCAGTCTCTCGGGCTGCTCATCGACTATACGTTTCCTCTGATCTCGGGCTTCCTCGTCTATGCGGTGCTGGTCTGCACGAACTACGTGTCCGTCTCGGCAGACCGCTACCGTATCCGGTCCGCCTTCAGCCAGTACATCTCGCCGGCCCTCGTCGAGGAGCTGGCCCGCTCGCCGGAGAAGCTGACCCTCGGCGGCGAGCAGCGGGAGCTGACGGTCCTGTTCTCCGACGTGCGGGGCTTCACCGGGATCGCGGAGCTCTACAAGGGCGACCCGCAGGGGCTGACGGCCCTCATCAACCGCCTGTTCACGCCGCTCACCAACGACATCATCGAGCGCAAGGGAACGATCGACAAATACATGGGCGACGCCGTCATGGCGTTCTGGAACGCTCCGCTCCTCGATTCCGCTCATGCGGCGAATGCGTGCGACGCGGCGCTTTCGATGCTGGACAGCCTCGCACTGCTGAACGAGCAACGTCTGCGCGAGGCAGGCGACGGCGAGGAGGTCCCGCCGCTGCGCATCGGCATCGGCCTGAACACGGGCTCCTGCGTCGTCGGCAATTTCGGCTCCGACCTGCATTTCAACTATTCGGTGCTTGGCGACACGGTGAACCTGGCATCTCGCCTGGAGGGACTGACGAAGCAATACGGCGTCCCGATCATCATAGGGGAGAAGACGGCACAGTCCGCTCAGGGCCGCTTCGCGGTGCTGGAGCTCGATCAGCTCCAAGTCAAAGGCAAGACGGAGCCTGAGAGGATCTTCACGGTGCTGGGACGGGCGGATGTCGCCCGAAGCATCGAGTTCCGGGAGCTCGCGGACCTGAACGGGGTCATGCTTTCGGCCTACCGCTCCCGCGAATGGGCGCACGCCCTCGAGACGATCGTCCTCTGCCGCGACCTCGGGAAGCGCTTCGGGCTCGAGGATTATCAGGTGATGATGATCGAGCGAATCCGGCAGATGATCGACAACACGGCATCGTTCAATTGAGGCGGCCGTTCGGCGGCACTCGACGGAAGAGCCGGCGCTAACACTCATTCGCCTCTGTTCGTGGTTGTGAAGGAAGGGCATTCTGACAAACGGAAGAAGGGATGCCGATCATGCGAAAGATCTTTGTCGCCGCGGCATGTGCATTGGTCGCCAGCGGGCTCGGCGTGCTCGCGCAACAGGGCGATCCGATCCGCCAGCGCCAGGACCTGATGAAGAGCAACCAGGAACAGGTGCGATTGCTGACGGGGATGGTCCGAGGACAAGCCCCGTTCAATGCGGCGACAGCCCAAGCCGCCTTCGGCAGGATCGAGCAGAACGCCCGGCAGATCCCCGCCCTGTTCCCGGCCGGGTCGCACCAGGGCAAGACGGAGGCTCTTCCGGTTATCTGGGAGCGCAAAGCCGATTTCGACGCCCATGCGGCCAAGCTCGAACAGGATGCCAAGGCAGCCCAGGCAGGGATCACCGATCAGGCCAGCCTGCAGGCGGCCCTCCAGCGGGTCGGCCAGAACTGCGGCGGCTGCCATCAGACCTATCGCAAGAAGGAAACCTGAAGGAGCGATCGGAGGGCCCGAGGGGGCAAGGCTCTCCGGTCAGGAGAGATCGCAATGGGGTACTTCAAGGCTCCGTGGCTACTCCCTGTTCTTGTCACCGGGCTCCTGCCCCTTGCCGGCGCCTGGCGTGGCGCTCCGACCCAGGTCGACCTGGCGCTGGTCCTCGCGGTCGATGTCTCGACCTCCATGGATCCGGATGAGCAGGACCTGCAACGGCAGGGTTATGTCGAAGCGTTCCGGTCGCCTCTGGTCCATGAAGCCATTCGCAACGGCATGTACGGGCAGATTGCGGTCGCCTATGTCGAATGGGCTGGAGCTCATGCGCCGCGGTACCAGAGCTTGGTGGTCCCTTGGACGATCCTGAGCGGTTCGAGCGATGCCGCCTCTTTTGCCGGCCGACTGGCGCAGGCTCCCGTTCACCGCGTGGCGGGGACCTCCATTTCGGAGGCGATCGACTTCAGCGTGGCCCTCTTCTGGTCGGGCCATCTCCTCGCCTCGCGGCGGGTGATCGACATTTCGGGCGATGGCTCGAACAATCAGGGGCGCCTCGTCACGGACGCACGCGACGAGGCGGTCGCGCACGGTGTGACCATCAACGGATTGCCCATCATGCTCAAGGCCCCCGACCGGCGAGAGAATGCGACGCTGGACGCCTATTATCGCGACTGCGTGATCGGCGGACCGGACGCTTTCATGATCCCGGTGCGCGCGCGGCAGCAGTTTCTCACGGAGACGAAGGCCAAGATCGTTCGCGAGATCGCGGGCACGGTGACACCCTCCGCTTCGGTGCAGCCCGCTTGGGCGCTGCCGCGGACCGACTGCGACACCAGCGAGAGCCTTTGGGACGATCCAGCCCCCTCGCCCCACGTTCCGACACCAAGCAGCGGGAGAGAATTGTAGGCCGTGACGCCTCGGCCGATGCGTACGTGGAGAGCTGGGAGAAGGCTTCCGGGAAACCATGAGCGGCGAGGCCATCTGAATCCGGAGCAGGCATGAATCCGACAGGCGCCGTGGTGCGGATCGACATCGGGCAGGAGCACCTAGCCGTCCTGAGGCGGGCGCTCGAAGCAAGAGTGCGTGACCTGCGTCTGCGGCTCGGGAGCGAGCCCGGCGACGAGGGCTTCCGGCAGGAGGTAACGCTCGCCACGGAGCTTCTGCGGCAGGTGGAAGCGCTGGAGAGGCGCTCCGGCCGGCGGCCCTGGTGCCTCGACAATCTCGAGACGCAGCCCGAGGAGGACGAGGCCTGATGAGAAGGCCGGCGGGAGGACCGTTCATTGCGTCGATGGTGCACTTGGGTGTACCTTCCCAGGCTGTCGTCGTGCCATCGGGAGTTGCCATGCCCGGAGAGAGCACATCGCATGTCATCGGCAGCCCGCGCCGGCTGGCGGCCATTCTTGCGGCCGACATCGCCGGATACAGCCGGCTCATGGGCTTCGACGAGGAAGGCACCCTCGCCCGCCTGAAGCGGCACCGGCGCGAGATGATCGAGCCGACCATCCAGGAGCATTTCGGCCGCCTGATCAAGACGACCGGCGACGGCTTCCTGGCCATGTTCGACAGCCCCCTCGAGGCGGTCCGCTGCGCCATCGTGATCCAGCAGTCGATGGCCGCGAGAAACACGTCGCTGCCGCCCGAGCAGTGGATCCGCTATCGGATCGGCGTGAATCTCGGCGACGTCATCGTCGATCCGGACGACGTCTACGGCGACGGCGTCAACATCGCGGCCCGACTTGAGAACATGGCCGACCCCGGCGGCGTCTACATCTCGGGCGGCGTCTACGAGCAGATCAAGAACAAGCTGGTCTGCGGCTACCAATCGCTCGGCGACGAGAAGCTGAAGAACATCACGGACCCGGTGCGCATCTATCGCGTCCTGCCGGATCCGGCTGCCGTCTCCCGTGCGACCCATTCCCGATGGAAGCGGGTGGCAGCCGGCCTCGTGGCGATGCTGGCCGTGGCGGGAGGAGGATCCTACCTCCTTCTGGCGCAGCGCTCCGCCGGAGCGCCCGAGGTCCCGAGCCAGTCGGCTCCGGTCACGGCGCAGCTGCAGACCAGTCCTCCCCCGCCGCAGCCATCACCGGAGCCCCCGCCGCAGGGAACCGTGAATCCTCCCGGCCTGCCGCCCCCGCCGCCGCCCCTTTCGGGCGTGCTCCCGATCCCGATCCCGCAGGTGGCTCCTGCTCCAGCCGCTCCTGCCGCTAATACCCAGGTCGCGGCGGTGCCCCCTCCGCAGCCTCTGAGCAAGCCTGCGGAAGCCGGGACGAGCCTGCGGGACTGTCAGGGATGCCCGGAACTGGTGCGCCTTCCCGGCGGCAGCTTCCGCATGGGGAGCAGCGAGGATCCCTCCGAGGCGCCGGCTCATCTCGTCCGCGTCGCCGCATTCGCCTTGGGACGTTATCCGGTCACGATCGGCGAATGGAACCAATGCGTGGCGGCGAATGCCTGCACGACGGCTCTCGAAGGCAACGCGACGGCTCCGGCCCGGAATCTGAGCTGGGCCGATGCGAAGCAATTCGTGGGGTGGCTCTCGAAGAGCACCGGCCAGGACTACCGCCTGCCGAGCGAGGCCGAGTGGGAATATGCCGCCCGTGCCGGCACCACCAGCCGCTACTGGTGGGGTGAGAAGGTCGTGCCGAAGATGGCCAGCTGCAAGGGCTGCGGCGGCACCTACGATCCGCGCCAGCCCGCGCCTGTCGGCAGCTTCCCGGCCAATCCAATGGGGCTTCACGACCTGGTCGGCAGCGTTGCGCAATGGGTCGAGGATTGCTGGCATCCGAACTACAACGGCGCACCAGCGGACGGGTCCGCCTGGACCGAGCCGAACTGTCGCGAGAACGTGCTGCGCGGCGGATCGTGGCGTAACGATGCGAGCTATGCCCGGTCCGCGAGCCGAGCCTATTACGACAGCGGCGTGCGCTATCCGGCCCATGGATTCCGAGTGGCCCGTTCGCTCTAGGGAGGAGACCCGCGATGCACACCAGTATCCGCCAGGGCATGATTGCCGCCGCGTTGGCCGTTGGCGCCTGTTGGATGCCCTGGGAGGCGCGGGCGCAGACCCCCGCCCCTGCGGACGCCTCTCTCTACATCATCTATCCGCGCGACGGGCAGCGGATCCGCGGCGGCTTCCCGGTGCGGTTCGGGCTGCGCAACATGGGCGTCACCCATGCGGGCGACAAGACGGCCAACATGGGTCATCACCATCTCCTGGTCGATGTCGACGAAACGATCGATCCCAACGAACCCATCCCGACCGACAAACAGCACCTCCATTTCGGCGCCGGACAGACCGAGACGCGCCTCGAGCTTCCACCGGGCAAGCACACGCTGCAGCTTGTCCTGGGCGACGCGGATCACAAACCCTTCGCGCCGCTGCTCGCGTCCAAGAAGGTCACCGTGACGGTCCTGCCGCCCCGAACCCGCATCAAGCCTCCTCAGACGAGCCGGGCTGAACGATAGCGCGCAGCTTCCGGAGCAGAGGAGTGGAGGATCGGTTCAGGGTGGAGGAAGACAGGCGGCTCAGGAACGGCCGTAGGCTTTCCATCTCATACCGACCTCAGGTTCTGGTCGAGAGCCGAGCTGTGGAAGGCGGAACGGAGATCAGAGCTGATTTAGGGGAGTGGTGCCCAGGGGCGGGGTAAAATTTTTGAGAAAATTAAGTCATTACAGACACTTACGTTGCCAAACCTTTTGCTGTCCACCCGTCGAATCTCGTATTTTCCCGTTTGGCTTGCCAAACCTTATGGACGGCATTTTCTGCAAAGGAGCGAGTAAGATAGGCTGGGTTCCCCGACTTGAAGGCGACCAACGCTCGCCGCAGACCTTCCGCCGATTATGCGGAAGCTGACGGCACTTCACGGCGGGAAGACGTAGCCCGAGATGCCGTGCTGTTGTGATATGGCCTTGTCCTCTGACATTCTCTTCGACATACGATCCCGCTTACTCCAACAACCCCAAGCAGATTGGCCTGCCTCTCACGGCTTAAGGTGCCGTGGGTGCATCACCCCTCAACAGGCCGAACTCAAAAAGTGCCACGCATGCGTGATTTAACGGAAAAGCCGTTTGTTGCCGCAATGGAGCGGAATGGGTTCACAAAGGACGAGAGCCTCCTCAATGGCTACCGCCATCCGAATCTTCCCAAGCCAATGTTCATAACCGCGCTCATTCAGGCCAAGGGCTGTCGAGGAGCCCTCAAGTCTGCCCTTGAGACCCTCAAGAACGCTCAGGTTAGGACTGATCCGAGGTAGGGAACCAGGGAGCGCCACCGAGCGGGACTGGGCAGCGCTGCCCTCCAGCATCACAACCGTCGTGGAACTGCCACCCCATTGTTCCCGTTCCGTTCGCATGCAGCTATGGGGCAGCAATGGTTGAGCGGCTCTCCGATTTTCCATGGGTGATCGTCCGGGTTGATTGCCCCCTCTGCCCCCACCGAAAAGGTCAGTATCGGCTCGCTCGCTTGGCCGAGAGGTTTGGGGCGGACACCCAATTATGCGACCTTCTCGATAGGATCGCCTTCGACTGCCCTCGGAGGAGCCTTCCCTGGGAGCGGCCTCCGAACGAGTACGATCCGAAGTGCAAGGCCCGCTTTAGAGATTTGGAGGCAATCAGCCGCCCTCCCCCGGACCTTCCGCCAGGAATGCGAAAGCTCACGGTTATTCAGGGTGGGAGGAGTTGAACTCGGGAGGTCCAGTCCACTGGACCCACAGTGCCTAAGCACCTCCGGTCAGGGCCACCGGATCGGCTTTATAGCCCACGGAATCGTGGCTATACTGCTGCCGAGTGGTTGCGGCCCACGTCGTTGGTTCGACATTGGCTCTGCCTCGCCCGTGTTCGCAGGATCGCGCATGCAGCCCGAGACCCGCTATGCGAGAAGTGGCGATCTTCACATCGCCTATCAGGTTTTCGGAACAGGCTCCGTCGATCTCGTGCTCGTGCCTGGGTTCATCTCGAACGTAGAGGAGACCTGGGACAATCCGAGCGCAGCGCGCTGGCTGGAGCGGCTCGGTCGCTTCGCTCGTGTGATCGTGTTCGATAAGCGAGGGACAGGGCTCTCCGACCGGGCAGGGTCCGTGCCAACCCTCGACGAGCGCATGGACGATGCCAGAGCCGTAATGGACGCGGCTCAGTCCGAGCGCGCCGTTCTGCTTGGCATCTCAGAAGGGGGATCGCTTGCCACCGTTTTCGCCGCAAGCCACCCGGACCGCTGCTCATCGCTCATCCTCTATGGTGCGTTCGCAAAGTTCTCTGGCTGGTATCCGACTGAAGAGAAGCTGGCCGCGTTCTATCGCTATGTCGAGGAGAAATGGGGCACGGGCGAGAGCGTGTGGAAATATGCTCCGTCGATGGCTGATGACGCTGGGTTCAGAAAGATTTGGGCTCGCCACGAGAGAGTAGGCGCAACACCCGCTGCCGCCAAAGCACTCATGCGGATGAACCAGGAGATCGACATCTCCGGTATCTTGAGCGCGATCCGCGTTCCGACGCTGGTCATCCACCGGACCGATGACATTGCCGTGGGCGTCGAGGATGGCCGCTACTTGGCTCAGCACATTCCCGGTGCGCGTCTCGCGGAGTTCGCTGGGGCGGATCACCTTCCGTACATTGGCGAGAATGCAGATGATATCGCCGACGAAATCCAAGAGTTCGTGACAGGTTCTCGACCCGATGTGGAGCCGGATCGCATCTTAGCAACCGTGTTGCTTACGGACATTGTGGATTCCACCAAGCAGGCATCCGACCTCGGTGACCGCCGCTGGCGCGCACTATTGGACCGGCACGATGACCTCGTGCGCCAGGAAATTTCGCGATTGCGAGGACGGGAGGTGAAGTCGCTTGGCGACGGAGTTCTCGCCACATTCGACGGTCCTGCACGGGCGGTTCGGTGCGCGGCGGCTATCCTCCAGGGGGCACACTCCCTTGGCTTGCAAGTCCGCTGCGGCTTGCACACGGGTGAGATCGAACTCAAAGGAACGGATATTGCCGGAATTGCAGTTCACATCGCAGCCCGGATCGCGGCACAAGCCCAAGCTGGACAGGTGCTTGTGTCGAGCACTGTCCGTGACCTTGTCGCAGGCTCGGGGCTCCGTTTTGTTGATGAAGGCGCGCGTGCCTTGAAGGGTCTTTCCGACGAGGTTCGGGTGTTTTCGGTTGTGGACTAGACTTGCGATGGCTTCACTTGGCCTAGCGTCTGCAACACCTGGACTCTCGCTACCGCCTCGAAAATAATACGCAAGCCCATACTCGTCCGGGGTGGGAAGGTCTGATCCCAAAGGTCCTGCCAGCTAGACCTTCCGTCCCGAGGTGACACAATGCCGTATGAGGGCAAAAAGAACCCGGCTGCTTTTGCAAGCGCCGGGATCGAGGAATCTGCATCTCGTAAGTCTTAGACCCGTCGCACAAGGGGAATGCGGGGATATAACGGGTCCGCATGGATTGATAATCCGGGAACGCCCCACAGGTTCCCACATTTGATAATCGTTCTACAAAGCGCTTCGTTGTTATTCTTGTACTCTCCTGAGAGCTTAGGCTGAGAACCAAGCCCTCACAGTGGGCGGGAAGGTTTAAGCTATCTTAGCTAAGCAGTATATCGGCAAAGACTTTCAACAAACTTTTGTCCCTTATGACAGCACCGGACGGGGCAATATCGGCGGGCGCGATCTCTCAAGGACGACCTAAACGATGGGATCAATCCCAGCGACGGTCAGAGCGCCGGGAGCATCTGAAGGGCTAAGGTCGAGATGAAAAAGAACCCTCGGATGAGCCTTTGGCTTAGTGCCGCGAACACCTGGGCGGGTGCCGCTCGTGGCTTCTGGGCCGCCGAGATGCACCGTCAGCAGAAGGCTATGCTGAACGAAATGACACGACCGAGAGCGCAGCCCGTTACGAAGGCTCCATCGTCCAAGAAGGCGTCAACAGGGGCGTGAAGAAAGTCGAAGCGCTGATCGCGGTATCGCTATCCGTGGCAGCCGCCGCCCTCATCCCAGGTTCGAGGGCCAGTCACGAGGCTTCCCTAGCCTAGACATATTCCGGCTGCCCTCCAGCAGCACCGCCTAAGAATGCTCACGCCCATGAACCTGAGCAGGAGGAGCAGTCGCTTCGACTGCCGTGAACGTCTCCAGAATGCGGTGGGTATGCTCCGCCCCAGCGGGGATTACCCAGGAGTCACCCGGCTCCAGGCGCACGGTCTGTCCGTCGATCTCCAGTTCCGCCCGTCCGGAGATCACATAACCAAGTACCTCCTACTCGTGCTTGCGGCTGGGTTTGTCTTGGGTGGGCGGTTCGTCCCGCCACAGCCGCATGGACATCCGCTTGCCTGAGGCAAGGTAGACCTCGCCCTGATCGCCAGTCGGTGAGTAGGCACTGCTCACCTTGGTCACGGTCGCATCGGTCATCGCACTCTCCTGTGCTCAGCCTAAAGATGGTGCTCCCACTCCCGGACCTCCTGCTGCGCCTGATCATGAGCATAGCCATAGCGCTCTTGCAGACACACGATGAGCGTTCCACGGTGGCCTTTGATGCGGGCGATGTCGTCATCCGTCAGCCTATCCCAGCGAAGCTTGGCATGCCGCTGGAACAGCTTCCAATCCGCCTGAATACGGTTCCACCCCATGATCGGCTCCTGGAGGTCTGCTGGAGGGAAACTAAATAAGGATGAGAAGTTCCGCACGGACTGAGAACGGCACAACTCGGGACCATTCACCTGGAGACGTGACAGGGAGGGCGTCATGAAACTGGAGAGCGTCGATAAGGCGATTACAATCCAAAGCTCGAACGTCCATCTGGGTGACGGATTACCCGGCTACGCCCGTGAGAACATTCTGCGGGTCGCCAGCAAGTATTTCGGACGACTGAACGCGGCATCAATCCATTTCAGCAAAGAAGGGATCACCTACCGCTGTAGCGTCAACATGCAGATGGGTGGCCTGTCGACGAAGAGCGCCGAGGCCAAAGACAAGGACATCTATCTCGCGTTCAGCGCCGCTCTCGACAAGGTCGGCAAACAGCTTCGCCGTGCCAAACGCGAGCTTCGGGAGGACAAACCGGAACGGGCAGATAAGAAGGCAGTGCTGCACGAGCGGGCTACTCCAGCACCGACTTCCAAGACGAACCTGATGCACGCCGACGTTAGCGAAGAAGAAAACGACGGCTTCTCCGCTTAACGGGGATCGGATGCCTTACGACCCAATTGCTCTGAGGTCGGACGGCTATTCGAAGCAGGGGCTACATGTCGGAATCCGCCTTTCCTTACCAGCCCCAATACGGCGGAACCTTCCAGTGGTCGTGAATGTCCTGCTCGCGCCTGCGATCCCACCAGTCTCTTTCATCGCCAGAGAACACAGGAGCGCCAGTTAGCTGCTCCTGCGTGATGTCGGTTCGATAGCCACCAAGCTGGGTGTCATACTTGAGCTTCTCCCACGGGATGGTGTGCTCGTGGCTGCCGATCCCGAGAAAGCCGCCAAAGCTCATCACGGCGTACACCACCCGTCCGCTCACCTTCTCAACGATCAGATGGTGGATCGTGCCGACATGCTTGCCCTGCGGACTGTAGACCGGGGTGCCTTCGACACGATTGCTCTCGATGAGGGGATGCGTGGATAGGGTTGTGTCGGATGTTTCTGCTGCCTGGGTCATAGCGAACCCTCCTGCGCAGACGAGACTACAAAAGTAACCTGACCGGGATCACAGGGGTTCCCCGTCTTCGTGTACCGTTACTCTAGGGCTGAGCCGTCCCGTCAATGCCTCGTGGCCAGATCACGGAACATCGAAGCTGTCATATCCTGCTGATAAAGCTCGGCCAAAAGCTTCACCAACGGCTGGCGGTCCCGTCGATGCCGCGCTTCCAGATGGTCGAGAAGGCGAAGCCTGACGGCTCTTGGACCGGCCCACCCTTCCAGGCATTTCCGATCATCCTTGTAGCGGGCATCGACCTCCGTTAGGGCAGCAAGGGCATCGCGGATTTCGGGAGTTAGGTCGCCGGGATCAGCCTCACGCCGTACCACTGGATCGCTGGTTGGGACGCGTAACATGGCAAGCCTCCCTCGTTCTTGTGGTTGTGTTCATGTTACACCAAGCACAGCCTTAAGGAAGGGACTCGTCTCGCGGCGCGCAAGCTCAAGTCGAGGTTATGCGGCTCTGACATGGGTCTCGCGCGGCGTAGCTAATACTCAGGCACGTGTCTGTGCGTGATGAGTGGCGCTTCCAATTCGAACCGAAGCCCTGTGTGATCAAACGCAACGCAGACCTCTGCTTCGCACTGGGCGGGCAAAACCCGCTGGAGAAGAGTCATGCCGAACCCGCTACGGACCGGCTCCTCAACAGGTGGCCCATTGTGCTCCGCCCACGTCAGATGGAGCTTTCGCCTTCCTTCAGAGACGGTCACATCCCATTCCACTGACACGCAACCTTTGCGGATGGACAGCGCCCCATACCGTGCGGCATTGGCGGTGAGTTCATGGAGCGCCATGCCCAAAGGGATTGCGAGGTCCGCCGCTAACTCCAAATCGGGTCCGCACAACTTGAAGCGCTCACTTCTTGTCTCGCGAAACGGCTCAAGCTCGTTCAGGAGCATCTGCTTGAGAGGGACTGTTTGCCAATAGTCCTCAGTTAGTAGAGCATGGGTTTTCGCCAGGGCTGTGATCCGGGCGGAGAACGAGCGGGTAAACTCCCGCAGGCTGCTGGTGGTCCGCGCGGTCGCTCCAACGAGCGCTTGGACCGTTGCCAGGGTGTTGCGAACGCGATGGTGGAGTTCCCGCACCAGCAGAGCCTGCCGCTGCTCCGTGATGCGACTGGCGGCGAGAGCCTCATCGCGTTCCTCAAGTGCGCGTCGTAGCTCAAGCTGGGACATGGTCTGGCGCGCAAGCGCCTTCAGGGCAAAGCCCTGCTGTTCGGTCACGGCGCGAGGAGTGTAGTCCAGGACGCAAATGGTCCCGAGCGGCAGGCCGTCTGACGTGTCCAGCCGTGCCCCGGCATAAAAACGTAGGTGCGGATCGCCGGTCACGAGCGGATTACAGGCAAAGCGCTGATCTTGTAGCGTGTCTGGAACCACAAACAGCCCCGGTTGGAGAATGGCATTGGCGCAGATGGAGACATCGAGAGGCGTCTCCCGGATGCCGAGACCAAGCTCGGCCTTGAACCACTGCCGCCCTTCGGCAATGAAGGTAATCAGTGCAATGGGTGTCTCGCAGACCTGGGCGGCCAAGCGCACCAGATCATCGAAATCCGGCTCTGGAGGAGTGTCCAGGATACGATAGCTTTGAAGCGCCGCGATCCGGCCACTCTCCTGCCACGGAAGACACCCGTCTTCATTCACCACGAGGTGCTACTCACGAGACCACAATCCTGAGAACGGGAAACTCGGCCCAGCGGTTTCAACAAAGATAACGCCCCTGCTGATCAAGCATGGCCGACCAGAAGCTGCTCGCAGGCTTGAGCGAGTTCAGGAGCCGGGACTGGCTTCTCAATCCAACGAGCATGACGAAACTCGGCCAGAAGCTCTCGGTCCGCGCCGTAGCCTGAGTAGATCAGGAACGGCACGTTGTGCCGTTGCAATTCACCAGCAATCTCGCGGCAGGAGCCATCCTTCAGGGCCGCATCGAGAACCGCCACATCGGGCGTGGCGGTCCGAAGCCAGTCGAGTGCAGCGGCGCAGGTCGTGAATGGTCCTGCAACGCGATAACCTGCCTCCTGCAACTCATCTTGAAGGTTGATCCCGATCAGGACCTCGTCCTCCAGGACGAGCACAAGCGGTCTGCTGTTGCCGTGGTCTGTCATCCGCCATGACTTCGGCCATCTGACGTGAACTCATCCTTAACGAACGAGCTTGACTATTCAATGGCAGGGGCGGCATTGGGCAGCCTGGAGTGCTGTTTCGCCATTTGTGAGGAAAGTGGATATCGGCACTGATCCTGAAGGATCATCAGCCGATAAGTTGTCCCTTTAGGACCGCCGGAAAAACCGCTGGCGCAGTGTCTCCCATCGCTGGATGCTCCAGATCGTGAAGCGACCAACGGGCTCCCGAAGAAGCGGCACGTCGTGTGCGATCAGTAAGAGGCCAAGCGGCAGCATCCAGATGCCCAGGAACGGCAGGATCGAGAACACCCCTCCAATCACCAAGAGCACACCAGTCGGAATACGAACCCAACGGGCGTGAGGGTGCCGAAGGTTCCGAATGGTCCAGGCGACCTTCCCTGGAACTTCCCGCTCCAGGTGCTTGAACGCGCGTCTTAAGGTAGCTTTGCCGTTGTCTGCTGGTCGCATTTCACCAGAAGCGCTGGATGGCAAATGAGGTTCCACGACGCTGCCCCCCACAGTAGATTTAGAAGCCGCTGATCAGCGCTCCCATGAATGTCGCGGGCGTGTTCGGCTTCCTACTCCATTGATGGTCCATGCTCCGGGACCGGTAAACACCAACAGCAGGAACACGAAGCAGTAGAGGATCGCCGCATCACCTCCATTGAGCACCGGGTACAGGCTTTGAGGAGCATGAAACATCCAGTAGGCCACGGCCATCTCGCCAGCGAGGATGAACGCCACAGGTCGGGTGAACAAGCCGATCAGGATCAACAGACCACCCATGAGTTCAAGGATAGCACCGAGGCCGAACAGGGAGACCAGTGGCGGCATCCCGCCCTGAGGCGGAGCCGGAAACCCAACCAGCTTCTGTGCCCCATGCAACATGAAGAGCGATGCCGTCACGATCCGCAGAACGGCCAAGGCATAGGGCGACCATCGGTCGAGGGCATCGAGGTTCGGCATGGTGGCCCTCGCTCTGTGGTGGTTCCAGATTGCGTGCCTTGGTCCCCGAGCAGTCGGATAGCCTTGGGTGTTAGCAGTCCCTTTGCCAGTCCCAAGAGCATCGCTGATTCAGGGGAGGCCGACGCTCAAAGCGTGCGTCTTCTGCGGCTGAAATACCAAATCGCCGCTGCCACCACGATCACCAGCAGCACGATCCACCACCAGTCCGCGAGACCACCCGCAGACGGTGTCGCTGGATCAGCCGGTGGCGCTGCTGGCGCAGGAGCCTGCGCCAGTGCGGATATCGTTGGAAGAAGAGCAAGCCCTGCAAGAGATGCAGATAAGATTTTGCGCATAGGGTTCTCCTGTCGCCGTTCGGCAGGTCCACGCCCTATTGCAAGGGCAACACTCGGCTCATCGTTCGCTGCAACTCCTCCAGCCGCTGGAGATACGGCTCCCGCTCATGATGATAGCGGTCTGCAAGCTGAACCGAGAACTGGTTCTTGGCCGCTTCGGGTCCTGCCCACGCCCGAAGTTGCTCCTGGCTGTGTTGGTACTGGACCTCAATGTCAGCCAGCACCGCGAGCGTGCTCTGAAGCTGTGGCAGCAAGTCGGTTGGATACCATGGCGGCTGACGCGGCGACGCGAGCGCCTGTGACGCAACAGAGGTACGCGGCATGAACAACCCTCCCTCTTCTGGTGAGGGGACGAGCATACCAGCGTCCCGCGCCGAGGAAAGACAGGAATGCCCTATTCCTCTCGATTCCGTTGCGGCGGTTTCTGCGGAGCATTCACAAGCTGATGATCACGTCCAGACCGAAGCCACAGATCGCTGGCTCCCGTGGAACGGCAGTCGTAAGTTGAATTCCCGCGTGGGACGACCCCTTTCTCGAACGGAGCGCTCAATGACTCCCAGATTCAAAGTCGGCCAGTCAGTCGTTCCTGCCATGCCAGGGCGGTCGCACCCGGACATTTACGTGATCATCCGGGTGCTGCCCGAGACCTCCTGTGAACCTCAGTACTGCGTCGAGGGTCTGTCGAGCGGTTGCCGCCGGATCGTCTGTGAGACGCAGATCACGGCAGTCGGTGAGCAGTCGCCCCACCTTGGAGAGCCTCAGCCACTGTCGGCGGGTGGGCGCGTTGCCCAGATCGTCTGATGCTCGGATCAGGGCTCCGCCAACGCACGAGCACTATTCCTGGCCGTTATGCAAGGCGATACATCTCACTGCCATCGCCACGTTGATCGTCAAGAGCGTCGTTGATCACTTGGATCATCTCCTCAAGCTCCGAGGCGCTCAGCTTGAGGACGACCACGGTCCGGTCGTCGGTAGTGATGCTCAGATCAATTCCGCCGTTGTTGCGTTCGGCCTCAAAGCGGATGTGGACATTTGATGTGGCCATTCTCGCTATCACCCCGCATGCCGGATGGCAGGGAAGATGTTGCAGCAACAGGCTCACCCGCTGCGATCTGAAGCCGTTCGATGGAAATCCATCCGACGCAGGTCCTGAGGATGGGAGCCAAGTAGGCCCGCTCGCCCTGGATTTCCACCACTCGGCGGGGATAGGCGCGCCGGTCTCCGGAAGGACGGTAGATCACGGTCGCACCCGGTCGAAGCCGACTGCGTGTTTCGTCAGGGGCAGTTCCGTTCGAGCCACCCTGCCCGAGGTCCTGCGAGCACGCGGTTTCTGCGCCCGACCTGATCCGATCCACCGCCGCAATGACGGCACGAGCCTGAGCCCGGTAGCGGTCGCTCACCACCCGCATCAGCGGCCCCGGCTCCCGCCCTGGATACCAGGACATGCCGCTGACCTTGGCAAGTTCTTCGGCAACCACCTCGATCTCTTTATCCGTCATGGCGCGAAGTCTCCAGGTGGCTGGCCTGTCTACTGGGCTGTCTGCCGCATGCGCTGGTGCAGCACCGCGAGTTGCTGCACGTAAGGCTCACGTCGTTGCTGATGCTGCCGCTTGAGCTTCTCCAGCAGACGTGTCTTGAGGCTCTCGTCCTTTGTCCTGCCGACGAGCCGTTCCCGCTCCTGTTCATATTCCAAGTCGATGTTCGTCAAAGTTGCTCGGAGCGACTGAAGCAGGGGATGAACACCGGGAGCTTCGACCCTGTGCAGTATGTCGGATGGGTCGGAGCGAAGGGCATGTTGAGTATGATCGGCCATGGTGTCCTGCTTGAGCGTTATAGGCGGTGATCGAGCACAGGAACTGGATAAGGGCGGGGCTGGTCTAACCGAATCGAAGTGCCTCCTTTAAGCTCGCCGAACCGGGGCAGTATTGCAGCCTCTCATTAGGTGGTAAATTCAAGGCTTAGTTGCAGGCGCACC
Source organism: Pseudomonadota bacterium (assembly GCA_023426505.1). GTDB lineage: Bacteria > Pseudomonadota > Alphaproteobacteria > Rhizobiales > Beijerinckiaceae > Microvirga. The sequence continues at coordinate 37,852 of JAFAAP010000148.1, forward strand.
TTGACTCTAAAGCATTAGGTATTCCTCCGACGTGACCTTTGCTATCCAGTGCGTCACAAGCGCTAAGCGCCAGAATAAAAATAAATGTTCGGAGGGAACGTGCCGCGAATGAACAATACCTTTTGTAGAGGTGGCGCATCACGCACCTTGCGCCAGAGACTTTCCCCGTCTGTCGCTTCGATGATGCGGGAGGTTCTACACACTCTCGGCGACATGGACTGCCAGCATGAACTCGAACTGAGCGGGCTTGAGGCCAGCAATACGGATCAGAAGCTCAAGAACAACATCCGAAGCAAACTGGTGCTGCGCCACCGCGAACGCCGTGAGCCCTACGTGGAGCTTCTGACCGTTCTGCGCCAGCAGCAGCATCGCCTCGCCCTGGCAGCTTGAGGCAGCGGAGCGCCCTCACCCGCAGGCATGAGTTTTTCTGTTACCGGCCCTTCTGCCCCTACAAGGACCGGACCCTCAGCGCCCAAACGGGCGCTTCTTTTTGCCCTCGTTGAAGATGTCGTGCGACCCAACAGCCCTGCTGTGAGCCTCTCCCCGAATGTGACACGGCAGGATCATTGCACCGCCACGGGCATGGCGATTTGCCTGGATAGCCAAGGTGCAGAGGAGTATGGTGAGCCATGGTCAAGGTGGAGCGATGCCATGGCAACCAACGCTCGCCATCCCGAACCTCCGCGAAGACCCCGCCGCGCGGGCGGTGAAACCCGGAGGAAGCGCCCTCGCCATCGCGCTCTCCGCAGGATCAACCGGGTCGGCCCACAGGCAGGGCACCAACACAGGTCCGGTTGCGTTGAGAACCCCCTGCGCGATCAGATGATTGCGCTGCTGCCGAATCTGCGCGCCTTCGCGGTCTCTCTCACCAACGATCCCGTTCGAGCCGACGATCTGGTTCAGGATGCGATTCTGCGGGCATGGGCTAAGATCGATCAGTTCGAGCGCGGCACCAATCTCGCGGCATGGCTGTTCACGATCCTGCGCAATGCCTTCTACACCGACCACCGCAAGCGCAAACGCGAGGTGGAGGACCCGGACGGGGCCTATGCAGGCCATCTGGTCGCCCTGCCCGCGCAGGAAGCCGGTCTGGAAATGGCGGAGTTTCGCTCAGCCCTTGCCCGCCTCCCACGCAGACAACGGGAAGCTCTCTTGCTGGTTGGCGCTGAGGGTCTGACCTATGACGCCGCAGCACTGATCCAGGGCGTCAGCGTGGGCACCGTGAAGAGCCGCGTTCACCGGGCACGCAGCCAACTGGCTTCCCTGTTGGACATCGCGAAGTGGCGTGAGTTCGGTCCAGACCGGGTGATGAAGGCGGCGTTGCAAGGGCCTACCGCGATGGCTTCGTAAGTGATCGTTGATGTTCTCTGCCACAATCAGGTTCCGGAGGATCACGATGGCACCCTCAACGCTCGAAGAGCCGGAACGCGACGACACTGCTGGCGGCCCGTCCCAAGACCCGAACTCCGCTTTGCTCAAGCCTTTGCAGCCATCGAGGCAACTGGCTGCGGTCGTCGGTTCATCCCCTTTGCCGCCTCCTGAGGTGGTGAGGAAGGTCTGGGAGTATATCAAGAGGCACAAGCTTCAGAGCCCGCAGAACAAGCGGGAGATCATGGCGGACGAGAAGCTTCAGGCTGTATTCGGTGGCAGGAACAAGGTGAGCATGTTCGAGATGAACAAGTACCGCGCGCAACACCTCAAGTAGGGTTCGGCCCTGCCAGCCGCCAAAAGCCGATGTTTGGCCTTTCGACCATTACCCAACGCCCTTCGCGCCATTCCGACCGAATGCGGCCTGCTCCAGTATCGGTGACGCAGCAGGGCAAAGTGGTTGGGTCAATCTCAGACATTGCCTCACTCCTGCCTTGTCACACCTCCGAACGCTGACTTCATCTGGAACCCTGTCTTCTTCCACCATTGCCATGCCATCGGCGTCGGATCAGTTTTCATCACGCGTTTTATCGGCTGCCGGGATATCACGGTCGCCATAGCCACGACGCCCGTGGAGCTTGACCTTGGAGGTCGGCGCAGGACGTTCTTCCAGCATTCGCACAGCTTTCCAGACCGAGCCTACAACCCTCTGAATGGGACTAAGCGGCGTTTTGCTCATGATCTGTTCGCCTTCCTCCGCCGTAGCGGCATTGGCAGTCAGTGCCCCTCGCCTTGGCCGGTCACCTTCGAGGCGGCGACTTCGGAGAACGCGACCGTCAGGACATGCTGATTGGCTCGGTCCATGACCTCGAAACTCCAGTCATGCCGATCCTCGCCCTTCTGATCGCCTTCCGCGATTATAGCATGGGCCTTGGCGAGCGCATCTTTTCGGGCAAGCTGGAGGTTGGGATACGTATTTCCTTCCGGGTCTTCGATGAGGAGACTCGGGGTCCTGATGTTGAAGTAGTACAGAGCCGGGTGAGCCTCATGGTGGCGCGCGAGATGCGGCTCGTGGGTGGGATGCCCGGAGCGCGGCGCACCGCCTTCATCATCCCACCGTCTAAGGTCGTCACGCTGGCTCGGGTGTTTGGGAGCCTTGCTCATGCTGAGATGACACGATAGCGAATAGGCTTTTTGATGACGCTGCCGACCTGGACGATCTGCGTTCTCACAAAACCCATATCGTTTTCTACGTCTCAAGGCGACGCATGTTCTCAGGCATACTCAAGCCAACAACAAACATGTCCTTATTGCCAAGGACCGCGTATACTTCGATCAGAGAAGGAGGGCATGATGTTCAAAAGAATGAAATCTTATGTTTCTTTTGAGAACCAAGCGCTCGCAGTTGCCGGTCTGGCATTCTTGTTTTGCGGGGCTGTGATCCTGGGCTTCATGTAATGCTCTCCCAAGCCTTGATCGCGCTGCTCCTGATCGCTGGTGTTGTTGTGATCTACGTGCTCGCGATCAGGTCTGGATAGACACCCCCTCTGTGAGAGCGCAAACCTCCAGAGGCGCTGATGTCGCCGATTGGTTGGAGTGGCCCATGGCCTATGTCATGCTCCAGTATGATCGCCCGTCCGACACGCAGAACTGGAACACCTACAACCAGCATGTTCGGGACTGGATCGCCCAGCTACTGAAACTGCCGGGGGCAGTCTCGTTTGTCGCCTACCGCACGGACCAGCAGCAAAGCCCTGATACCATCGCCATGCTGGAGTTCCACACCCTGGATGAGGCTCGGCACGCTGCAGCGTCGGAACCGATGACGCGCATTCTCGACGAATTGCGCTCCGTTGGCGCAACAGCCAGGGTGCTGCTGGTTGAGCGCTCGCCATTCACGCCCGAGCCCATCTTAGCATGAGACCAGCGTCTCGGTGACCCAGCGACATCAGCCTCGTTGTTCGTGATTTCGACTGACGGATCGGCGCTAAAGCACAGGCGGCTGTTCCCGCTGGGTGCCGAAGGAGCGGGAGGGAATACCGGGGAACAGCGATACATGGGTGTGTTGGGCCACCCACTCCTCGCCAACACTCTGCCGCCCGAGAACCACCGTTGCTCGTCCGGGCCGGTCAAAAGCCCTGCCGTCCTCGGTATAGCCGGTGGACTCGAACACCGCCATGCCGACTGCCGTGAGACGGTCGCCCGAGATGAGGGTGCGCAGATCATCCAGACGCCAGCGGAACTGGTCAATATGCCCCCAGACGTGTCGCCACTGCTCTTGTTCGGTGGCCTCGCGGCCAACGGTGAACGCTGTAAAGGAGCCGAAGGTGATTATATCGTCGGCGAAGAGCGGGCGGGAGCCGACGAAATCTACCGTCTGAACACAGACCTGGAGCTTCTGAAACCAGCGACGGATCAGGGCAACGTCATCGTCTTGCGCAGCCATGACAGCCTCCAAGAGCCGAGGCTTGGAGACAGGATGGTGCGCCTGCGCCAGCAGGCGGTCAAGCCGTGCCCACTTGTTGCAGACGGTGGACGGCGACGTGGTCGGCTTGGACCGGGGCATGAAGCGACCTTGCAGCAGTCACCGGCCCCGATGAACACCTGTAGCCCCATGGGGCGTTCTTGACAGGTTGTTGTAACGGGCGGACCATCATTGCGCTGCATATGTGCAGCGCATCGATCCGAGAAGTCTATGCATTCCCCGGAAAGGAGGTTCAGCATGGAACCACCTCCGCACTTTGCCGCGATGATCACTGAGGCAGGCGGACCGGCCTTAGCCTAGCGGACATCAAGGGACGGCAGACCGGGAGCGGCCTCAGGAGCGACAGCAGTGAAGCAAGGCTCCGCCTGTGCCCCTCCCGGCCTTGTCAGAGCAGCCTGTACATTGATCTCGCAGCTATCCGATGCGTTTGGGTGACCCCTCAGGGTGAGAGATGGTGCTCCCAATCCCGCACTTCCTGCTGCGCCCGATCATGGCATAGCCGTACCGCTCTTCCAGACAGGTGAGGAGGACATCCCGGTGCCCCTTGATCCGGGCGACATCCTCGTCCGTCAACCTATCCCAGCGGAGCTTCGCTTGGCGCTGGAACTGCTTCCAGTTGGCTCTGATGTAGCCCCAACTCATGCCCACCTCCAGAGGTGTAGGAAGCAAGTAGCAGCCGGTAAGGAAGTTCCGGAGGCGGCAATGAACCGTCATCTCGTTGAATCGGTCACCCTGGTACACTTCCTCGGAGGGCAGCGTGAAACTTGAAGGCGTCGATAAAGCGATCACAATCCAAAGCTCCAACATCCACCTCGGCGACAGACTTCCCGGCTATGCCCGCGAGGGCATCCTGCGGGTCGCCAGCAAGTATTTCGGACGGTTGAATGCGGCATCGGCCCATTTCAGCAAGGAGGGGATCACCTATCGCTGTAGCTTGAACATGCAGATAGGCGGTCTGCCGATGAAAAGCGCAGAGGCCAAAGACAAGGACATCTATCTCGCCTTCAACGCCGCGCTTGATAAGGTCGGCAAACAGCTTCGCCGCGCCAAGCGCGAACTGCGCGAGGACAAGCCTGAACGGATCGACAAGGATGCGGTCCTCCGGGAGCCGATCAGCCTATCATCGCTCGCAGACGAGAGGTGACCCACCAGCAGGAATGTTGGCGAGAAAGAGCAGAACCCCCAATGTTTGAGCGATGGCGTCACGCGACAGGCTGGTCGCACAGCGCACATGCTCAAGGAGATGCCGAGACTACATCCTGCGGTCGGTATGAGGTCGGCAGATGCTCGCACTCGGTGCCCAGCCATCCCTATTGCTGGAACAGGGTGAACCTCGACTCCGTTGCTAAGCTATGACCGATCCTCGTGCTATAGTGCTCCTCACGGAGGATGAACCGCTGGTCCGCATGTTCAATGCAGACGTGCTCGATGAAGCTGAATATCGGGTAATCGAGGCAGGGAATGGGGAAGAAGCCCTGACCCTGTTCGAAGCGCGCCCAGACATCCAGGTTGTCGTGACAGATGTCGAAATGCCCGGTTCGATCAACGGGTTCGAACTGGCGCGGCGCGTGACGAAACAACGTCCATTTGTGGGGGTCTTGATCGTGTCTGGCCGTGTTCGCCCGACTGATGAGGAACTTCCAGACGACAGTCTGTTCCTGGCCAAACCATACACTCCTGCCGAGCTACTGCATGGGGTGGAAAGTGTGATCGAGCTTCAGAAGACCAAGCGCCCCAGTCCGGACGAGAAGGGCCATTCCCGCTCCCGATAGCCCAACAATCAGTTTGCCCGAGGGCTTTGGCGTACCGAGTGATGCCCGTCTGGAAAATCTCGACCGGCAAATCCACATGGAGGGCAGACAACCCAACAGGAAACTCCCTATGTTCGAGAAGAAAGATAGCTACACACCTGCCGAAGCCAAGCGGGCCTATGGTCGTCTCGACCGGCTCGTGGCCGAGAAGACCCTCAACCCACGACAGGCCGGTGCCCATCGCAGGCACATCGCCAGTCGGGTTCGCGTGGCCCTAAAGCCCTCCTACAGCGCCCAGGGGGCGCGGCGGGCCAAGGCCGAGATCACAAGGCTTACGGAAGCGGGCACAATCCCGATGAAATCAGCAGCGGCGTACCGCGCCCACATCACCAAGCGCACCCACGCAGCCTGACATCCCGACACCAGGGCGGCTCCAGAGCCGCCCTTTTCCATTCCAGGCCCGCGAGGATATGATCGTGGACTGGCCTCTTCTACGGGCGGCATCATGGCAGCGGGAACCGTCCTCATTCCGGCTTGGCGGCTTCTGGGCCGAGAGGCTGTTCATGCGCTTGTGGACGCACCAAGGCACGGCCTTCCCGAGGCTATTGTCCTCACCCCGAACCGCGCGCCGAACGAGATCAACATTGCGCCGCTGGTCAGGGCAGCCCGTCAGGTAATCGAGCGCGCTGCCGCACAGGGCGGCTTGGCCCTAACCGCCACCGGAGCCTTGTCTCGGATCGATACGCAGGCGCTCTTTGATATGATCGACTGGCCCGACTACGCCAAGACCGAGGTCCTCGCCGTCAATCGGGTCCTGAATGAAGCCGATGCCCTGCCGGTCCATGTCACTCGGGTTGTGCTTCAGGTGGCGGGCCTGCTGCGCCGTCGCGGCAAAGTGTTGGTCGCCACAAAGAAAGCTCAGACCCTTCTGCATCAAGACGTATCTGCTGACCTCTTTGCACTCCTGTTTGAGGCCATGCTGTGGCGGGTCAGCCTCAGCTACTTTGACCGGGCTCCGGTCGAGCACTGGCCGCAGGACCATATCGGCATCGTCCTGTGGTGCTTATCCGTAGCAGCCAATGACTGGGCGGATTCCGATACTCTCACCCAAGTATGCACCGTGCGTGATGAGCGCCTCGACCGCACCGTTAGGGATTTTTCGGCACATGCAATGAGGAGCCGCGTGCTTCGCCCTTTGACTTGGCTGGGGCTGATGGAGATGGCCCGTAGGGGTGATGAGGCGCAAGTCGACTGGATGCGACCGGCAGTTTACCGGAAGGCCGCACACTTTGATGCAGTCGTCGGCTTCAAGATCGCGGTGCCGCTGCCGACCGGAGCAGTCCACTAATGAGAGGGAGCAAGAGCAGGCAATCGGCTCCGCTCACATCTTTTGGTCGAAAGAGACCATTGAAATGTGGCCCTTCAATCGGACGCATGTTTACCGGTTTGAGAATTACCTTGTCACTGCTGCGCCGTAGAACCCATCAAGTTCTACCTCTCGTGCGATGCTCTGGTCTTCTGATTTGATGATTCCGGGGCGAGAACCGGGTATGTCGGCAATCACCCTCACAGCGTGCGAGTCGCAATCAACAGCGAACCTCCTCGAACGCTCTCACCCACATCTCGCAGATGCCAGATCGAACGATATCGCTGAGGGTGAACTCAATGATTGGCACCGGGAGCTTCTTCGACTCAATCAAGTGAATGACCGTGCGAAGGCCAGATGTCTCCCGCAGATCGCATTGGCTTACGTCGCCGTTGATCACCACGGTACAATCCTCTCCAATGCGGGTCAGAAACGTCTTCATCTCGGCAGAGGTGGCGTTCTGTGCCTCATCCAGGAGAATGAATGCACCTTTCCAAGAGCGACCGCGCATCACCTCGAATGGCACCATTTCGATGTCGCCATTCTTTACCGCAATCTCGTAGGCTGCTGATCCAATGCGTTCCTTGATCGCGTCGATCACAGGAGCGGCCCATGGTCCGAACTTCTCCTCCAGGCTTCCAGGAAAGAAGCCGAGAGAGCGCCCGCTCGGAACGTTCGGTCGGGTCAAGATGATTTTTCGAATGCGGCGCTGCCGGAACAGGTCTGCGGCATGAGTTGCCGCTACCCAGGTCTTGCCCGTGCCTGCGGGTCCAAGAACTACCACTTGAGGATTGGTCTTCAATGCATCTAGGTACGCAGCCTGGGTGGCGTTGAGCGGCTTGATCGATGGGAGGCTCCGCTCGGTGTCGAACTTAGACCCATGTAGCTCGATAATATCGGCTGTTTCGAACGAGCGGCGGGTCTTCCGTCTCTGTTTGTCATGGCGCTTGCTCACGGGCTAACTCCAACTCTCAGGGCCGCACAAAGCACTTCGCCCGAGGCGGTGTTCTCGGCGCTCGGGCGGTGACTTGGGAACAGGAATTTTGGGTCGAGTTGCTCCGGGCGGTCGAGTTCCGCGATCCGGTCGGTGAGGATCAGCCCGTCTGGTCGTCAAAGCGTTCGTCTCCACCCGCTCGGTGCAAACCATCTTCGATTCTCATGACAGTTTATCGCTGCCACGGTCGGACACGAGTCGAATGATGAGGCAGTGTGCTTTGTTCCCAGGCAGGAGGCGGTAGTCCGATCAGCCTGGGGATAACTACGAAACAAACATGCTTTAGCGATAAAGATTGGATGCCGCCAACCACTCTCGCAACTTGGTCCAGCGTCTCTTCGTCTGCCCTCCCCTCACCGCCATAGCGACGGCCTTCTTCTGCCCTACGAGCACGACCAGCCGCTTGCCGCGAGTGACGCCCGTATAGAGCAGATTGCGAGCAAGCATCGTAAAATGCTGTGTCACGACTGGGATGATGACAGCAGGATATTCGGAGCCCTGCGACTTGTGGATGGTCGTCGCATAAGCGGGCACCAGGGTGTCGAGTTCGCCGAATGGATAGGATACCTCCCGCCCGTCGAACGAAGCGATCAACGCTCCCTCCTCATCATCAATCCGGACCACGGCACCCAGGTCGCCGTTGAAGACCTCCCGGTCATAGTCGTTCTGCGTTTCCATCACCCGGTCTCCGGGCGAAAAACGCCAGCCGAACCGCTCCACCTTGGCGGGAGGATTGGGGTTGAGCACTTCCTGCAATTGGATGTTGAGGTTGCGGGCTCCGAGCACGCCCCGATTCATCGGGCACAGCACCTGAATGTCCTTCATCGGATCGAGCCCGAACCGGCGGGGCATGCGCTCCTTGATCATCTGGATGATCTTCGGCACGCCTTCTTCGGGGTCACCGATCTCGATGAAGTAGAAGTCGCTCGCTTCTCCAGCCTTTAGCGGTTCGGGCATCTGGCCCTTGTTGATCCGATGGGCATTCACGACGATCCGGCTCTCCGCCGCCTGCCGAAACACCTCGGTCAGACGCGCCACCGGAATGCGCTCCGAGGCGATGATGTCAGCCAGCACCTGCCCCGAGCCGACAGAGGGTAACTGATCCACGTCACCCACCAACAGCAAGCCCGCATGAGGGGGAATGGACTTGGTCAGGGCATTCATCAGCGGCACATCAACCATCGAGGTCTCGTCCACCACGAGCAGATCGCAGTCGAGCGGGTTCTCCTCGTTGCGCGAGAAGCCGCCGTGCTTCGGGTCAATCTCCAGCAGACGGTGAATGGTCTTGGCCTCCAGCCCGGTCTGTTCGGTCATACGCTTGGCCGCACGTCCTGTCGGAGCCGCGAGCGCCACCCGCACACCCTTGGCCACCAGCAGGCGCAAGATCGTGTCGAGCAGGGTCGTCTTGCCGACACCAGGGCCACCGGTCACCACCGCCACCTTCGAGCCGAGCACGAGCTTCAGAGCCTCGCGTTGTGAGGTCGCTAAGGTCTTACCTGTGCGGCTCTCCACCCAAGGAATGGCCTTGTCGAGGTCGATCTCGGGCCAGGGCAGCGGACCGGATGCGCGCTCAGCGAGACGGGAGGCGATGGCCTGTTCGGCCAGATGAAGCCCCTTGAGGAACAGGCAGGTCTCGTCGCCAATGGTGTCCGAGACGACCTCCCCTTTCGCAAGCTCTTCGGAGATTGCCGAGCGGATCAGGGCTGCCTCAACCTCCAGCAGTTGTTCGGCCAGCCGAGTGAGAGCATCAACCGGCAGGGCACAATGGCCCTCATCGGTGGCCGTCTGGAGCGCGAAGGAAATGCCCGCCCGGATGCGCTGAGGCGCGGTCTTTTCTATGCCGAGCTTCGCTGCAATGGCATCCGCCGTCCTGAAGCCGATGCCACGTACATCCTTGGCCAACCGGTATGGGTCCTCGGTCATGACCTGAACGGACTCATAGCCATAGGTCTTGAAGATACGGACCGCCCGAGCCGTGCCGACCCCGTGAGCGTGCAGGAAGATCATGATCTCCCGCACCGCCTTCTGCTCGGCCCAGCCCGCCACGATCCTCGAGGCTCTCCAGGGGCCAATGCCCTGCACCTCAGTCAGACGTTCAGGGCTGGCCTCGATAATCTCGAACGTGTCTACTCCAAAGGCGGCAACGATCCGCTTGGCCATAGCCGGTCCGATGCCACGCATCTGACCCGAGGCGAGATACTTCTCGATCCCCTCCGCTCCGGTCGGCGGCATGGTTTTGAGCACCTCGGCTTTAAACTGGAGGCCATGGTCTCTATCACTGGTCCAGAGGCCGCTGGCGGTAATCCATTCGCCTGCGGACACTGTTGGTGTATGGCCGACGACTGTTACAAGATCACGCTTGCCCCGCGTATGCACCTTCAGGACGGCAAAGCCATTGTCCGCGTTGTGGAAGGTAACGCGTTCGACTGAGCCAGCGAGGGTCTCCAAGGCAGGTCTCTGATCGGCCTGTGCGGGGCGGAACATCTGGTTCATGGTGCCTGCTGGGAGGAATTCCCAGCCTCTTCGACTTTATCGCTGGAGGGCGCTGCTGACGAGGTGGCGCTCGTTCACTCCCACCCCCACCAAGGCTATCAGAACCGACCTCGCGGACGGCTTGCAGCAAACTCGAAGGAAGATGCAGGAGGTCAAAGCGTGACTTGACCCTGACGTATGTTCTATGTTTGTTCTTTTCGAGGCATAGATCAAGAGAGGCCACCCCGACTATGATTCGCACCGGATCAGACCGAAAGCTCACCGAACCCGGAGAGGCCGAGCAACAGACAAAGGACCTGAAGCGACTGCTCGCGAAAGCTGAGCAGCAGATCAGGAAGCTGCAAGAGAAGGTCGCGGATCAGAAGCAGCAGATTCGTGAGTTCCAGGCCCAGGCTAGACACGAGGATGGCCTTGCTGCCGAGCGTGAGGAACTCAAAGCTGAGATCGTGGACCTGAAGGGCGAAATCAGGGAACTAACCCGCGCCAATCGGGAGCATGTGCAGAAACTTGACACTTTCCGGGCCGAGAGCGCGAGGATGAAGGCTGGAGCGAAGGTCGCGTCGCCGAGCAGAGTGGGCGCTCAGACAGACCTCCGAGGATCACCACAGCCCTTGCTGTCCTAATGATTTGGAGAGGCAGGCTCGTCTACGGTTCTCCTGGCGTGGCTCCTGGATCGTTGCCCCACGAGCATCCATATCGAAGGCATGGCGAAGACATCAAAGCCCAACCCAGGCAGATCGCGAGGCAGGCGCAAAGCACCTGAGCCGACTCGCGCTCGGCTGCCATTCCGCATCAGCGTGGATCGGGACGCCCTGAACGCCCTGGACAAACGAGCCATTGCTGCCCAAGTGGGAATCGGTATCGCGGCAGGCTGGCTGGCAAGCTGGCTTGTCGGCGGGTCCGGTCTTCTCCATTACGTGGTCACCGGACTGGCTGGATCACTCGTCGGCGGCTTTCTTCTGGAGCGTTTTGGAATTGACCTCGGCATCCGCAACCAGACCGCCAGCCGGATTGCCACCGCAACGATAGGTGCAGTGATCGTCGTCCTCCTCGCCCGCATCATCGGCTGACGGATATCGACTCTCACGACGTTCATCCACATAACTTCATGCCATGATGAGCTTGGGGGCAGCAACCAGATGAACATCTTTGTACTCACCGGGGCGGGCGTATCCGCCGAGAGCGGCCTTGGCACCTTTCGGGATAAGGACGGCCTTTGGTCCCGCTTTGATCCGATGAAGCTCGCAACGCCGGAGGCATTCGCCCACAATCCTGATGAGGTGCATGCCTTCTACAACATGCGCCGCCAGAACCTCCTTTCAGCGCAGCCTAACGCTGCTCACCGGGCGCTCGCATGCCTGGAAGCCGGTTTGGCAGAGCGCGGTGGCAGCCTGTTTCTGTGTACGCAGAACATCGACGACCTCCTCGAGCGGGCTGGATCGAAACGAGTGCTCCATATGCACGGAGAATTGCTCAAAGCCCGTTGCACAGCCTGTGGCGACACAATGCCATGGCATGAGGACCTGAGCGTCGAGGTCCCCTGCCCGTCCTGCCGCCGTTCTGGAGGATTAAGGCCGCACGTGGTCTGGTTCGGCGAGATGCCCCTGGAGATGGATGCGATCTATGACGCTCTTCTTGGGGCGGACCTATTCGTCGCCATTGGCACCTCAGGCGCGGTCTACCCAGCAGCAGGGTTTGTGTCGGAAGCGCGAGGGCACAACATCCGCACGTGCGAGATCAATCTGGAACCCTCAGACAACGCCCGACAGTTCGACGAGAGGCAGTATGGACTGGCGAGTGAGGCTGTCCCAGCTTGGGTCGAGCAGGTCCTTTCGACCTGATTCTTTTTGTACCGCGAAGCTAGATACCGAGCCTCAGAACTCGCCATGTCGAACGAGAGGCACCCAGCCGCCGTTCCTGGTCCTTCCGCCAGCGAAGCCAAAGTTGGCGGTGATCCGAGGCAGAAGGACTGAGACTTATCCCCCTCCGAGCCGCCTCGCAGTCGGTGCAGCCTCTCCTGCAACAGTGCGTACCTGCCCTGGCCTGGACCAAGCTTGACAATCTGAGCCTGTCTATCAGCGAACGCAGGCTGGACACCGACCCCAACCCACACCAGAATCCTCCCGGAGCGGCACCGAGGGTCCCATGGATCGGCAGGAGCGCAAGATCGAGCGGCGGCTGGCAGCCATCCTGGCGGCTGACGTGGCGAGCTATTCGCGTCTGATGGAGCGGAACGAGGTTGAGACGCTCCGCACCCTCACAGCCCATCGTCAGATTATGGACCGGCTGATCACCGAGCACGGCGGGCGCATCGCCAACACGGCAGGTGACAGTGTCCTGGCGGAATTCCCGAGCGCGGTTGATGCCGTGCAATGCGCGGTGAATGTCCAAGGAGCCCTAGCCCAAGCTAACCAGGACTCCTCCGAAGAGCATCGTCTTAAGTTCCGGATCGGGGTCCATGTTGGCGACGTGATGGTGCGCAGCCGTGACATCTTCGGTGATGGAGTGAATATCGCCGCCCGTTTGGAAAGCCTCGCCGAGCCAGGAGGTGTGTGTATTTCAGGTACAGCGCATGCCTTCGTGAGAAAAGTTCTTCCTCTGACTTACAACGATCTTGGATCACATGAAGTAAAGAACATCGAAGAACCGGTGCAGATTTATCATGTTGCTGACCCGGCTTTCTCAGAGCACAAGCATAAGCGTGATGATGGAGCGCCCCGGAGTGATGGTGCTAGATTGACGATTGCCGTCATGCCATTCGCTAATCTCAGCGATGACCCTGCGCAGCAGTATTTCAGCGACGGGATAACCGAGGACATCATCACTGATCTTTCCCGCTTCCATGAGCTTACCGTCCGGGCAAAAAGCTCCTCTTTCGGGTGGCGCGACCGGAACGTGGATGGATCGCGGCTCTGGCGAGAGCTTGGCGTTGACTACGTCGTCCAGGGAAGCGTTCGTCGCCTGGGTGACCGGCTTCGAGTTACGGCGCAACTGATCGATGCCATGTCAGGCGACCATCTTTGGTCGGAACGCTTCGACCGCACCCAAACGGATATTTTTGCGATCCAGGACGAAATCGTTCGTGTCATTGTCGCATCCCTAGTGGGGCGGCTTGAAGCGGCAGGTGCCGAGCGTGCGAAGCGCAAGCCGCCCGCAAGTCTGGCAGCCTACGAATGTGTGTTGCACGCGAGGTCTCTTCCTGTAGTCGAGCCCGAGGCTGAGGCTGAGGCCCGCCGCCTTTACGAGAGGGCCATTGAGCTTGATCCAAGCTACGCCCAAGCCTACGCACGCCTTGCATACCTGCTCACCCTTGAGTGGTGGTGGGAGATGAATTTATCGCAGTCCCTGTTGGATCGCGCGCTAGGACTTGCAAAGAAGGCTGTTGCCTTAGATCAGAATGACAGGGTTGCCCACGACATCCTCGGTTGGGTGTATCTGCATCGGAAAGCCTTCGATCTTGCCGAGCGGCACAAACTGCGGGCGCTTGAACTGAACCCGTGCGACCCGGAGCAGATTGCCTGCATGGGTATCCTTTACACGTTCTTGGGACGGGCCGATGAAGGCATCACTTGGCTGGAGCAAGCCAAGCGGATCGACCCCTATTTTGATCCGGCTTGGTGGTGGAACATGGTTGGCGTGGCCCATTTCGTGGCCTGCCGATATGACGAGGCCCTGGCTGCGTTTCGCCGTTCCTCATCAACACCGGTATGGGTTCATGCCTATCAGGCCACATGCTGCGCGTTCCTCGGCCAGATGGATTGTGCTCGTGTTCACGCAGCAGAAGTGCTTCATCGCGCAACTGACTTCTCACTGACCTGTCTTGCTACAAAGGAGTTATTTAAACGCTCAGAAGACACGCAGCGCCTCGTCGAAGGCATGCGAGCAGCAGGGCTCCCAGAGTAAGTTCGTAATCTTCTGAGCTTTAGCGGGACATCGCCTCAGGTTCGTTTACCCGTTCTACGGAGTAGCTGGGCCTAGCCCTCGATCTCTCAGGTTGAAGATAGTGATGCGTGGATTTCGCTCCCGCATTCGGGTCGCATAAGAATTCGGAGATTAAGCGGCTTGTGATATTCGGCTGGGTCAACGGGAACATATGCCCCCCTTCGTTGAGGCTCTGATACTGCCAGTGCGGAACCCGTGCACGCAGCACCCCAACGATCTCGCGAATGGGCCGCTTCGTATCTCGCGTCCAAGTCACCAAGGTCCGGGCACGGATATTGGACCAGTCTTGCTGAGCCGTCCTCCCAAGTACAGCATCCCATTCATGGATATTGGGTCGCATGGATGAAACGAAGGTTTCCTGCCGCTCGGGCGTCATGGCGGCCCAAGTGCCGTCCCCGTTCCAGTAGTCCCCAAAACAGGTGGCTGCCCTCTGCCATTCACCCGTTCCGCCACACTGCTTCACGGTGTCTCGCAACCTGAGAACCTCGGCATAGGCATCCACCCGCCCAGCCTCGGCGAGCAGACAGAAGGGAATGGGCTCCAGCAGGATCAGACTGGATATTTTGTCTGGACGATGCAGGGCAACGATCATTGCTACCGCGCCGCCAAAGGAATGCCCGACCAAGGCAACTTCGCCGCGAGCCTGATCAATGAACGGCTGAACCAACTCGGCTTGATCCGCAAGGGTCTGCTCCCGGTCACCGGACCAGGGGCTCGTCTGCCCGTAGCCGAAGAGGTTAATTGCGATGACATGGTGCTGATTTTTGAGCGTCTCGACCGTGGAGCGCCACTGCCGATTGCCCGCCACTGAACTGTGCAGGAGGATCACGCAAGGCCCGCTCCCGGCTTCGATATAGTCAATGGTCCAAGAACCGATTCTCATCACGGGCATGGAACATCTCCTATGAAAGCACGTCATGCTTGATCTCATGCCAATCGAGACGTGCTGGACGCGGGGTCTCACCACCGTTTCAGAAGCGCGTACGCGGAGGTCCCTGCGTCATATGATCTTCCTCGCAGGATTAGTCATCAACGAGGGCGGCGGAGCATGGGTGTAATCGGCGGCGAGGTCCCCACCTGGATGGTCCCAAGCACCTCAAAGCCGTGCCGCTGATAGAGAGGAATGCTCTCTAGGCTCGAAGCCTCAAGGAAGGCGGGCAGCCATTCCTGGTCGCAACCCCTCAGGACATGATCCAACAAGGCTGAGCCATAACCCTTGCGTTGATGGGCCGGATCAACCCCAATAAACGGTAAGTACCAGTGCGGCTCGTGAGGATGGTAGCTACCCATCTGCTCGAAGATTGCAAACAGGTCTCTCTGACCCTGCTCGGGAAGGCTGCGGTGGAAGAGCCCCATCAGAGCCTCGTCCTCAGCTTCTACACCCGGCGGCAGCCACAGCGCGGCGGCTTGGACATCGCCGATCAAGTAGGCTGTCCCGCACTCAAAGGACCTGCCGCATAAAGCCCTCACAAAGTCAGGAAAGTACCTCAAGAAGGTTTCGGGCGCGGGATACATCCAGCGATTGGCAGGGTCCGCGCTGAAGGCAAGGACGAGCGTCGAAATCACCCGAGACTGATCATCCAGTCGCGCCGTTTGAACCTGAACACCCGAAGGAGGCCCCGACCGACTGGGCTCGGAGTATGAGATTTTGTTCAATTTGCTCGTCTGAGCTTTTGGCCAGAGCCCATTCTCAGACGTATTCACCTGGACCGTCATCATCAGTGCCTCCGTCGAGATCGAGGCTCACTCAAGGTCATTTCGAAAGTAATGCCACCCAAATGCGATAGGCGACGTGTGGAAGATCACCGGACAGTGTCCTCAACACCGATTGCGTCATAAGGCTTTATGCGTTCGCGCCGAACCGATGCCCTGGAACGAGTTAGTTCACAGCGAAGCTTGGCAGTTAAATTCCCTCTCTAAAACCACCGCTGGACACCTCAACCCACCCGCAGCACAATCTCCCTTGGAGAGGCACCGAGGGTCCCATGGATCGGCAGGAGCGCAAGTTCGAGCGGCGGCTGGCAGCCATCTTCGCGGCTGACGTTGCGGGCTACTCGCGCCTGATGGAACAGGATGAAGTCGAAACCCTTCGGACCTTGACCGCTCATCGCGAGATCATGGACCGACTGATCGGCGAACATGGTGGTCGAATCGCCAACACCGCAGGTGATAGTGTGCTCGCAGAGTTCCCGAGCGCTGTTGATGCTGTCCAGTGCGCCTTGGACGTGCAGGAGGCCCTTGCCCAAGCAAGCCAGGAAGCACCCGAGGAGCGCCGCGTCCGGTTCCGGATTGGGGTTCACGTTGGCGATGTCATGGTCTCTGGAGGCGATTTGCTTGGGGACGGCGTGAACATTGCGGCTCGGTTAGAGAGCCTCGCCAATCCAGGTGGTATCTGCATCTCGGAGGCCGCATACGGATACGTGCGAAAGGCCGTGCCTCTCACCTTCACTGATCTCGGATCACGGAAGGTGAAGAACATTGAGGAGCCAGTCCGCGCCTATGCGGTTTGCAATCTAATCTCTGCTCCGATGAACGAAACCCCGACAGCCGACGCTAACCTGTTGAGGGTTCCTGATAAGCCGTTCATAGCCGTTCTGCCCTTCTCCAACCTGAGCGGTGATCCCGAGCAGGAGTATTTCGCCGATGGAGTCACAGAGGACCTGATCGCGGCCCTTTCCCGCTGTCGTTGGCTGCTTGTCATCGCCCGCAACTCCGTCTTTACGCTGAAGGGTCGAGCCGTGGATATCAAGCAGGTCAGCCATCAGCTTGGCGTGCGCTATGTCCTGGAGGGTTCCGTCCGCAAGGCGGGCAATCGGGTACGCATCACGACACAATTGGTCGAGACCGTCACAGGCACAGATATCTGGGCCGGACGCTTCGACCGCGAACTGACGGACATCTTTGCTTTACAGGACGAGATCACCGAGAGCGTGGTGTCGGCCATCGAGCCCAGTTTGCAGGCGGCAGAGATCGAGCGGGCCAGAGCCAAAGCGACCAATAACCTGGAGGCGTACGACCTTTATCTGCGCGCCCTGCCCGAGTTCTACGCCTATACGGAGCAGGGCTTTCGCCGCGCCGAGGTGCTGCTGAGGCAAGCCGTCGAACGCGATCCCGGCTATGCCGAAGCCTGGGGTGCCCTGGCTGATTGTCGAGGCCGCCTGATGGTGGGAGGTTGGACCGAGGACTGGGATGCCGATGCAGCCCAGAGCCGCGAGGCGGCTCTGCAAGCGGTGCAGTGCGATCCGGACAATGCGCTGGTGCTCGCCATCGCGGCGTGGTCCTTGATCTCACTCTCAGGCGTGCTGGAGCGAGCCGTCACCTTTTGCGAGCGTGCCCTGTATCTTCAGCCCAACTCATCATACGTGCTGACGAATTGCGGGTGGGTACTGATCTACAACGATGAGTGCGAGCGTGCCATTGCCTGCTTGGAGAAGGCACGTCGGCTGAGCCCACTGGACCCGCGCGGGTACATCACGTTGAATGCAATCGGGGCGGTGCGTTTCATGGAAGGACGGTTCGCTGACACGGAACAGTTCACGCGGCGAGCCCTGGAGATGAGCCCTAATCATCCCATTTCGCTTCGCTATCTGACGGCGGCGTTGGCACAGATGGGGCGACTGGCCGAGGCGGCAGAGGTCGGGCATTTGTTGCAATCCACCCGCTGGGAGGCGATGCGCATTCACTTGAACCGGTCATGCTACCGCAATCCCAAGAAGCGGGAACTCTTGTTCGACGGCTTGCGAAAGGCGGGTGTACGAGTGTGACCCTCTCCTGTTCAAATTCTGCCGCGACCATTCACACCTACCTCGTTTCGTACCAAACTTAGCAGTAAGAGCCTGTCTATCAGTGGACGTAGGCTGGACACCTCACCCGGCCCGCCGCAGAATCCCCCTTGAACGGCACCGAGGGTCCCATGGGACGGCAGGAGCACAGGGTCGAGCGGCGGTTGGCAGCCATTTTTGCGGCTGACGTGGCGGGCTATTCGCGCTTGATGGAGCAGGACGAGGTTGGGACCCTCCAGACGCTAACCGCTCACCGCGCGATCATGGACCGACTGATCACCGAACACGGCGGGCGGATCGCTAACACCGCTGGCGATAGTGTTCTGGCCGAATTCCCGAGCGCGGTTGATGCCGTGCAATGCGCCATTGCCGTGCAGGAAACCGTGGCCCAGGCAAATCGGGACACTCCGGAGGACCATCGCCTTCAATTCCGGATTGGCGTGCATGTTGGTGACGCGATGATCCAAGGTGGCGACCTGCTCGGAGACGGTGTGAACATCGCGGCGCGGCTGGAGAGCCTCGCCGAACCGGGAAACGTATACATCTCGGCGACCACCTATGCGCATGTTCGCCGGTCCCTAACCCTCGGCTTTGATGATCTCGGGCCACGTATGGTCAAGAACATGGACGAGCCGGTCCACGTCTACCGCATTCGTGCTTCAGCATTGCCTCGCTCGGGCACAGCGCGAGAAATGGAGAACGCGAAATCACTACCCATCCCAGACAAGCCCGCTATCGCCGTGCTGCCCTTTACCAACATGAGCGTCGATCCAGAGCAGGACTACTTTGCCGACAGCATGGCCGAGGAGATCATCGCGGCACTCTCGCGCTTTCGCTCGCTGTTCGTGATCGCCCGCAACTCGACATTCACCTACAAAGGCAAGGCCGTCGACGTCCGCCAAGTCAGCCGCGAGCTTGGCGTGCGCTATGTTCTGGAGGGCAGTGTCCGGAGAGCAGGAAACCGGCTCCGCATCATCGCCCAACTGATTGATGCCGCAACCGGCAACCACATCTGGTCTGACCGGTATGATGGTGAACTGGCGGATATCTTCGATCTCCAGGACCGTGTCACGGAGGCGATTATTGGAGCTATCGAGCCAACCATCACGCTGAGCGAAATTGAGCGGGCCAAGCGCAAACGCCCCGAGAGCCTCGATGCCTATGACTGCGTGATGCGGGCGCTGCCCGCCGTTTGGTCACAGGATGCGGAAACGACCGCAGAGGGGCTCCGTCTGGCTGAACAGGCAATTGCACTCGATCCCACCTATGCTCTTCCAAGGGCGCTCGCGGCATGGTGCTTTGCGCAGCGCGTCAGCTATATGCGCACTCCTTGCCCCGCCGAAGACCGGGCGAAGGCCCTCACGCTGGCACACGAGGCTGCTTCTCTCGATAGCAGTGATCCTCTGGTCCTGACGGTTCTGAGTGCTGCCTATGCCCTTGTCGGCCAGATCGACCTTGGGCTCGCTACAGTCGAGAAGGCTCTGGCACTGGACCCAAACTCAGCTTGGGCTTGGCTGCGAAGTGGCTGGCTGCACAACTACGCCAGCCAACCTGATACAGCCATAGAACATTTTCAGCGGTACATGCGCCTGAGCCCGCTCGACCCAATGCGCTTCAATGCGCTCCACGGGATCGGAGCCGTGTATTTCGGCAAAGGCCAGTACGACGAGGCGGCACGCTGGATCGAACAGGCTCTTCGCGAGAAGCCGACCGCCAAGTGGGTCTACCGGCTCCTTACGACGACATACGGCAATGCTGGGCGGTTGGAGGAAGCCAAACAGGCTGCGGCCAAACTGCTTGAAGCCTTTCCTGGCCTGACGGTGTCGAAAGCTGTCGATGCAGCCCCTGGCAACGTCAATAAGGATATAACTGCCCGCTATGCTCAAGGATTGCGAGAAGCGGGCCTGCCAGAGTAGTGATGGCGCTGGGCTCCGATTGCCCTTTCACTCTCCCTCGACCGTCAGCGCTCACTTTATCGCCTCTGCGCGTCAGACTGCCTGAGCGCACGATCTCATCATTTACGGGGATTGGTTGATCAGGCGGTCTATCATGGCTTTGATTGCCCGCATCTGTGATCCATTCCGGGTATAATAGTTTGCTCCACTGTAGCCCCAGAAGTCCCAGCAGCGGTTCGGGTTCGCTGCCGAATGCTTCGTCTGGGGGTATAGGACAGCAATGTTGTTGCTGGCTGCCCAGCGATTGTAGCCCCCATCTCGAATGAAATCGTCGTAGACGCTATCCACGTCCTGGTTGCAGCCGTGAAAGGCGACATGAAGGCGACACTGCTCGGCAGCACATGAAGCTGGAATGTACATGTATCCAATGCCGTGGAGGCTAACGCTCTCATCGGCGGCGTTGAAGAACTCTGATTGATCGAAAGCGAGGAGCGTTCCGTCTCGATGAGGATCATCCGAAGCAGGCTTGAATTGATCCGGGTAAAGATGACGTAGGAGTATCTCAGCGGCCTCAAAGCCACATTGGATGACAAATGGCGGCTCATGTTGGCCGCAGTCCCGGACAGGATACTTGCTCTCCCCGACAAACTGGCTGACCGGCATCCCATGATTAGCCGCTCGCTCATTCTGGTTTCGGTCGAACTGGAGGTTCGGCTCGTGGACACCGAGACGATCATAGAGCCGCCTGAGGGTATCCATCACCTGGAGTGGAACAATCTCGTCGCTTTTTCCGTGAAAGAGCCAGACGCGGCTGCCCACGAGAGTGGAAGGGTCGTCGATCAGGCCCTGGTTCGCCGCTTCTCTGATCAGCCTGAGGGAATCCTCAGCCTTTGGCAACGAGGGACGAAGGCCGTAGTAGCGGTCACCATAATAATGGGTGCAGGCGACCACTGCCGCCGAGACCCGATCCAGAGAGACAGACCAGAAGGGCAACCACGGGTTCGGAATGGCTTCGACGCAGCCATAAGGCCCACCTGCGAGAATGCCTGCACCCTCGACGAGGCTGGAGAAGGCCACGTGAAACTGGTGTGCGAAGAACCCGCCAGAGGATAGGCCAGAGACCGTGACCGCCGTTTGGCCCGAGTGGGGCAGCACAGGGAGTTTCTGACGTGTGTGCTGCGGTGGTGAGTCGGGTAGGCTGTCATGGTTGGTGTGCCCCTCTGTCGGCAGCAACATTATGACAGAACCCGCCAACCGCATGAATAAGCGAACCATGTTCGTCAATCCTCAGGCGTCAGGGTAGCCCGTAGCCATCGCTCTGCTCCGAGCGACCTCACCGAGGATACAGGAGAGGCCCCGTTTGAGGCCATAACCGATGATTTCCCGTCCCGGTTGGATCGACGGAGACACCCCAAAGGAGGACTCCTACTGAGATATTGCTCAAACCCTATCCGTGCCTGAAGTCTAAGAGGCCATGCCCTGCCGTAGGAACAGGAGGGGACGATGCCCAAGTTTGTCATCGAACGCGAGATGCCCGAAGTCGGCAAGTTGTCAGATAAAGACTTTCAGGGAGCGGCTCAGAAATCGTGCGATGTTCTCCAGGCAATGGGACCGGAGGTGCAGTGGATCGAGAGCTATGTGACGGGCGATAAAATCTACTGCGTCTATTACGCCGCCAATGAGGGCCTGATCCACGAGCATGCCGAACGAAGCGGCTTTCCGGCAAATAGGGTCAGCAAGGTCGAGCGGATCATTGATCCGGCTACTGCTGACGCGTGACGATCTGGGCGTGGGTCTGGGCACCCACTCAGGACGGCATATAACCTGGAGAGTAGCCCCATGCGTGCTCATGCACTCCTGATAACTTCGTGCTTGTGCCTCTCGGTGCCCGCTGTGGCGCAGGACAAAACCATTATCCAAGGTCTGAATGATCAGTTTGCCAAAGCCTTCAACACTGGCGACATTGCAGCGGTGGCGGCTCACTACACCGAAGATGCAACCGTCCTGCCACCTGGGGCCGAGATGGTGATCGGCAGGAACGCCATCCTGACATTCTGGAAATCCGCCGCTGAGCAGATCGGCGACATCAAGCTGACAGCGGTGGATGTGAAGCCGCTCAGCAGCGATGCAGCGCGCGAGATCGGGACCTTCTCACTTCGGACGAAGGGATCGCAACCGCAGGAGATCACCGGCAAGTATGTCGTGGTCTGGGAGAAGGTTGGGGGTGATTGGAAGCTTGCCACCGACATCTGGAACATGAACAAGTGAGGCAGTAGCCGTCCGTCAAGTGAGGAATTGGCTCAAAGCTCAGATTGGACGAAGTCATCATGAGTAGCCTTCTGGTTCACATCACCTGCGGGCATGAGAACCCAACCAAGGCGACCCTCGCCTTTTTCGTCGCAGCAGCGGCAGTCGAGGCAGGACATGAAGTCCATGTCTTCCTGGCAGGTGATGCTGTCCAACTCATGCGCGAACCCGTGCGGAATGCCCTAACGGGGCTCGGCACAGGTGCGCTGAACGAACACTACTTGAAGATCATTGCAGGTGGCGGTCGTCTCTACCTCTCGGGCGGGTCCTGCGCCGCGCGAGGTGTGACCGATGAGGACCTGCGAGGTGTTCCCTATGAAAAGGGAGCCCCGCCAACCTTGGTG
>JAFAAP010000179.1 GCA_023426505.1 Pseudomonadota bacterium
GAGATCGACCTCGCCAACGATCTGTGCGCGCGCATGAAGGTGAAGTGCGAGATCGTGGCCCAGGACTGGGACGGCATCATCCCGGCCCTGAACGCCAAGAAGTACGACGCCATCATGGCCGGCATGAACATCACCGACAAGCGCCTGGAGGTGATCAACTTCTCGCTGCCTTACGCGGCCACCCCGCACGGCTGGGGCGTCATGAAGGACTCCGCTCTCGCGAAGCTGCCGGGCACCGGCACGGTGGTGAGCTTCGAGAAGGACCCCGAGGGCGCCAAGAAGGCGATCGAGGCCTGGAAGCCGATGCTCAAGGGCAAGACCGTCGGCGTGCAGACCTCCACCGTGAACTCGCAGTTCGTGGAAAAGTACCTCAAGGACGTGGTCGAGATCCGCGAATACAAGACGACCGAACAGCATGACCTCGATCTGACCGCCGGCCGCGTCGACGCGATCTTCGCCGGCTACGGCGCCCTGAAGGCGACGCAGGAAAAGCCCGAGTTCAAGGATATGGTCATCGCCGGCACCGGCATGCGCGGCGACGTGCTGGGACGCGGCGTCGCGGTCGGCATGCGCAAGGACGACGCCGAGCTGAAGAAGGCTTTCGACGAGGCCATCCAGGCGGCCACGAAGGACGGCACGATCAAGAAGCTGTCCGAGAAGTGGTTCAAGATCGACGTCACGCCCCAAGCCTGACGTAAGCGCATTTCGGTCTGCATCCCGGGCCCGTTTGGTCGGGCTCGGGACTATGATCCGATACGCGACAGCCCGAATGTAAGGTGCGATCTCGCCCCGGCCTGCCGCTGGAGGGAGACATTTTCAGGAAAGTGACAGCGTGCAGCAGCTGAGCTATTTCGAGCTCGTCGGCTTCGGCCCCAACGGATGGGGTTGGGCGCTCCTGACCGCCGCCGGGATGACCATTGCGGTCGCCATCTGCGGCTTCCTCGTCGGTTCCGTCGTCGGAACCTTCGTGGCCTGGGCCAAGGTCGGCGGCAACCTGATCGTCCGCAGCATTGCCGACGGCTACACCACCATCCTTCGCGGCATCCCGGACCTGCTCGTCATCTATCTCTTCTATTTCGGCGGCAGTGCGGCCCTCAGCGCTATCGGCAGCCTGTTCGGAGCCGAAGGCTTCATCGGGGTGCCGGCTTTCGTGACGGGCGCCCTTGCGATCGGCATCATCTCCGGAGCCTACCAGGCGGAGGTGTTCCGCGGCGCGTATCAGGTCGTCAACCGCGGCGAAATCGAAGCGGCCCGGTCGGTCGGCATGCACCGCTGGCTCATGTTCCGCCGCATCATCGCTCCGCAGGTGCTGCGCTACGCCATTCCGGGCCTCGGCAACACCTGGCAGCTGGTCCTGAAGGAATCGGCCCTCATCTCCGTTACCGGCCTCGTCGAGCTGCTGCGGCAATCGCACATCGCGGCAGGGTCCACCCGCCGTCCGTTCGACTTCTATCTCACGGCGGCGGTTCTCTATCTCCTGATCACCTGGGTTTCGACCTACCTGTTCCAGCGTGCCGAAACGCATTCCATGCGCGGCATCCGGAGGGCGTCCTGATGGACTTCACCTTCATGAAGGACACCTTCGTCAGCCTCATGAGCGGCGTGCCGCTCACGCTGAACCTGGCGTTCACGTCCGTCGCCTTCGGTGCGGTGTTCGCGATGATCCTCGCGCTCATGCGCATGTCGGGTCTGCGCGTGGTCGATGCGATCGCGCAGGCCTATGTCTTCGTGTTCCGCGGCACGCCGCTGCTCGTGCAGATCTTCCTGATCTACTACGGCCTCGGGCAGTTCCGCCCGACCCTTCAGGAATGGGGGCTCTGGAGCTTCTTCCGTGAGCCCTATTGGTGCGCCGTCCTCGCCCTCACGCTGAACACGGCGGCCTATGCCAGCGAGATCATCCGCGGCGGCCTGCAGTCGGTGCCGCACCAGCAGGTCGAGGCCGCGCGAGCCTGCGGCATGTCAGGCTTCCTGCTCTTTAGGCGCATCATCTTCCCGATCGCCGTGCGCCAAGCCCTGCCGGCCTACGGCAGCGAGATCATCCTGATGGTGAAGGCGACGTCGCTGGCCTCCATCATCACCATGATGGAGGTCACGGGCATTGCCGCGAAGCTGATCTCCCAGACCTTCCGGGCCGTGGAGGTCTTCATCGTGGCCGGCCTGATCTACCTGATCATCAACTTCATCATTACCCGCATCATCATGGCGATCGAATGGTGGCTGTCGCCCCATCTGCGCCGCCCGCCGGCCGTAGAGCCGCGCCTGGAGGCCGCCCATGTCTAACGGAGTCACTCCCTTGCCGACCGAAAACGCCGCCGTCTCGATCCACAATCTCCGCAAGAGCTTCGGGTCGCTGGAGGTTCTCAAGGGCGTGTCGCTGAGCGCGAAGGAAGGCGACGTGATCTCGATCCTCGGCGCGTCCGGATCAGGCAAGTCGACGATGCTCCGCTGCATCAACATGCTGGAGGTGCCTGATTCCGGCGACATCCAGATCGGCGGGGAGACCATCACGCTGAAGAAGGGACGGCGCGGCATGGAACCCGCCGACCAGCGGCAGGTGGACCGCATCCGCTCGCGCGTCGCCATGGTGTTCCAGAGCTTCAACCTCTGGTCCCACATGACGATCCTTGAGAACGTGATCGAAGCCCCCGTTCATGTGCAGAAGCGCCCCAAGGCCGAATGCATCGCGGAGGCCGAGGAGCTGCTGGCAAAGGTCGGCATCGTCGACAAGCGCAACCAGTATCCGTCCCACCTCTCGGGCGGTCAGCAGCAGCGCGCGGCCATCGCGCGGGCGCTCGCCATGCACCCCAAGGTCATGCTGTTCGATGAGCCGACCTCGGCGCTCGATCCGGAATTGGTCGGAGAGGTGCTGCGCGTCATGCGCTCGCTCGCCGAGGAAGGCCGCACCATGCTGGTGGTGACGCACGAGATGGGGTTCGCCCGCGACGTGTCCAACCGCGTGGTTTTCCTTCACAAGGGCGTGGTGGAAGAGGAAGGCCGCCCCAACGAGGTGTTCGGCGCCCCGAAATCGGAGCGCTTCAAGCAGTTCATCTCAAGCCATCGATAGGGCGCTCAGCGCCTCTCGAGCCGGCGCATCGGCTCTCCGGGACGGGGCGCAAAGCCGCCCTGCTCGCCATTGCGGCGGTGAGCCTCCCATTCGATCGGGCGGATTTCGGGCCGCGACCGGCCAAGGAAGAAGCCGATGATCGCCGGCACCGCCAGGATCAAGAGGGAGATGGCGGCCCAGACGACGATGATGGCGGCAAGCCCCAAGCTTCGCAGGACCGAAAGCGCCCACGACAGCCACTCGACCGTCTCCGGATGATTGGTCACCACGTCCGCATTACGAACGGCGACGTCGCCGAACAGATCGAAGAGACCATAGGCGCCCCAGGCGAAGAGCGACCAGACGGCGACCGCAACCCACGCCAAGATCCAGAGGAGCCGCCGCATTAGCCGCGCTCCTCCACCCGCACGGCCGTGCCGTCGATCTCCCTCGGCCCGTGCTTCGGCATGCCGAGATGCTCGTGGATGATACGCAGGTTGCGCTGGTTCGCCTTGAAGAACACGTCGAACACGTCACCCGCGAAAGGGATTGCGCCGATGGCGGTGTCCACGGCCACGTTGCCGACCATCCGGGCGATCTTCCAGCGCGGTAGCCCGAGCTGGCGCGCCTCCCAGATGATGTAGCTCGCCAAAGCCGCCGAGACGGCATCGCCGACGCCCGGTACGAGGCCGAGAACAGCGTCGAGTCCGACGCGCCTGTTCAGTCCCGGAATCAGAAACGCGCTGTCCAGGAGCTTTGCGAGCATAGTGACGCGGGCGATCGCATCCTCCCGGCGGGGACCGGCAGCCTTGATGGCATCGAAAGCAGCACCGTAAGCAGCGTTCATCATTCTCCTCCTGGCCACTCGCGCGGCCCAACGGAGAAGATGTGTGTACGGGCGCCCCTGTGCGCAAGAGGATTAAAAATTATATAACGTAACATAGGTAATTTTTTGAAATCGTTTATTTCGTGCTTGTTACGATGCAGAACAATCAAGCCCTTCGGATTTATCTCAAGCGAAATACTCCAATGTCCCAGTTGCCGACGAGCGACTTGAGCTTTAGTTCTCCGGCCTAGCTTAAGATGGAAACTGCCATCGACCGGCCAAGAACAGGCGAATGCCGTGTCGAGCGACCGCACCAGCGGCGTTCGATTATGGGGGCTCATGACGGGGAGGACCCGATGAGCACCAATTCTCGATTCCGGCGAGCCATGTCGTTCATGCTCGCCACCAGCACCCTGACGATCAGCCTACCCACTGCGAGAGCGAGGGCCGAGAGCAGCTGGGTGCCTCCGGCTCAATACGTGAACCTGCCCTCGCAGGAACGGATCTCCGACCCTGCCGCGACCGGCAGCCTTCCCGAGGCCGCCAAGCCGGTGTCTCGCGGACCGTCCGGGTTCTACGCCCATGTCGAGCAGGGCATCATCCTGCTTACGGACAGCGCACCGACGAAATGCCTTCCTGGCGACTTGCGCGACGTGGTTGCCGACGTCGCGGCCCGGTTCGGAGCCATCAGCGTGGAATCGACCCACCGAAACCGCAGCCGCAATTGGCGCGCTGGCGGTGCCCGCCAATCCCTTCACCTCTCCTGCCGGGCGATCGATTTCAGGGTCCGGGCCAGAGCCCGCGGTGTGATGGCTTATTTGCGCTCGCGTCCCGAGGTCGGCGGCCTTAAGGTCTACCGAAACGGCATCATCCATATCGACAATGGGGAGCGCCGGAGCTGGTAGGGATCCCGGAGCCGCATGACGAGACAGCCTGACGCCCAGACGCTTGCCACCCGCATCGCCCAAGGCCGAGGGGCCGCCCAGGCCGATCTCGTCATCTCGGACGTCCGATTGTTCGACCTGGTGACGGGCGCGCTGACGCACACCGACATCGCCATCAGCGGCGATACCATCGTCGGCACCTATGGCCGTTATCGAGGCGCCCATACCATCGACGGCCGCGGGCGAATCGCCGTTCCGGGCTTTGTCGACACCCATCTCCATGTGGAATCGTCCCTCGTCACGCCGCTCGAGTTCGACCGCTGCGTGCTGCCGCATGGCGTGACGACGGCGATCTGCGATCCGCACGAGATGGCGAACGTCATCGGCACGGCTGCCTTCGACTACTTCCTGGCCTGTGCGGAGCACACGATCATGGACCTGCGCGTGCAGCTCTCGAGCTGCGTGCCAGCGACCCATCTCGAGACGTCCGGCGCTCGCATCGAGGCGGCGGACCTCGTGCCCTATCGGGATCATCCGAAGGTCATCGGCCTTGCGGAATTCATGAACTTCCCGGGAGTGCTCGCCGCCGACCCCTCATGTCTCGCGAAGATCGAGGCCTTTGCGGCGCGTCATGTGGACGGACACGCGCCCCTGGTGCGCGGGCTCGATCTCAACGGCTACCTGGCCGCCGGCATCCGAACCGACCATGAGACGACGACAGCCGATGAAGCCCTGGAGAAGATCCGGAAGGGCATGACGGTGCTGATCCGTGAGGGTTCGGTGTCGAAGGACCTCCACGCCCTGGCGCCGCTTCTGTCGATCCAGACCTCGCCCTTCCTGGCGCTGTGCACCGACGACCGCAATCCGCTCGATATCGCCGAAGAGGGCCATCTCGACTTCATGATCCGCACGCTGATCGGCCTCGGCTGCGAACCGGTGGCCGCCTATCGCGCCGCATCCCTCACCGCCGCGCAAGCCTTCGGCTTGAGGGACCGAGGCATGATCGCGCCGGGCAAACGCGCCGACATCGTTCTGCTCGACGACCTGGAGTCCTGCACCGTCTCTGACGTGATCTCCGGCGGGCGGCTAGTCGACGAAGCACTCTTCCAGACGCGCGGCTCCGTGGCACCTGTCGGGCTGAACAGCGTGAAGACGCAAGCCGTTTCTGCCGGCCAGTTCCGTATTGCGGCGTCATCGGCGCAGGCGAAGGTGATCGGCGTGATTCCAGGAAAGATCATCACGGAACGCCTGGACCTTATTTTGCCTTCTCGTGACGGCGTGCAGCAGGTCGATCTATCCCAGGACGTTGTGAAGGTCGCGGTCGTCGCCCGCCACGGGATCAATCACAACATCGGCCTCGGCTTCGTGAAGGGCTTCGGCCTGAGGCGCGGCGCCATCGCGTCGTCCGTCGGCCATGACAGCCACAACATCTGCGTCGTCGGCGCCGACGATGCGGACATGGCAACGGCCGTGAACCGGCTGCGCGAGATCCAGGGCGGCTTTGTGGTGGTCTCCGACGGAGCGGTTCGCGCCGAGCTGGCGCTGCCGATTGCGGGCCTCATGAGCGACAAGACCTATGAGCAGGTGCGCGATGCGCTCTACCCTCTCCGCTCTGCCGCCAAGGCTCTCGGCGTGACCCTGCCTGAGCCCTTCCTCCAGGTTGCCTTCCTGCCGCTCCCCGTCATTCCGCATCTCAAGATCACCGATTTCGGACTTGTGGACGTGGACAGGATGGAGCTGGCATGACCGGCTCCTCCGCTACAAGGACGAACATGTTCGAAGGCTTCACTCATCGCCAGATCACCACGTCGGAAGCGGTCATCAACCTGCGCCTGAAAGGCGACGGCCCGCCTGTTCTGCTCCTGCACGGCCACCCGCAGACCCACGTCATGTGGCACAGAATCGCCCCGCAGCTCGCGGACACCTACACGGTGGTCTGCGCGGACCTGCGCGGCTACGGTGACAGCTCGAAGCCGCCGACGACGTCCGATCACGCACCGTACTCCAAGCGCGCCATGGCACGCGATCAGGTCGAGGCGATGCAGGCTCTCGGCTTCGAACGTTTCGCGGTCGTCGGCCATGATCGCGGCGGGCGATGCGCCTACCGGATGGCGCTTGACTATCCGGAGCGGATTGTCGCCCTGTCCGTTCTCGACATCATTCCGACGGCCGAGCATTTCCAGCGGACCGACATGGCCTTCGCCATGGGCTACTGGCACTGGTTCTTTCTGGCGCAGCCCTATGATCTGCCGGAGCGCCTCATTGCCGGCGATCCGGATGCCTTCTATCTGCGGCGCGGCCGCTCCATGTTCGATGAGGCGGCTCTTGCAGAGTACCGGCGCTGCTTCACCGACCCGGCGACGATCCACGCCATGTGCGAGGACTACCGCGCCGGGGCCACGATAGACATGCGGCTCGACGAACTCGACCAGAAGTCGGGTCGGCGCATCGCCTGTCCCGTGCTGGCCCTGTGGGGCCTGAAGAACGGTCTCGAACGCTGGTACGACGTCTGCACCGTATGGCGTGACTGGGCCGACGACGTTCAAGGTCATGGCATCGATTGCGGCCATTACCTCGCCGAGGAGGCTCCGGAGGCAACCTTGGCTGCGCTTGAGCCATTCTTGGCACGAGCGTACGGACGCACTGATTTCTAAACGCGACCGATCCGAAAGGACAGCGGGAACTTAATCGAACGGCGCTGCTCGGGATCGCCCCACGCCCTCAGCAGGTCTCTTCGAAAGTCCTCGACCGGCTGGCGCCCGAGCGCTTTCTCCGCCTCCCGCACGGCAGACCACGTGTCCGCGTAGCCGATCAGATCGGCGGCACGCCAGGACACCTCGATCGCGAGAGGAGGCGCTTGGAACTCCCGGAATGGGAAGTCGAAATCGCGGTATCCGCTTTCGACTTGCTTGCGCTCAGGTGGCCAATAGGAACCGACCACGTCCTTGTAGAAATGCTGGATCACGGGACCGATCTCGGAATCCGCCTAGACGACACCATAGGTGATCAGCGCCAGGACGCCGCCCGGCTTTCCGATCCGCCTCACCTCCGCATAGAAGGCCGGAAGGTCGAACCAGTGTGCAGCTTGCGCGGCCGTGACGAGATCCACGGAAGCATCCGGAAGACCGCTGCGTTCCGCGGGCGCTACACGATATTCAACGCTCGCATGCTGCTGGGCCTTCTCGATCTGCTGCGCGCTGGCATCCGTCGCGATGACGCGCCTGAAGCGTTCCGCCAGCAGGACCGACAGCTGCCCAGTGCCGCAGCCGACATCGAGCGCAACATTCGGATGTTCGCAGAGGCTCGCCAGATAATCGGCGACGAGGAGCGGATAGGTCGGCCGATAGGCCGCGTAGTCGGCGGAGCGCGTCGAGAAATGGTCCTTGAAGGACACCGCTCACGCTCCTGCGAATGGCGCGATGGTGAAGCCGTTCGCCTCGAGCTTCGCCCGCACGGTGCGCGCCATCGCGACGGCACTCGGCTCGTCGCCGTGCACGCAGATCGTATCGATCTCGATGGGAATGCGCTTGCCTGAGGTGGTGACCACCGCCCTGTCCTGCAGGGTGCGCAGCACCCGTTCAGCAGCCTGGTCCGCATCGTGGAGGACAGAGCCAGGTTTCTTGCGGCTGGTCAGGGTTCCGTTGTCTTCGTAGGTCCGGTCCGCGAAGAATTCCCGCGCAACCTTTACGCCGATCTTCTCCGAAGCCGCCTCCATGAGAAGACCGGGCATGCACACGTTGACGAGGGAAGCGTCAACGCCCTTGACGGCGCGGGCGATCGCGAGCGCCAGATCCTCGTCCTCATTGGCCATGTTGTTGAGGGAGCCGTGGATCTTCACATAGGTCATCTTATGGCCTGCGAGCGCAGAGACTGCCTGCATCGCGCCGATCTGGTATGCGACCATGCGCTCGATCTCGGCAGGGCTGTCGCCACGGATCACGCGGCGCCCGAAACCATGCAGGTCGTTGAAGCCCGGATGCGCTCCGACGGCGACGCCTTTGCGCTTCGCCATCTCGGCCGTGCGGAACATGATGGACGGGTCGCCCGCGTGAAACCCGGAGGCGACGTTGGCCGAGGACACGATGTCGAGCATCGCCTCGTCGTCTCCCATGGGCCATGGTCCGAAGCCTTCGCCCATGTCGCAGTTCAGATCGATCTTCATGTCACTACACCAGAACCGGCTGCGCCTGCTGCGCCCCTACATTGAAGACGCGCTTGTACTTCTCGATCTCGGCCTTGGGGCCGAGCGCCTTGGTGGGATTGTCCGAAAGCTTCACGGTCGGACGGCCATTCGCCGAGAGAACCTTGCACACGATGGAGATGGGATCGAGCCCGCCATCGGGAACAAGGCCGCGGAAATCATTGGTCAGCAGCGTGCCCCAACCATAGCCGATCCGCATGCGACCATGGAAATGCGCATGGATGCGCTCGATGACATCGACGTCGAGACCATCGGAGAAGATCGCCAGCTTCTCCGCCGGGTTCTGCCCCCGCGAGCGCCACCATGCGATCGCCTCCTCGCCTCCCTCGATAGGGTCCTTGGAATCGACGCGAATGCCCGTCCAGAACGACACCCAGTCGGGCGCATTGTCGAGGAAGTTCGTCGTGCCGTAGGTGTCCGGCAGGATTACCCGAAGATTGCCCTCATAATCTTCCTGCCAGTCGGCGAGCACGCGATAGGGCGCCTCCGCCATCTCGGCCTCGGTGTCGGTCAGGGCGGTGTAGACCATGGGAAGCTCATGCGCGTTCGTGCCGACGGCCTCCACTTCGCGCCTCAGCGCAATCAGGCAATTGGAGGTGCCGAGGAAGGATGGTCCAAGTCCCTCGATCATCGCCTGCACGCACCAGTCCTGCCAGAGGAAGCCATGACGGCGGCGGGTTCCGAAATCGGAAATCGACAAGCCGGGAAGCGTCTTCAGCCGCTCGATCTTTTCCCAGACGCGGGTCATGGCGCGGGCATAGAGGACTTGGAGCTCGAATTTTCCCATGCCCTTGAGAACGCCCCGTGAGCGCAGCTCGTTGAGGATGGCGAGCGCCGGGATCTCCCACATGGTGGTCTCGATCCAGGGGCCGTGAAAGGTCAGGACATACTGGCCATCCTGCTTCTCCAGCAGGTACTCCGGGAAGCGGAAGGTCTCGAGCCAGTCCATGAACTCCGGCGAGAACATCTGCCGTTTGCCGTAGAACGTGTTGCCTCGCAGCCAGGTGGACTCGCCACGGGTCAGCGAAAGGGATCGCACATGGTCGAGCTGTTCCCGAAGCTCCCCTGCGTCGATGATGTCCGCCAGACGAATACGGGTCGTGCGGTTCTGAATGCCGAAAGTAACCTGCACATCCCGATGGCGGCGAAAGATCGTCTGCGCCATGAGCAGCTTGTAGAAGTCCGTATCCAGGACGGATCGGACGATCGGATCGATCTTCCAGGTATGGTTGTAGACCCTGGTCGCGATGTCCACCATCGCCTGCTCCTCACCACTGCGGGAGGCGCGACAATAGCGAAGGCATGCGTCGGATGAAAGAGTGCCTGGCTAATGGCTGCCCTGCGGCCAAGGCTTAAGGCGGCAGGACATCGACCTGAATGCTGGCGTAGTATGCAGCCACATTGGCGATATCCTCATCGGAAAGATCCTTCGCTACAATGTTCATGGTCTCGTGCTTGCGCTCGCCGGATTTGTAGTCCCGCAAAGCCTTGACAAGATATGCCTCGACCTGGCCCGCGAGATTGGGCGCCTCCGGATTCTTGGACAAGCCGTCGAGCCCATGGCAGGCCTGGCAGACGACTACCTTCTGGCGACCCGCCCTCGCATCGGCCGCAACAGCCGGTTGCGAGGCGAGAGCGCTGAGCACTCCTCCCAGCAGAGCCAGGGCGCACACTTGCTTCATGACCCACTTCCTGCTGGAAGAGGCGCGCCGGAACGGCG
>JAFAAP010000195.1 GCA_023426505.1 Pseudomonadota bacterium
ATCTCGTCACCCGCATTGCGCCCCGCTTCAGCCGCATCGAGCCGCGCCGGCGCGCCAGAGCCTACTTGCAGGGCCTGCTCGCGCCGCTCGAGCGCAAGAATGGCTGGCACCTGGCCGAAGCCGCCGGCGATGCCAGCCCCGATGGGGTGCAGGATTTCCTCGCCCGCATGCACTGGGATGCCGAGGCCGTGCGCGATGACCTGTGCGCCTATGTGGTCGAGCATCTGGGCGATCCCGAGGCTGCGCTGGTGCTCGACGAGACCGGCTTTGTGAAGAAGGGCGACAAGTCAGTGGGCGTCAAACGCCAATACTCCGGCACCGCCGGGCGCATCGAGAACAGTCAGATTGGGGTGTTTCTCGCCTATGCCAGCCGGCATGGCCATGCGCTGATCGACCGGGCGCTCTACCTGCCCGATACCTGGGCTTTTGATGCCGCCCGGCGGGCGGAGGCAGGCGTGCCGGACGAGGTCAGGTTCACCACCAAGCCGAAGCTCGGCCAGGCCATGCTGAAGCGGGCGTTCGAGGCCGGTGTGCCCTGCACGTGGGTGGTGGGCGACTGCGTGTATGGCGCTGATTCCCAGACCCGGCGCCTGATCGAGGCGCAGGGGCGCGGTTACGTGCTGGCGGTGACCTCGGCCCAGCGGCTCGGGCTCAAGCCCGTGGAGGATTGGCTCGAGGACGTGCCGGCGCGGGGCTGGACACGCCTGAGCGCCGGCGATGGCGCCAAGGGGCCACGGCTGTATGGCTGGGCCTATCTGCCCTACGGCTTCCCGCCAGCCGGTTGGCAGTCCGGGCTGCTGATCCGGCGCAAGAAGGGCCCGAAGGGGCAGCCGCACCAGTTCACGTTCTATCTCACCTGGGTGCCTGCCGCGACACCCTTGGCCACACTGGTGCGGGTGGCCGGTCAGCGCTGGCGGATCAAGAGTGGCTTTGAGGAAGCCAAAGGTGAGACCGGGCTGGACGAGTACGAGGTGCGCTCGTGGACGGGCTGGCACCGGCACATCACCTTATCCATGCTGGCCCATGCGTATCTGACCATCGTGCGCCAGCACGCCATCGGGGGGAGAGGCCCCCGTCGGGCAAGCCGCGGAGTTGCTGCCGCTCACCGTACCGGAGGTGCGCCGGCTGCTCTGGCATCTGGTGTGGGAGCGGCCGCCTTCGGTTGAGGCGGTCGAGCATTGGTCCGCGTGGCGTCGGCGCCATCAGCAGCGCGCTCGCGAATGCCACTGGCGCAAGCGCACGCGGCGCCGAAGCAAGGCCCGGCTGTAGTACTAAGCTCGAAGGCAGCAATCCTCATCAAAGCGAACGTTCCCAACGCGTAGGGAATCTCGCTTCCTAACCCGTTTCAGGCATTGGCTGATTCCGGCAGGTCTCCAACGTGCCGCATGCGTTCGCGATCCAATCATTTGTCGCCGAGTTGGCCCACGCTGCTAGACGCGACTCGAAGGATTATCTTCTTGACTTGATCGGTCCGGCCCGCGTCATCGACCCAATAGACATTGGGGATGCTGGAACCACGGCAAAGACCCGAAGCTCTATCCCATCGATACTGGTCGCCTGCGGCAGGTTATCGAGACGGCTGCTGCGGGCATTATCCGGGGACGGAGCCTCCCGCAGGGCCACGAACTTAGCATTGCGGGCCACGACAGCTTTGTGAGCCACGTGGCTGTCGCCACGGAAGCCCGGATCGAGGGGGACAGGCTTGTCATCCCAAGGGTCGATATCGCGATCGACTACGGCCCGCGGGTCAATCCCGACCGCATCCGCTCCCATATGGGGATGCCGTAGAAACGGGAGTAGGACTTGCGACGAGTTCGGGGATCTCGCTCAAGAACGGGCAGGTCGAGCAGAGCAACTTCGACAGCTATGAGGTCATTTGAATCGACACGGCGCCGCGCGAAATCCACGTTCACCTGGTCGCGTTGCATGACTACCGACAGCCGCTTGGAGGCGTGGGCGAACCGGGTGTGCCGCCCGTCGCGCCAGCCCTTACCAATGCGGCGTTCGCTGCAACGGGCAGGAGGATATGGCGCCCGCCCATCCGAGATCAGTTCCGGGCCTGAACGCCGCTGCACAAGTGCACTGTATCATGCCAGTTCACTCGATATCGGCTTATTTTAAGCTGACGATCAGAAAAGCTCCCCTTGGAGGAGATTGTTAGCTTGGCCAATGGCACGTGTGTCAGTGCACTACTCATGCTGAGCTTGCCCCGCAGCAAGACCGAAAGGCTGGAGACGTGGTCACAATCAGGATGTTCACAGGGTCACCCACGTTTGTGATGCCCACTCTTTTGAAGAGCGCATCGTTTGGAGCAGGCCGAAAGGAGTGCATTACTGAAAACTGAATCCCATTCACCGGAAAGTGCGCTAGTGACCTGCAATCGTAATGCCACCCTCGGCAGATGCAGCCTTCTGGCCGGAGGCATTGAACTGTTTGAGATAGGCGGTCAGGTCCTTAATCCGCTGCTCATCCTTTAGGCCTGCATACATCATCTTGGTGCCAGGCATCTCGACCTTGGGATCCTTGATGTATTCGGAGAATGTTGCCTCGTCCCAAGTGACGCCTGAGTTCTTGTTAGCGGGGGAATAGTTGTACCCTTCCACCGTTCCAGCCTTCCGGCCGAAGAGACCATTGAGCACCGGACCAACTGCGTTCTTGGCCGTTGGGCCAACCTGATGGCATGCCCGGCATTGCGCAAATACCTTCTCGCCTGCTGCCACATCTTGGGTCTGAACCATTGCCGGAGTGAGTGCCAAGGTGGTGAATGTGAGAAGAGCAATGCGCATCGGAGAACCTATTGGTGTCACGATTGCCAAGGCACAACCGGAGAGTAACGTAGCAGTTCCATAAACTCTGTCCCACCCTTCTACTGAGAACAGAAGACCTGAAGAGAACAATCGATTGGAAATAGACGCGACCTGTTCGCTCTCGCGTGGATTGATGCATTGCACGATCAATTTGTGCAATGCATCAACGCCGTCGATCTTGCTGCAGATTATCACAATTGAGCCGTCCAAGACTTCTTGCCTTATGATGAGTTGGCAAAATTGATCATACTTGGAGGTGCGTTACTGGAGCGCTGAATTCCTATTCCATTCAGTCACGAATGATTGACTGGCATTCGAACCATTCTAAGATTGATAGTTCAGTTGCGCGTGAAGATGCACCCATAATCAAAAATCGGGAGAAACGAGATGGTCAGCCTGACGATCAATGGAACTGTTCATCAAGTCGATGCTGAACCAGACACGCCTCTCTTGTGGGTCATACGCGAGCAGGTCGGACTGACCGGCACGAAATATGGCTGTGGCGTTGCCCAATGCGGCGCCTGCACCGTTCATGTGGATGGCGCTGCCACACGTTCCTGCAGTCTCCCGATATCAGCAATTACGTCTGAGCAGAAGATCTTGACGATCGAGGGTTTGTCTCCGGACACGTCGCATCCATTGCAGAAGGCGTGGCTCGAACTCGATGTTCCGCAATGCGGCTATTGCCAGACAGGTCAGATCATGGCCGCTGCGGCACTCCTTCAGGCCAACCCCAGCCCTTCTGACGAGGACATTGTGGCCGAGATGACGAATATCTGTCGATGCGGAACCTACAACCGCATCAAGGCGGCCATCAAGCTCGCTGCTTCAGAGAACCGCGGCTGACCGGGATCAGGGGGAACCTATGACTGCAGCACTCGATGTATCTCGCCGCTCGTTCCTTGTTGGTTCCTCCGCTGCAGCTGGAGGGCTGGCGCTGGGCTTTAATATCTCCTTTACTGGGGAAGCGATTGCGCAAAGCACCCCGGAGGTCAACGCCTGGGTGATGGTGAGGCCGGATGACACGGTGGTGGTCCGGGTCGGTCGCGTTGAGATGGGGCAGGGCACTTTGACAGGCCTTGCCCAGCTCGTTGCTGAAGAGCTCGAATGCGACTGGGCGAAGGTGACGACCGAGTATCCGACCCCGGGCCAGAACGTTGCCCGTAGCCGCGTCTGGGGTAACTTTCAAACGGCCGGAAGCCGGGGCGTTCGCGATTCGCATGATTACATGCGAAAGGGAGGCGCTGCCGCCCGGCAGATGCTGATCCAGGCTGCCGCCAATGGGTGGGGAGTGCCAGCCAGCGAGTGCACCGTCTCAAAGGGCGTGATTACGCATTCTCCATCAGGCCGTACGACAACCTATGGCAAGGTCGCCGAGGCCGCCTCGAAGCTCGAGGCCCCGAAAGACGTTCAGCTCAAAGAGCCCAAAGACTGGACAATTGCCGGAAAGCCCGTCAAGCGGCTCGACACGGCCGAAAAGCTGAACGGATCCCAGATCTACAGCATCGACGTGAAGCGTCCGGGGATGCTCAATGCTGCTATCAAGGCCTGCCCGGTGTTCGGCGGCAAGCTCAAGAGCTTCGACGCCGCACAGGTCCAAGGCATGCCGGGAGTCAAGAAGGTCCTCGCCGTCGGCGACAATGCCGTCGCGGTTGTCGCCAACACATGGTGGCGTGCCAAGACGGCCCTCGACGCCCTTCCCATCGAATGGGACGGGGGGCCGAATGCTGCCCTCTCCAGCGAGAGCATCGATCAGATGCTCAAGGAGGGATTGAAGGCGGAACAGGCCTTCGTGGGCAACCAGGCCGGTGATGTCAAAGCAGCCATCGCGGGTGCGGCCAAGAAGGTGGAGGCCGATTACGGTTTCCCATACCAGCACCATGCCACCATGGAGCCGATGAACGCCACGGCTCTGTGGAGCAATGAGAGGTGCGAGGTCTGGACGGCCACGCAGAATGCCGAGGCTGCTCTCGCTACGGCTGTTGCCGCCTCGGGCCTGCCGATCGAGAAATGCGATGTCTATCGCCAGAACCTCGGAGGGGGCTTCGGTCGGCGCGCTACAAGCCACGACTATGTTCGTCAGGCGGTTCTGATCGCCAAGGAGATGCCTGGTACCCCCGTGAAGCTGATCTGGTCCCGTGAAGAGGACATGCTGCACGGGCATTATCACCCAATCACGCAGGCCAAGATGGTCGGAGCTCTCGATGCGGACGGGAACCTGACTGGACTGCATATGCGCATCTCGGGTCAGTCCATCCTAGCGGGTGTCAATCCCCAGGGCCTCCAGAATGGGCGGGATCCCGCCACATTCCAGGGCCTCAATCCAAGCGGGACGGAGGGTGTGCTCGGCTACACGGTCCCGAATCTGCTCATTGATCACGCCATGCGAAACCCGCCGATCCCACCGGGCTTCTGGCGCGGCGTGAACAACAATCAGAATGCCCTCTATCTTGAGTGCTTCATGGACGAGCTGGCGCATGCCGCCGGCAAGGATCCGCTGGAGTTCAGGCGCAAGCTGCTCGTCAACCATCCCAAACATCTCGCCGTGCTCAACGCGGTGGCCGAGAAGGCAGGCTGGGGCACCCCGGCACCGCAAGGTGTCTACCGTGGGCTTGCCCAGCACATGGGCTATGGCAGCTACGTTGCCGCCTGCGCTGAGGTGTCGGTCGGCGATAACGGGGTGCTGAAGATCCACCGCATCGTAGCCGCGACGGATTGCGGCCATGCGGTCAATCCCCAGCAGATCGCAGCCCAGATCGAAGGATCTTTCGTCTACGGCCTGACGGCCTTGCTTTATGGCGAGATCACTCTGAAAGACGGCAAGGTGGAGCAGGAGAACTTCGATTCCTACCAGATGATGCGCATGGACGAGATGCCCGCGGTCGAATCCATCGTGATGCCATCGGGCGACTTCTGGGGCGGTGTCGGCGAGCCGACGATCTTCGTGGCGGCGCCGGCGGTGCTGAACGCGATCTTCGCCGCGACTGGAAAGCGAATTCGTTCCGGCCCATTGACGAAAGCCGACCTGCGCAGGGCTTGAGGCCGTGGGTAGGGTGCGACTGGCATCCGCTCACATGCTGGGAAGCATGATGTCGTTGGCGGCTGCCATGATGGCCGGAGCAGTGCCGGTGGCGGCCCAAAGCGTGCCGCCTCCCGGCGCTTCATCCTGCTCAGGTTGTCATGGTCCAGGCGTCTCCGG
>JAFAAP010000244.1 GCA_023426505.1 Pseudomonadota bacterium
CGGACCTGATCCAGTTCGCGCCGGGCCTGCCCAAGACCCGCTCGGGCAAGATCATGCGCCGCATCCTGCGCAAGATTGCCGAGGACGAGTTCGGCAATCTCGGCGACACCTCGACCCTGGCCGACCCCGCCGTGGTCGACGACCTCGTGGAAAACCGCCAGAACAAGCGGGTGCAGGCGGCCTGACCCCGCCTTGACCATCTGTGCCTCGTCATGGCCGGGCTCGTCCCGGCCATGTTCGTTTCAAGGTCTGCCGTCCTCACGTCCGGCCAGCGGCCCATCCGAACGGGCAGCTTGAGCCCTCCCGGCGCGGCTCCTACCATGCGGGCTTCAAGAGGGAGGCTTCCATGTCCCTGAAGCGGCTGTTCACCGAGCACCCCGAATCCGTCGGCGAGACCTACCTGGAGCATATGGGCGTGGCCCTGAGCTTCGCGTTCCCTCTGCTCCGCGCCGGTCTCGCGGCCCTGGTCCACGCCTTCCTGCCGTTCCTGTGCTTGACGACGGCGAGCTCCACCGTGAAGCGCCTTCATGCCCGCATGGTGAATCGGACCCCGCGGACCGTCGCGGCGGTCCAGGACCGCATGCTGGGCTGGGACCCGGTGATCTGACACCCTTGGAACCGTAGCCGTTCCTCCCGCGTCTCACCCCTGCGCAGCTTTGCAGGAGGGTTGAGACATGGTCAGGGGATTGGCTTTCGCGGCCGCCTGTCTGGCGGGCATGACGGGCCTCGCGGACATAGCCGCAGCCCGCGAGGTGGTGCCGTTCCAGGCC
The DNA here is from genome assembly GCA_023426505.1 of Pseudomonadota bacterium. GTDB lineage: Bacteria > Pseudomonadota > Alphaproteobacteria > Rhizobiales > Beijerinckiaceae > Microvirga. The sequence continues at coordinate 771 of JAFAAP010000244.1, forward strand.
GGGATCTCCTCCGGCACCATCGTGATCCGCACGGGCGAGCGGCGTCTCTACTACGTGCGCGGCGACGGCACGGCCGTGCGCTACCCGGTGGCCGTCGGCAAGCCCGGCAAGCAGTGGTTCGGAGAGGCGCGCATCGACGGCAAGTACGTTCGCCCTGCCTGGTCGCCGCCCGCGGAGGTGAAACGCGACAACCCGCGGCTGCCCAATGTCATTCCGGGCGGCGCCCCCAACAACCCCATGGGCGCGCGGGCGCTGACCCTGGACCTGGACGAGTACGCCATCCACGGCACCAATCGTCCCGGCTCCATCGGGACCTACGCCTCCTACGGCTGCATTCGCATGCACAACGAGGACATCATGGACCTCTACGAGCGCGTGAGCGTCGGGACGCGGGTGGTGGTCACGCCTTGAGCTTCCGGCTCTTAATAACTTTGTAACATTTCATTTGCGTCTCACCAGGATTCATGTTTCAATATAACGTGCAAGTGAGACGCCGCCGATGAACAGCAGATCAGATCAGCCCCCGTCGGCATTGCGCCCGGAATTCTCCGGGCTTGCCGTCCTGATCGGCATTTCCGTCTGCCTGCTCGGGCTGATCCTCGCGGCCTACGGAGCGATCCGGGTGGCATCCCCACCCGTTGGCCCCGCCATCCTGGTCTTCGGCCTCGTCATCCTGGCGACGGGCGGCGTCCTGCTGAGGATCCTCCTGCGCCCTCTCTAGTCTCAACTCTCAGCGGTCGCCGTCGCGATAAAGATCCGCCCGCGACGGCGGCAAGCCGGACGGGCCGCGCGTGCGCTTGGAGGCCAGCGTCTGGTTGACGCCGATCACGCCGCGCTCGAAGCCGAGCGACACGCCCGCGAGGTAGAGAAGCCAAGCCCGCGTGGTCTCGGGGCCGACCTCGGCCTCGGCCTTCGCCCGGTTGGCGTTCAGGTTCTCCCACCACAGGCGCGTGGTGCGCTGGTAGTGCTCGCGCCAGGCCTCCACGTCGTGCACCTCGAAGCCGTAGCGTTCGAGGTTGGAGACCGACATGCCGAGATGGTCGAGCTCCGCGCCCGGGAAAATGTAGCGCATGATAGCCTTGGCCTCGGGCTTGAGGCGGCCGAAGGCCTTGTCGGAGCGCTTGGCCCGGCGCGCGATGCAATGATGCAGGTAGAGCCCGCGCGGCCTGAGCAGCCGGTGAACCGTGCGGAAGTAGGTGGGGTAATTGGCGATCCCCACATGCTCGAACATGCCGATGGACGAGATCTTGTCGAACTCGCCCTCCATCTGGGTGAAGTCCTTGAGCAGCACCTCGACCCGGTCCTGGAGCCCCAGCCGCTCGACCTTCTCGCGCGCCAGAGCCGCCTGCTCCTCGGCGAGCGTCACGCCCACCGCCTTCACGCCGTAATGCTGCGCCGCATGGCAGATGAGCGCGCCCCAGCCGCAGCCGATGTCGAGCAGGCGCTCGCCGGGCTTGAGCCGGAGCTTGCGGCAGATCATATCGAGCTTGTCCTTCTGGGCCCGGGCGAGGTCGTCGTGCCAGTCGGGCTGGAAGTAGGCGCAGGTATAGACCATCTCCGGATCGAGGAAGAGCCGGTAGAAGTCGTTCGACACGTCGTAGTGATAGGCGATGTTGGCCTTATTGCTGGACGGCTTGCCGTCACGCGCGCCGGTCCCTTCCGCCGGCCGGTCGAGGGGCCGAGGCATGTCGGCGGGCGCGCGAAGGAACCGGAAGGCGGTCTTCAGGGCCTTGAGCTTACTCACGCCCTTGAGGCGCCGGCCGATCTTGCCTTGCGGGCGCTGCGCCGCGAGATCGAAGATGGTGCCGTTCTTCAGGTCCAGCAGCCCCGCCACGTAGGCGTTAACGGCCGTGTCCAGGGTCGGCCGCCGCAGGAGGCTCGCGACCACGTTCTCGCGCTTGATCACCAGGCGCATGGCATAGGACGGCAGGTCCCGCGGAACGGTCGATCCGTCCCACAGCTCGAAGCCGAATTGCAGATCCAGCGCCCGGTGCGCCTCGTCCAGAAGATCCCGGAAGATGTCCAGGCGTGCCGCCCCGCTCACTCCACCCCTCCCCTTTTGGGCAGCACGGTAACGGCTGCGGCCGGGCAGAACAATGGTCCCTTTGGCGGGCTCAAGGCTCGGGCGTCGGCAGGGGACGGGACAGGTCGAGCTGCGCGACGTGCCGGAGCTTCTCGGGATTGCGAACCACGTAGATGGCGGTGATGCGCCCGTCCTCGATCTGGAGCGCCGTGGTCTGGAGGGTGTCGCCGGCCTCGAGGGTGACGAAGCCCGGCAGGCCGTTGATCATCCCCTTGTACAGCACCGGCGGCGTCGCGAAGTCGGACTTGCGGGCCACGCCCATGAGCAGCCCCGCGACGCGGCGGAAGCCGAAGAGCGGATTGAGGGCCGCGTTCTTGATGCCGCCGCCGTCCGTATAGGCGGCCACGTTCTCGGCGAGCAGAGCCTGCAGCCCCTGCAGGTCGCCGCTGCGGGAAGCCGCGAAGAAGGCGTCCACCACGCGCTGCCCCTCGTCCTGCGGGACCGGGAAGCGCGGACGGGCGGCGCGCACGTTGCGCCGCGCCCGCGCGGCGAGCTGGCGGCAGGCGGCGGGCTCCCGGTCGAGGGTCCGGGCGATCTCGTCGAAGCCCATGCCGAACACGTCGTGCAGCAGGAAGGCGGCGCGCTCGAGCGGGGAGAGCCGTTCGAGCGCCATCATCAGCGTGAGGGAGAGATCGTCCTCCCCGTCCTCGGCGCCGTCGAAGACCGGCTCGGGCAGCCAGGGCCCGATATAGGTCTCGCGCTTCACCCGGGCCGATTTCAGATGGTCGAGGCAAAGCCGCGTCACCGTCCGGGACAGAAAGGCGGCGGGCTCCCGGACGGCGGAGCGGTCGGTTCCGTGCCAGCGCAGCCAGGCCTCCTGGACGATGTCCTCGGCCTCCGCCATCGAGCCGAGCATCCGGTAGGCGAGGCGGACCAGCCGCGGCCGCAGGGCCCGGAACGGGTCCGCCTCATGGGCGTCTCCGTGGCCGTCAGGCGGCCGCACGGTGCGCCCCGACCGGATGGATCGACCGGAAGCCGATGGCGAAGCGGTTCCAGGCATTGATGGCGGAAATCGCCAGGGTGAGCTTCACCTGCTCCTCGTCCGAGAAATGCGCCTTCAGGAGGGCGTAATCCTCGTCCGGCGCACGGGTCTGGGCCACCAGCGTGAGGGCCTCGGTCCAGGCGAGGGCGGCCCGTTCCCGGTCGCTGTAGAGGGGCGATTCGCGCCAGGCGTCGAGGAGGTAGAGACGCTCCTCGGTCTCGCCGTCGGCCCGCGCCTCGCGGGTGTGCATGTGGATGCAGAAGGCGCAGCCGTTGATCTGCGAGGCGCGCGTCTTCACCAGATGGATCAGGCTCATCTCCAGCCCGCTCGCCTTCACCTGGTTCTCCAGGTCGAGCATGGCCTTCATGGTGGCCGGGGCGGCCGTGAAGGGGTTGAGGCGGGGTTCGGTCATCGTCGTCAATCCTTTTTCGATCGTGCTGACGGGATCAAGACGAGACGAGGGGGCCGGATGTGACATGCCCGGCGAAAAATTTTTCAGAAGTCGCTGGCGAGGCCCTTCACCTCCCAGTCCTCGTAGCGGACCGGCTCCAGGCCGCCGCGGCCGTTGTGCTCCTTGCGGGCGGCGATCTCGGCCGCGCGGGCGTCGATCTCGCGGCGGCGCTCGGCCGCCTCCTCCAGGGCGCGCCGGGCGGCGGGCGAGAGGGGCTTGTCGGGAGCCGCGCCTTCGAGGAAGGCGGCCGGATCCGTGTTGGGGGTGTCGTTCGTGCTCATGGGGCGCCTTATGCCATGTGCGCCCGAGCCTTTCGAGCGGGTTCGGGCGGATCTTGCGAGGATCTTGGGACTGACCTGGACCGTTCCCACATAAGGGTCGTGCGGACGATCCGCGTTGGACACGAGGTGGAGACCCTGATGAACACCGTCAAGACCGGGATGCTTCTGGCGGCCCTGACGGCCCTTTTCGGCGTGGTCGGCTACATGCTGGGCGGCGCGAACGGCATGCTCATCGCCTTAGGAATCGCCGTCGCCACGAACCTCTACGCCTACTGGAACTCCGACCGACTGGCGCTCGCCGCCCATCACGCGGTCGAGGTGGACGAGCGCACGGCGCCGGACTTGTTTCGCATGGTGCGGGACCTGTCGCAGCGCGCAGGCCTGCCGATGCCGCGGGTCTACCTCATCGACAATCCCCAGCCCAACGCCTTCGCGACCGGCCGCAACCCGGAGAACGCCGCGGTGGCCGCCACCACGGGCCTGCTGCAGATGCTCTCCTACGACGAGATCGCGGGCGTGATGGCGCACGAGCTGGCGCACATCAAGAACCGCGACACCCTGATCATGACGGTCAGCGCCACCATCGCGGGCGCCATCGCGACGATCGCCCAGTTCGGCTTCTTCTTCGGCGGGCGCGGCGACGACCGGCCCAATCCGATCGTGATGCTGGCGACCGCGCTCATCGCGCCGATCGCCGCCATGATCATTCAGATGGCCATCAGCCGCTCGCGGGAGTATGACGCGGACCGGATGGGCGCCGAGATCTGCGGCCAGCCCATGGCGCTCGCCTCCGCGCTCGCCAAGATCGCGGGCGGTGCCGCCCAGATTCCCAACATGGATGCGGAGCGCCACCCGGCGACGGCGCCGCTCTTCATCATCAACCCCCTTTCGGGACACGGCATGGACAACCTCTTCTCGACCCATCCGGCGACGGAAAACCGGATCGCCGCCCTCCAGGCGCTCGCGCAGCAGATGGGAGCGCCGGTGCGTGGCGGCTTCGCGCCCCGGCCGCCGGCAGGCAGCCCCTGGGGCACCGCGCCCCGCCGCGGACCGTGGGGCTGAGACGTGGCCGATCATTCCGAAACCTCCGGCCTCGGGCCGCGCCGCCTCGCCTGGACCGCCGTCACGGAGGCGCTGAAGCGGCGTGTCCCCCTCGACGACATGCTCGACGAGTTCGGCCCCCAGGAGCGCATGTCGGGGCGCGACGAGGCGCTCGCCCGCGCCATCGCCATCGTGACCATGCGCCGGCTCGGCACCATCGGATGGGCCCTGCGCGAGCGGCTCGACAAGGGCGCGCGCGACGAGCGCCTGCTCAACCTCCTCGCCATCGGGGCGGCCCAGATCCTCTTCCTCGACGTGCCGGACCATGCGGCGGTCGACACCGCCGTGCAGCTCGCCCAAGAGGACCGGCGTCTGAAGCATGCGGGCGGCCTCATCAACGCGGTCCTGCGCCGGATCGCCCGCGAACGCGACGCGATCCTGACCGCGGCCGAGCCCTGGCTCGACACGCCGGGCTGGCTGGAGGAGCGCTGGATCGCCCAGTACGGCGAGACCCTCGCCACGGAGATCGCCAGGGCGCATCAGGCCCTGCCGTCCGTGGACCTGACCGTGAAGGAGGACGGGTCCGGCTGGGCCGAGCGTCTCGGGGGCATCCTTCTGCCGACAGGAAGCGTCCGCCTCACCGAGCGCACGGCGATCCGCGAGCTGCCGGGCTATGAGGACGGCGCCTGGTGGGTGCAGGACGCCGCCGCCGCCCTGCCGGCGCGCCTGCTCGACCCCAAGCCCGGCGAGCGCATCGCGGATCTCTGCGCCGCGCCCGGCGGCAAGACCGCCCAGATCGCCGCCGCCGGAGCCGAAGTCCTGGCCGTCGACCGCTCGGCCAAGCGCCTCAAGCGGCTGGAGGAGAACCTGGCGCGCCTGAAGCTCCAGGCCGCCACCCGCGCCGTCGACGCGGAAAAGCTCGACGAGGCGCCCTTCGACGCGATCCTGCTCGATGCGCCCTGCTCGGCCACCGGCACGATCCGCCGCCACCCGGACGTGGCCTGGACCAAAGGCGAGGAGGACGTGAGGAAACTCGCGGGCCTGCAGACGCGCCTGCTCGACAAGGCCGCAAGCCTGCTCAAGCCCGGCGGGCGGCTCGTCTACTGCACCTGCTCGCTCGAAGCGGAAGAAGGGGAGCAGCAGGCGGAAGCTTTTCTCGCGCGGCATCCGGACTTCAAGCGAAAGCCGGTCAGTCCTGAGGAGATCGGCGGCCTCATTGAGTGCCTGACCCCGGAGGGCGACGTGCGCACCCTGCCCTGCCACCTGTCCGTGGCGGGCCACGACCGCAGCGGCCTCGACGGGTTCTTCATGGCCCGGTTCGTGCGGGATGCGTGACAACAAAACACTCCGTGCTTACCGGATGTTAACCAAAAAGCTGGAACTCCTCGTTTAAGCTGCAGTCGAATTCAGCATGAGAAGAGGAGCGCCACGCGTGGATTCCGGCCCCGACCGCTGGCGGCTATACGGCCTCGCGCTGCGCGAGGTCGGTCGCGCCGCGCGCGGCACCCTCGCCGGGAGCGTGACGCTGCTCCGGTTCGGCACCCCCGTGCCGCATCGGCTGCTCTTCGCCCCGCAGGACCTGCGCACGGCCGACCCGACCATCGCGACCGACATCTATTCGGGCTTCTTCGCCTTCGCGGGCCGCGCCATCACCACGAGCGGGCGCTCGCCCTTCAGCTTCGTGCCGCCGAGTCGCGCCTGGGCCGAGGCGCTCTACGGCTTCGGCTGGCTCAGGCACCTGCGGGCCGCCGGCACGGCGCTCGCGCAGGCCAATGCGCGCTCGCTGGTCGACGAGTTCGTCACCTCGCGCCTCGGCGACAGGCGGACCGCTACCGAGACCGGGATCCTCGCGCGGCGGCTCATGTCCTTCATCAGCCAGTCGCCGCTGATCCTGGAAGGCGCGGACCACGCCTTCTACCAGCGCTTCCTGCGTATCCTCGGCCAGTGCGTGAAGGACCTGGAGCGGCGCACCCGCACCGGCGCTCTGCCGTTCGAGCAGCTCATGGCGGCCATCGCCCTGTGCTATGCGGGCCTGTGCTGCGAAGGACTGGAGCGTACCTTGAAGCGCGCCACGCGCCTCCTCGTGCGCGAGCTCGACCGGCAGGTCCTGGCCGACGGCGGGCACGCGAGCCGCAACCCGCGCATCGTCGTCGAGCTGCTGTTCGATCTCCTGCCGCTCCGCCAGATGTACGCGAGCCGCGAGATCGACACGCCCGAATCCCTGCTCCACGCCATCGACCGCATGCTGCCCATGGTGCGCCTGTTCCGGCACGGGGACGGGACGCTGTCCCATTTCAACGGCATGGGCGTGACCGCCGCCGACCACTTGGCGACGCTGCTCACCTACGACGACATGCGCAGCCAGCCGATCCACCACGCGCCCCATTCGGGCTACGAGCGCATGGAGGCGGGCCCCGCCCTGCTGGTGGCCGACGTGGGCAAGCCGCCGCCGCTTCCGCTCTCGTCCGAGGCCGGCGCCGGCTGCCTGTCGTTCGAGTTCTCCAGCGGCCGCCAGCGCATCGTGGTCAATTGCGGCACGCCGCGCATCGCCACCGAGGCGGTGATCCAGGCCTCGCGCTCGACGGTCGCGCATTCCACCGCCTCCATCAACGACCTCTCGTCCTGCCAGATCGTCGCCGTGAAGGGTCATTGGCTCGACCGCAAGGTCGCCGGCTGGGTCATGCGGCGGGTCGGCCCAGTGGTCATCGGCGGGCCGGAGCGCGTGACGGCGGAGCGCAGCGAACGCGACCACGTGCAGCTCCTCAGCGCCAGCCACGACGGCTACCGCGCCGGGTTCGGCCTGACCCACGAGCGGCGCTGGCACCTCCATCCCGACGGGGAGGTTCTGGAGGGCGAGGATATGTTCTCGGGCGAGGGCGCGAGCATCCCCGCCCGCGAGGCCGTCGTGCGGTTCCATCTGGCGCCGGGCATCAAGGCGAGCCGGGCGCAGGGAGGCCGCGTGGTCATGCTGGTCCTGCCCAACCGGGAGGCCTGGCAGTTCACCGTCAGCCCCGGCGAAGCCTTCGTGGAGGACAGCGCCTTCCTGGCGACGTCCGAGGGCATGCGGCGCACGGAGCAGATCGTGCTCGCCGTGCGGCCGAGCGAGACACCCTCCGTCCGCTGGCGCTTCCAGCGCCTGGCCCGTACCTTCAGCCCGCAGGAGCCTCAGCCGGAGCACGATCCGGGACTGCTCTGAAATCCGTGCTCTGCCATGAGTTTTGCGGCGGTTCCCATCGGGGTTCCGCCGTGCTATCGCGCGCCCCATATCCTATCCAAATGGAGCGGCCCGCCATGCCGAGCGACCCGAAGCGCATCACGCGCGCCCTGCTTTCCGTTTCCGACAAGACCGGCCTCGTGGACTTCGCCCGCGCCCTGCACGAGCGCGGCATCGAGCTGGTCTCCACGGGCGGGACGCACAAGGCGCTCACGGAGGCGGGCCTGCCCGTGAAGGACGTGAGCGACGTCACGGGCTTCCCCGAGATGATGGACGGGCGCGTGAAAACCCTGCACCCGTCGGTCCACGGCGGCCTCCTGGGCGTCCGGGCGAACCCCGAGCATCAGGCCGCGATGCTCGCCCACGGCATCCAGCCGATCGATCTCCTCGTGGTGAACCTCTATCCGTTCGAGGCGACGGTCGCGGCGAACAAGCCCTATGACGACTGCATCGAGAACATCGACATCGGCGGCCCCGCGATGATCCGCGCGGCCGCTAAGAACCATGGCGACGTGGCCGTGGTGGTGGACGGCGCCGACTACGCCGCGATCCTGTCCGACCTCGACGCCTACGAGGGCGCCGTGACCCTCACGTTGCGCCGGCGCCTCGCCCAGAAGGCCTATGCGCGCACGGCCGCCTACGACGCGGCGATCTCCAACTGGTTCGCCCGCGAGCTTGCTGAGGAGACCCCGCCCTTCCGGGCGCTCGGCGGCACCATCGCCGAGGTGCTGCGCTACGGCGAGAACCCGCACCAGGCGGCCGCCTTCTACCGCACGCCGGAGAACCGCCCCGGCGTCGCCACCGCCCGCCAGGTGCAGGGCAAGCAGCTCTCCTACAACAACATCAACGACACCGACGCGGCCTATGAGGCCGTGGCCGAGTTCCTGCCCGAACGCTCCGCCGCGGTCGTGATCGTCAAGCACGCCAATCCGTGCGGCGTGGCGGAAGGCGCGAGCCTGCGCGAAGCCTACGAGAAGGCCCTGCGCTGCGACCCGGTCTCGGCCTTCGGCGGCATCGTCGCCATGAACCGGCCGCTCGACGCGGACGCAGCCCGCGCGATCACGGAGATCTTCACGGAGGTCATCATCGCGCCGGATGCGAGCGAGGAGGCGATCGCCATCGTGGCCGCGAAGAAGAACCTGCGCCTGCTGCTCGCGGGCGCCCTGCCGGATCCGCGCCAGGAGGGACTGACCGCCCGCACGGTGGCGGGCGGCTTCCTGGCTCAAGGCCGCGACAACGCGGTGGTCGACGCCATGGACCTGAAGGTGGTGACGAAGCGCGCCCCGACGGACCGGGAGCTCGAGGACCTGCGCTTCGCGTTCCGGGTCGCCAAGCACGTGAAATCGAACGCGATCGTCTATGCGAGGGACCTCGCCACGGTCGGCATCGGGGCCGGCCAGATGAGCCGAGTCGATTCCTCGCGCATCGCCGCCTGGAAGGCCGCCGAGGCCGCGAAGGCCGCGGGCCTGCCCGAAACCCTCGCCAAGGGCTCGGTGGTGGCCTCCGATGCCTTCTTCCCCTTCGCGGACGGCCTGCTCGCCGCCGCCGAGGCCGGCGCCACGGCGGTGATCCAGCCCGGCGGCTCCATGCGCGACGAGGAGGTGATCCGCGCCGCCGACGAAGCGGGGCTCGCCATGGTGTTCACCGGCTACCGGCACTTCCGGCACTGAGGACGGCACTCCCCGGCCCGCCTCGTCGTGAGGCGGGCGCTCGCGGGATGAAACCGGGCGGCAGGATCGTATCCACCATGCGGCATGACGAGAGCGAGGGAGCATCTCTCCTCTCGCCAGACCCGCATCCGCCCTCTATGTCTTCCCCGATGCATGCCCTGATCACCCCCGCCACCCGCCTCTGGCTCCGGCTCCGCCTGAACGAGCTCGGCCCCCTGCTGACGCTCGCGGCCTTCGGGTTCTTCGCCTGGGCCTTCATGGAGCTGGCCGACACCGTGCGGGAGGGTGAGATCCACGCCCTCGACAGCCGGCTCCTGCTCGCCCTGCGCGACCCGGCCAATCTGGCTAATCCGATCGGGCCGTCATGGCTGGAAGAGGCGGCGCGCGACATCACAGGCCTCGGCGGCTATGCGGTCCTGAGCATCATCACCTGGGGGACCTGGGCCTATCTGATGATCGTCGGCAAGCGCGGGACGGCGCTGCTGGTGCTCGTCGCGGTGATCGGCGGAACCCTTCTGTCCTCGGGCCTCAAGCTCGGCTTCGAGCGCCCGCGGCCGGACCTCGTGCCCCATGCGACGCGGGTCTACACCGCGAGCTTCCCGAGCGGCCATGCGATGATGTCCGCCGTGACCTATCTGACGCTCGGAGCCCTGCTGGCCCGGGTCGAGACCCGGAGGCGGGCCCGCGCCTTCATCGTCGGCCTCGCCGTCGCCATGACCCTGCTGGTCGGCCTGAGCCGCGTCTATCTCGGGGTCCACTGGCCGAGCGATGTGCTCGCCGGATGGTCCGTGGGAGCCGCGTGGGCGTCCCTGTGCTGGTTCGTGGCCCTGCAGCTCCAGCGGCGCGGACAGGTGGAAAAGCCCGGCGAGAGTTCGTCGCCCGAACCCGAGAGCTCATGACGGACGACGACAGGAAACCCGTCCGGAAGATTCCCCGGAAGGTCACGCCGGCCTATCTGCAGCGGGCCGCGATGGCCTATCTCGAACGCTACTCCTCCTCGGCCGAGAACCTGCGGCGGGTGCTGCGCCGCAAGGTCGACAAGCGCTGCCGCCTGCGCGGCGAGGACCCGGCGGAGTTCCACGAGGCGATCGACGAGGTGGTGGCGAAGAGCCTGCGCGCCGGGCTCATCGACGACACGCGCTACGCCCAGGCCCGGGTCGCCACCTTGCGCCGCCGCGGCGGCTCCACTCGCGCCATCCAGGCGAAGCTCGCGGCCAAGGGCGTCGACCGCTCGACGATCGCGGACGCCCTGGAGGGCGAGGACGGCGACGAGGAGAGCGCCGCCCATGCCTTCGCCCGCCGCCGCAAGCTCGGTCCCTACCGACCCGGCGAGCGGGCGCCCTACCGGGACAAGGATCTCGCGGCCATGGCCCGCGCAGGCTTCCGTTTCGACGTGGCGCGGGGCGTCATCGACGCGGAGCCGGACGAGGACGCCTAAACACCCTCGCGGACGAACATGATCGTCGGCTTGTCCTTGTAGGTGGTGCGGCAGAGCTCCCCGTAGCCGCATTTCTCCGCCACGCGGATCGACGGCCCGTTCTCCGGTGCGATGATGCAGGCCGTGCGTCCATGACCGAAATGCGCATCGCCCCACGCGACGGCGGCCCGCGCGGCCTCCGTCGCATAGCCCTTGCCGTGCCCCTGGGGGGCGATCACCCAGCCGATCTCCGGAATGCCGTCGAGCGAGGGCTCGATCTCGCGCTTGAAATCCGCGAACCCGACCTCGCCCATGAAGCGGCCCGTTTCCTTCTCGGCGATGGCCCAGTAGCCGAAGCCCATCAGGGCCCAATGGCCGACATAGCGCACCAGCCGCGACCAGACCTCCTCCCGCGTCGACGGCTTTCCGCCGATGAAGCGGGTCACCTCGGGGTCGGTCCAGAGCGCCAGGCTGCCTTCGAAATCTGAGACCTCGTGCCCGCGCAGGAGCAGGCGTTCGGTTTCGATGACCGGAGCGGCTCCGGACTTGGGTCGCATTCTCGTCATGGCGTGTCGGTCTTTTTTCATGCGGTGGTTCGGCAGATCTAGAGCAGCCCGGCCCCCACGTTCACCGCGAGCGCCAGGATCGTTGTGTTGAACAGGAAGGACAGGATCGTGTGGGCGAGCGCGAGGCGGCGCATGCGCCGCGACAGGATGACCACGTCGGAGGTCTGGGCCGCCGCCCCGAGGTTGAAGGCGAAATAGAGGAAGTCCCAGTAGTCGGGCTTGCCCTCGTGCGGGAACTTCAGGCCCTGCCGCTCGCCCGCGTCGCCGTAATACTCGTGAGCGTAATGGATGGCGTAGATCGTGTGCACGAAGAACCACGAGCACAGGATGGTGATCGCCGCGACCGAAAGGCGAAAAACCTGCTGGCCCGCCGGGTCGTCATGGATGCCCTTGAGCTCCACCGCGATCGCCGCGAGGCTCGCGATGGCCGCCGCCATGGTGAGGGTCAGGACGGCGACCGCCCCCTCGTCCTCCCAGGCCGCCCGCTCCTGCATGCGGCTGGGCGAAGCTCCGACCGCGCTCGTCCAGGCAATGCTCAGATAGCACACGACCCCGATGTCCCAGGACACGAGGAGCCGGGTGTTCACCATCCATTCGGCCGGCAGGATCGGGAACACCAGTGCGGCCAGAAGGGCGGAGCCGAGAAGACGCGGGCGCAGGCGGGGCGGAAGGCGGATCATGCTCCGGACTTTCGTGGCGGCGGTTCCGGTTCGAGAAACCCGAGCCCGGGGCGGAACGCAAGGCGAAAGCGCCAAGGCGGCTTTGCGCCGGCAACCTCTGGCGTCCGGTCCAGCCTGTTCTAGATGCCCCAGCGTAACCTCACAGGGAGACACACATGAACCGCAAGGCAAGAGCCGTCTGGCAGGGCACGGGCAAGGATGGCAGCGGCCACCTCTCGGCCGATTCGGGCGTTCTGTCGAACACGCCCTACTCCTTCAAGACCCGCTTCGAGAACGAGAAGGGGACCAATCCGGAGGAGCTGATCGCGGCCGCCCATGCGGGCTGCTTCACCATGGCGCTCGCCTTCCAGCTTCAGGGCGCGGGCTTCACGCCGACCGAGCTCGCCACCGAGGCGGTGGTGACGCTGGAACAGGAGGGATCGGGCTTCAAGATCTCCAAGTCCGCCCTGACGCTCAACGCCAACGTGCCGGGGATCGACCGCGCCAAGTTCGAGGAACTCGCCCGCGCGGCCGAGAAGAACTGCCCGGTCTCCAAGGTGCTCAACGCCGAGATCACGATGAACTTCACGCTCGCGTGAGGCTGCGCCCCACCTCTCCCCTTGGGAGAGGTCGGACCGTCAGGTCCGGGTGAGGGGTTACAGGTCCATCCCGAGAGCGTTCTCCCCCTCACCCTCGCTTCGCTCGACCTCTCCCCACCGGGGAG